>JAURZK010000109.1 GCA_030653505.1 Rubrivivax sp.
TGGGCGGGATGCCCAGGGTCAGCATCGGGATGAAGCTGGTCTGCGCACCGGCGTTGTTGGCGCTCTCGGGGCCGGCCACGCCGCGGATGTTGCCCTGGCCGAAAGGCACTTCGCCCGGGCGCATCTTCATCTTCTTTTCGAGCGTGTAGGCGGCAAAGGACGAGAGCAATGCGCCGCCACCCGGCAGCACACCCAGGATGGAACCCAGTGCGGTGCCGCGCAGCACGGCCGGGAAGCCGTCCAGGAAGTCCTGCTTGGTCGGCCAAAGGCCCTTCACGTCCTTGGTGAAGACCTCGCGCTGCTCTTCCGGGCGGCCCAGGTTGGAGATGATCTCGCCAAAGCCGAAGACCCCCATCGCGATGGCCACGAAGCTGATGCCGTCGGTGAGCTCGGGCACGTCGAAGCTGTACCGCGGCACGCCCGAGATGACGTCGGTGTTGATCTGCCCGAGCAAGAGGCCCAGGATGATCATCGCGATGGCCTTGACCAGCGATCCCGAGGCCAGCACCACCGCGCCGATGAGGCCCAGCACCATCAGGCTGAAGTATTCGGCAGGGCCGAACTTGAAGGCCAGTTCGGTGAGCGGCGGCGCGAAGGCCGCGACGATCAGCGTGGCCACGCTGCCGGCGAAAAAACTGCCCAGGCCGGCTGCGGCCAGGGCAGAACCGGCGCGGCCCTTGCGCGCCATCGCGTAACCGTCGATGGCGGTCACCACCGAGGCACTTTCGCCCGGCACGTTGATCAGGATGGCGGTGGTGGATCCGCCGTACTGCGCGCCGTAGTAGATGCCGGCCAGCATGATGAGCGCCGGCGTGGCGTCCAGCGCGTAGATGCTGGGCAGCAGCATCGCGATGGTGGCCACCGGGCCCAGACCCGGCAGCACGCCGATGAGGGTGCCCAGCAAGGCGCCGGCAAACGCGTAGAGCAGGTTCTGGAGCGTGAAGGCGACGCCGAGGCCGAGCGCGAGGTTGTCGAGTAGTTCCATGTGATGCTCCGGCTCAGCCCAGGAAATCCGGCCACAGCGGGATGATCAGCCCCAGGCCCTTGATGAAGATGGCCCACGAACCGACCGTGAGAACGATGCAGTTGATCAACACTTCCTTGATGCGGAATTCGCCACTGGCCATGCTGCCGACGGCAATCAGCATCGGCAGCGCCGTGGCCATGCCGACGTGTGGGATCAGCAGACCAAAGAGCACGACCGCCCCGAGGATGATGACGCCCTGCTTGAGCGGCCACGGGCCGATCTTGTCGCCGCCCAGGACCTCGAAGGTCAGCGCCTTGAAGAGGATGATGGCGCCGAGGATGGCCATGAGGACACCCAGCCCGAACGGGAAGTAGGCAGGCCCGGGTCGCGCCGAACTGCCGAAGCTGTAAGACGTGGCACCCCAGGCGAAGCCGACGCCCACGGCAATGAACATCAGGCCGGACCAGAAGTCCTTTTCGCTGCGTATCTTCAAACCCAGTCTCCTCGTTTTCCGCGGCGGCGTGGCGCCCCTCGTGTGTGCCGACACCGTGCACAGGCCCCGACATGTCCCCATGAACAACGGGGCCGAGGGCCTTCTGCGGCGAGATTCTAGGGACGCAAGTCGCCATCCCCTGTGTGGTTTCCACGTAAGGCGCCTTCAGCCACGCCGTCGCTCGGCGGGCCTGCGACGGGACGCGCCGGTGCGGCCGCTCAGGCGTTCAGCGCGGGCGTGCTGCGCAGCACTTCTTCCAGCGTCGTCTGGCCCTCGGCGACCTTCATCGCGCCGGCCAGGCGCAGCGGGCGCATGCCGTCGCGCACCGCCTGCTTGCGCAGCGCGGTGGCGTCGAGGTCGGGGTGCACGGCGGCACGCGTGGCTTCGCTCATCAGCAGCAGTTCGTACAGGCCCGCGCGGCCGCGGTAGCCGGTGTGGCGGCACTCCAGGCAGCCCACAGCCTTGTAGGGCCGCACGCCACCCGACAGGCGCCAGGGCCGCACTGCTTCGTCCAGCGTCTCGCGGGTGATACTGTCGTCGCGCACCTTGCAGGCCGGGCACAGCGTGCGCGCCAGGCGCTGCGCCAGTACGCCGATGACGGTGGCGCTGATGAGGTAGCCCGGCACGCCCAGATCGGCCAGCCGCGTGACAGCGCCCACCGCATCGTTGGTGTGCAGGGTGCTGAAGACGAGGTGGCCGGTGAGCGCGGCCTGGATCGCCATCTCGGCCGTGGCCAGGTCGCGGATCTCGCCGACCATGATGATGTCCGGGTCCTGCCGCATCAGCGCGCGCAGGCCCTCGGTGAAGCCCATGTCGATGGCCGGCTGCACCTGCGTCTGGTTGAAGGCCGGCTCGATCATCTCGATCGGGTCTTCGATGGTGCAGACGTTGACTTCTTCGGTGGCCAGGCTCTTGAGCGTGCTGTAGAGCGTGGTCGTCTTGCCGCTGCCGGTGGGGCCGGTGACGAGGATGATGCCGTGGGGGCGCTTGATGAGCTCCTGCCACGCCTGCGCCTCGGTGGCGCCGAAGCCCAGCGCCGACAGGCCCTTGATGGTCGCTTCGGGGTCGAAGATGCGCATCACCATCTTCTCGCCGAAGGCGGTGGGCAGCGTCGACAGGCGCATTTCCACTTCGCCGCCGGCGCCGTCCACACCGTCGGGGCGGCGCGTCTTGATGCGGCCGTCGAGTGGGCGGCGCTTTTCCACCACGTCCATGCGGCCCAGCAGCTTGATGCGCGATGTCATCGCGCTCATCACCGTCAGCGGCACCTGGTAGACGGTGTGCAGCACGCCGTCGATGCGGAAGCGGATGGCCCCCTTGTCGCGCCGCGGCTCGAGGTGGATGTCGCTGGCGCGCTGGTCGAATGCGTACTGCCACAGCCAGTCGACCACCTGCACCACGCCCTGGTCGTTGGCGTCCAGCGCCTTGCTGCTCTTGCCCAGTTCCACCAGCTGCTCGAAGCTGGCGGTGGCGGCGTTTTCGCCGCTCTTCTGCGCCGCACGCACGTTGCGCGCCAGGGCGTAGAACTCGGTGGTGTAGCGGCGCACGTCGTCGGGGTTGGCCACCACCAGGCGCACGTGGCGGCGCGTGTGGCTCTCGATCTCGGCCACCCAGCCGATGTCGAAGGGCTCGGCGGTGGCGATGGTCACTTCGCTGGGCGAGACGGTGACCGGCAAGGCACGGCGCAGCTCCGCGTACTGCACGCTCATCACGTCGGCGACACGGCCGACGTCGACACGCAGCGGGTCGATGCGCAGGTAGGGCAGCCCGCTGCGCTCGGCCAGCCATTCGGTGAGCGCCTCGGTGTCGAGAACCTTGCCGGTGTGCTGGTGCGACAGGCCCGCGGCACCGAGGCGCACCAGCGCGTGCAGGCTGGACGCACCGGCGCGGAAGCGCGCGCCCACGCGCTCGGCGTCCTCGGCGCTTATCCAGCCGTCGGCGTGCAGCCAGCCCAGCAGCTGCGGCCATTCGAGCCGGCCCTTGGGCGCCAGGCCCAGCGTCGGTGGCACCGAAGCCAGCACCGAGGGCCCGGCAGCGGTGGACGCTGCAGCATCGGCCGTCGCGGAAGCCGTGCGGGTGGTCGTGGGGGCGGCGGGCTTGGACCGGGTCATGCGGCGTTGCTCGGGACAGGCGGGTGGGTGGGCACGGCCGTTCAGGCAGCGGACGCGGCGGGCAGATCCAGCGGCCGGTAAGGCCGCACCATGCGCAGCCACTTACGCGCCGGCAGCCCCAGGGCCCCGAACCGCGCTTCGATGAGCGCCGCGCGCGCCGCCAGGACCTCGCGCTCGGGCACCTCGACACCACGCCCGGCCACCACCACCGTGTTGCCTTCGCGCGTGGGGCGCAGGCTCCACACCTGATGGTTGCCGAACGCAGCGGCAATGCGACCGATGCTGCCATGGAAACTGGCGTGCCTGCCGAAGAGATTGACGCTCATCAGCCCCCCTTCTTCGAGCACCGCGCGACAGGCGGCGTAGAAATCTTCGCTGTCGAGCACCGGTGCGGCGGCCTCCTCGTCGTAGAGGTCGACGTGCAGCAGGCGCACGCTGGCGGGTTCGGCCTGCGCCAGCCAGTCGGCCGCATCGCCGCGAACCACCTCGGCCGCCGCGGGCAGGTGGAACCAGGCGGCATTGACATCGATGACCTGCGGGTTGATCTCGACCACTGTGGTGGCCATCTTCAGCTGGGCCGTGGTGAAGCGTGTGATGGCCCCGGCGCCCAGCCCCAGCTGCACGGCCTGGCCTTCGCCCAGTTGCTCGCTGGGCAGCCACAGCAGGCTGGCGAGCATGCGCTGCACGTAGTCGATCTCCACCATCTGCGGCTTCCTGATGCGCATGCCGCCCTGGATCCAGATCGAGTCGAGGTGCAGGTAGCGCACGCCGTCGTGTTCCGACAGTGTCACCGCCGGCTGGCTGCGTGCGCGGGTCTTGCCTTTCGGCGGCGTCGTCATGGGTTCAACAATCCTGCTTGTTCGAAGGCGGCACGCCAGGCGCCCAGCTTGCGTTCGAAGGACCAGCTGGCGTTGGCCGGGCTGGTGGATGGCAGGCGCAGCACGGGGTAGCCCAGAGCGGCGACATAGCGCATCGCACGCGCCGACTCGCCGCCGTTGTGCACCACCAGACGCAGCGCCGGGGCACGACGGCGCAGGCCGGCGAGGTCGTTGACCTCGGCATCTTCGATGGCCTGGTCGAGGCTGCCCTGGCGCCGGCAGCTGGCGTAGATGTCCCACAGCCCCAGGCCGCGACGGCGGACCTGCGCCAGACGCTGGCGGTAGGGCAGCGCCACCAGGTCGACACCCCACAGCGCACCCAGCAGCGGCCAGAAGTGGTTGCGCGGGTGGCCGTAGTACTGCTGCGCCTGCAACGAGGCCACGCCGGGAAAGCTGCCCAGCACCAGCAGCCGCGTGCTGCGCGACAGCACCGGCGGCAGGCCGACCAGCCGCTCCCCGTTCACGCCAGCGCCGCCAGCCGCGGCAGCGCGGCGCGTGTGTTGACGCCGGTGATGCGCGCCGTCTCATCCACCGTCCAGCCGCGCAACGCGGCCAGCACGGCGCCGATGCGGGGCAGTTCGGCAGGCTCGTTGCGGCCCTGCGCCTGGCCTTCGCGCCGCGCCTCGGCGCTGCGGTACAGCCACTGCGGCGGGATGTCGGGCGCGTCGGTCTCCAGCACCAGGGCGGTCTCGGGCAGGGTCCGGGCCAGCTTGCGGATCTGCAATGCGCGTTCGTAGCTGAGCGTGCCGCCGAAGCCGAGCCTGAAGCCCAATGCGACGAAGGCCGCCGCCTGCACTGCGCTGCCGTTGAAGGCGTGGGCGATGCCGCCGGGCACGGTGCAACGCCGCAGCCCGGCCAGCAGGCCGTCGGCAGAGCGCCGCACGTGCAGGATGACGGGCAGGCCGGCATCACACGCCAGTTGCAGCTGGGCGCGGTAGAAGCGATCCTGGCGTGCGCGATCGGTGCCCTGAACGAAGTGGTCCAACCCGATCTCACCCACCGCCACCAGGCGCGGGTCGTCGCGGCGGGCCTGCAGCGCAGCGGCCAGGCGTTCCAGGTCGGCGTCTTCGGCGCGGTCAACGTACAAGGGATGGATGCCCAGCGCGTAGGCGGCGTCGTAGCGGTGCGCAAGCTCGCGCACAGCGTCGAAGTTCGCCACCGCCACCGCAGGCAGCACCAGGCCGCACACGCCCGCCGCGCGGGCACGCTGCACCACGTCGGCGCGGTCGGCGTCGAACTCGGCGGCGTCGAGATGGCAGTGGCTGTCGGTCCAGGTGGGGCCCATGCCGCGATGATGCCCTGGCTGGGCAGGCGGCCGCTGCACCGCTGCCCGCAACGTGATACCGTGCTTTTCGCCATGCCCCGTACGCCATGAAGAAGGCCCCGCTGTACAGCCGTTCCCCGCGCCGCGCCGCGCCGACGGCCGCGGAATCGCCTGCGGCTGCCGACGCCGCAGCCGGGCCCGCGCCGGCCGCGCAGCACGCAGCCGGCACCACACTCCGCAAGACGGGGGCGCGTGCCTCCCGGCTGAATGCCGCGTTGTGGGCCGCCGGGGGTGCCCTGCTCACGGCGGTGCTGATGCTCGGTCTGCTGCAGCTGCGCCCAGGACAGCGGCCCATTACCCAGGACGACATCGACACCGCCGTGCGGCAGTCGCTCGAGAAGGAACCCCTGCCCTCTGCCGCAGCCAAGGCCTACGAGGCCATATTGCCCTCGGTGGTGCGTGTCGTCGGCCTGATGGACGACAAGGACGACGGCGAGGACAAGCCCGAACAGCGCGCGATGGAGCGCAGCCTGGGCACCGGCGTGGTGATCATCGACAACGGCACCATCCTCACCAACCTGCACGTGGTCACCGGTGCCAGGAAGATCCGCGTGCGCTTCGCCAACGGCCACGAGAGCGACGCCACGATGGTCGGCGCCCAGCCCGAGAACGACCTCGCCGTGCTGCGCGCCGAAAGCCTGCCCGACGACCTCGAAGCCGCCACCATGCGCAGCACGGGCGACCTGCGGCCGGGCGACCATGTCATCGCAGTCGGCCACCCCTTCGGCATCGGGCCTTCGGTGAGTTACGGCGTCGTCTCGGGGCTGAAGCGCCAGTTCCGTTCACCCGACGGCGACAAGCCGGACGAGAAGCCGCTGTCCAACCTGATCCAGTTCGACGCCGCGGCCAATCCCGGCAACAGCGGCGGGCCGCTGGTCACGATGGACGGCCAGGTGGTGGGCGTCGTCACCGCGATCCTGAACCCGTCGGAACAGCGCACCTTCATCGGCATCGGCTTCGCGGTGCCGATCGAGAATGCCGCCAACGCCGCCGGCATGCCACCGTTCTGATGCCGCCACCGCGCGACCCCGAGGAAACCTTCCATGTCCGAGCACGCCGAGTCCACCGCCACGCTGATGGAGCGCATCCTCTACGAGGTCAAGCGTGTCGTCGTCGGGCAGGACCGCTTCCTGGAACGTGTGCTGGTGGCCATGTTGGCGCAAGGCCACCTGCTGGTGGAAGGTGTGCCGGGGCTGGCCAAGACGCTGACCGTCAAGACACTCGCGCGCACCGTGCGCGGCAGCTTCAAGCGCATCCAGTTCACGCCCGACCTCGTGCCTTCCGACCTGGTCGGCACACGCATCTACAACCAGAAGAGCGGCGAGTTCGGCACCAGCCTGGGGCCCGTGTTCGCCAACCTGCTGCTCGCCGACGAGATCAACCGTGCACCGGCCAAGGTGCAGAGCGCGCTGCTCGAAGTGATGCAGGAACGCCAGGTGACGATCGCCGGTGAGACGCACAAGGTGCCCGACCCCTTCGTCGTCATGGCCACGCAGAACCCGATCGAGACCGAAGGCACGTATCCGTTGCCCGAGGCCCAGGTCGACCGCTTCATGATCAAGGTGCTGGTGGACTACCCCACCGACGAGGAAGAGTTCGTCATCGCCGAACGTGTCACCGGCGCACCGGTCGACATCAACGCCGTGGCCGACACGCACCAGCTGGCCGCGCTGCAGCGTGAATGCCGCGCCGTGTTCTGCGACCCCTCGCTGATGCAGTACGCGGTGAAGCTGGTGGGCGCGACGCGCCGGCCCGCGAAGTACGACATGGCCGATCTGGCCAAGTACCTCACCTACGGCTGCAGCCCGCGCGCCACCATCGGCCTCATCGAGGGCGCCAAGGCGCTGGCGATGATGCGCGGCCGCAGGTACGTGCTGCCCGAGGACATGGTCGACCTCGTGCCGGACGTGTTCAGGCATCGGCTGGTGCTGAGCTACGAGGCGCTGGCCGAGAACGTCACACCCGATGCGCTGGTGCAGCGGCTGCTGAAGAAGCTGCCCCCACCCGACAAGCCCCTGCAGTCATGAAGCCCCCAGGCTCACTTCGTTCGCCACCCTCCAGGGGGGCACTTGCTGCGGCGCGGCGGCGCCGGCGCCGCGCAAGACCTTGGTCAAAGGCCGAGGCGCGATGAGCGAGGCCGCAGCCCCACCCGACCAGCTGCTGCGCGAGCTGGAGTGGACGGTGATCCGCAAGCTCGACGGTCTGCTGCAGGGCGACTACCGCACGCTGTGGCGGGGTGCGGGTGTCGACCTCGCCGACCTGCGTGAGTACCAGGCCCACGACGACGTGCGCCACATCGACTGGAACGTCACCGCACGGCTGCAGCAACCCTACGTGCGCCAGTTCCACGAAGACCGCGACATGAACGCCTGGTTCCTGCTCGACCTGTCGGGCAGCGTCGACTTCGGCAGCGCCGACACCACCAAGCTGAACGTTTCGGCGGGCTTCGTGGCCACGCTGGCGCGTGTCATCACGCGGCATGGCAACCGGGTCGGCGCCCTGCTCTACGGCAGCGCGGTCCACGGCATGATGCCGCCGCGGGCCAGCCGGCTGCATGTGCTGGAACTGCTGCAGCGCATGCGCGCACCGCAGGTGAAGCAGCCGCCCGGCACCGCCACGGTGCTGGCCGACCTGCTGCAGGCCGCCGACGGCCTGATCAAGCGGCGTGGCCTGATCTTCGTGGTGTCCGACTTCATCAGCCAACCCGGCTGGGAAGATGCACTCGCACGCCTGGCGCGCCGCCACGACGTCGTCGCGGTGCGCCTGTGGGATCCCCTGGAGATGGCGCTGCCCGACGTCGGCCTCATGACCCTGGAAGATGCCGAGACCGGCGAGCAGGTCTTCGTCGACGGCTCCGACCCTGCCTTCCGCGAGCGCTACGCCGCCATCGCCGAGGAGCAGGAGCGTGTGCTGATGGACAGCCTGGCCCACAGCGGCGCCGACGTGCTGGAACTGGCCACCGACGACGACATGCTCGAGACCCTGATGCGCTTTGCCGATCTGCGCCGCCAGCGCGCGCGACTGAAGGTGCCGCTGCGCTTTCCTGCCACGCCGCGACGCGCCGCATTCATCTCGGAGGCCGCGCCATGAGCTTCCTGTGGCCGACGATGCTGTGGCTGCTGGCGTTGCTGCCGCTGCTGGTGCTGCTGTACTTCTGGGTGATCAAGCGCAAGCGCAAGACCACCGTCCGCCTGGCCAGCATCAACGTCGCCAAGCTGGCCGCCGGGCGCGGCCCGGGCTGGCGCCGCCACGTGCCGCCCGTGCTGCTGCTGCTGGCCATGGCCGCGCTGCTGCTGGCGGTGGCGCGGCCCACCGCCATCCTGACACTGCCGCTGGCCGAACGCACCATCATCCTGGCGATGGACGTTTCGGGCAGCATGCGCGCCGAGGACGTGAAACCCAACCGCCTGGTGGCCAGCCAGGAAGCGGCCAAGGCCTTCGTCAACAACCTGCCACGCGAAGTGCGCGTGGGCGTGGTGTCCTTCGCCGGCACGGCTGCCGTGGTGCAGGCGCCCACGGACAGCCGCGAGGACGTGCTCAAGGCCATCGACCGTTTCCAGTTGCAGCGCGGCACAGCCACCGGCAGCGGCATCATCCTCAGCCTGGCCACGCTGTTCCCGGACGACGGCATCGAGATCCAGCATGTCACCGGGCAGCGCAACTTCCCCGGCGGCAACAACAGCATCGCGAACAAGGAGGCCAAGCCCTTCACGCCGGTGCCGGCGGGTTCCTACAACTCGGCCGCCGTGATCATGCTCACCGACGGCCAGCGCACCACCGGCCCCGACCCGCTGGACGCCGCCAAGATGGCCGCCGAACGCGGCATCCGTGTCTACACCGTGGGCATAGGCACCACCAGCGGCGAGATCATCGGCTTCGAAGGCTGGAGCATGCGCGTGCGGCTGGACGAAGAGACGCTGAAGAACGTCTCGGTGCTGACACATGGCGAGTACTTCTACGCCGGCACGGCCGAAGACCTGAAGAAGGTCTACGAGTCGCTCAGCTCGCGCATGGTGGTCGAGCGCAAGGAAGTCGAGATCACCGCGATCTTCGCCGCGCTGGGTGCGCTGCTGGCGGTGGTGGCCGCGACGCTGTCGCTGTGGTGGTTCGGCCGCGTGGCCTGAGCGTCGCTGCCCGGCCCGCGGGCCGCCCCGGCGCCGGCCTTGACGCCGGTCAAGCGACCCCGAATTGCCTCAACCGAGGCGCTCGGCCAGCTCGCCACCGGGGCTGAACCCGGGCCTGTGCTGGCTACACTGGCGGCCACGACATGCCGAGCCTCGCGCTGCAGAACCCCGATCGCGGATGACGACCCCCACCGAGACCCTGTTGCCGTCCGCCGGACCCGCGCGGCAGCATCCCGCGCCGCCGGCCCGCCCACAACCGCTTCGTACACCCGCCGACGACACGCAGGCGGCCCTGCTTTCGATGGCCATCGAGGTCGATCCGCTGCCGCCCGAGCGGCTGCTGGCCTTGGGCGCGGAACCGGCAGCGGCCTTCATCGCGCCCGGCGGCGACGCGTGGGTGGGCCTGGGGGCGGCGCGCTGGCTGGGCCCCGGTGCCGACGCCGTGGCCCGCCTCTGGTCTACCTTGCACGACGACAGCCCGAGCGCGCCGCCGCCGGTGGCGCTGGGCGCGCTGCCCTACCGCGCCGACGAGTTGCCCGACGCCTTGTGGCAGGGCCTGCTGCCGGCCGGCCTGATGCTGCCAGAGCGGCTGTACATCCAGCAAGGCGGGCGGGCCTGGTGGCGGCTGACGCTGCCCGCCGACCAGGCCGGCACGCTGCGCGGGCGTATGGCGCAACAGCGCGCCGTGCTGGCGGCGCTGGCCGCCGACGAGACGCTGCCGCTGGCCGCGGCGGTGCCGTTGGCCGAGGACGACGGGCCCGGCCGCTACGCGCAGGCCGTCACCCAGGCCGTCGAGCGCATCCGCCGCGGCGAGCTGGTCAAGGTGGTACTCGCGCGGCGTCGGGCGGTGGTCTTCGACGCACCGCCGGTGCCAGCGGCCGTGCTGCACCGCCTGGGACAAAGCCACCCCGACTGCGTGCGCTACGCCTGGCAACGCGGCGGCAAGAGCTGGCTCGGGGCCACCCCCGAAACTCTCGTGCGGCTGGACGGCCGCCAGCTGCGCACCGAGGCCCTGGCCGGCACCCGCCCGGCCGGGCGCGCGGCCGAACTGCTGGCATCGGCCAAGGACCTGCACGAGCACACGATCGTCGTCGATGCCCTGCGCCGCGCCATCGCCCCGCTGGTGCAGAGGCTGCCCGTGACGCAGCCGCCGGTGGTCCGCGCCCTGCGCGGCCTGGCGCACCTGCATACCGCGATCGAGGCCACGCTGCACGACCGCGTCGACTTCCTGCGCCTGGTGCAGGCGCTGCATCCGACGCCGGCCGTGTGCGGCCTGCCCGCGGCCAACGCGGCGGCGCTGCTGGCGGCGCTGGAGCGCGATCCACGGGGCCTCTACGCCGGGCCCTTCGTGCGCCTGTCCGCACGCGGCGACGGCCACGCCGTGGTGTCGCTGCGCGGTGTCGTGCTCGACGGCCGCCTGGCGGTCTTCCCGGCAGGCGCGGGCATCGTCGACGGCTCTGAAGGCGAGGCCGAACTCGCCGAGACGCGCCTGAAGCAGCAGGTGGTGCTCGACGCCCTGTGCTGCACGGCATGAGCGCGCCGGGCCGCTCCCATGCGCTCATGCCGGCGCGCGCAGAGCGCGGGGCGGTTCGGTGAGCGCCACCGACGACCTGCACAGCGAGTGGGCGCAACTGTTCGCCGCCGCGCTGGCGCAGTGCGGCGTGGCGCAGGCGGTGATCAGCCCGGGTTCACGCTCGACCCCGCTGGCGCTGGCGCTGGCCGATCACCTGCCCACCACGCTGCTGCACGACGAACGCGTGGCGGCCTTCTTCGCCCTGGGCCAGGTGCGCGCCAGCGGCCGGCCGAGCGTGGTGCTGGCCACCAGCGGCAGCGCACCCGGCCACTGGCTGCCGGCGGCAATGGAGGCCCACGAAGCCGGGCTGCCGCTGCTGCTGCTCAGTGCCGACCGGCCCTGGGAGGCGCAGCAGGCGCAGTCGTCGCAGACGGTCGACCAGGCACGCCTCTTCGGCCAGCACGCACGTGCCTGTTTCGAACTCGGCCTGCCCGACCCGCATCCTGCCGCATTGCGGGCGCTGCAGCGCATCGCCGCGCAGGCGGTGCTGGCCACGTGCTACCCGCTGGCAGGCGCGGTGCAGGTCAATGCACATTTCCGCAAGCCGCTCGAACCCCAGGCCGCCAGCGGCAACGAGCCCTGGCGGGCGCGTGTGCAGGCGCTGGCGCGCGCCGGCGCGCCGCGCCTGGTGGCGCCGCTGGCGCAGCCGCACCCCGACGCGGTGGCCCTGCTCGTCGAGCGTGTGCGCGCCGCGCCGCGTGGCCTCGTCGTCGCCGGTCCGATGTCCAGCGGACAAGGGGGCGCGCTGCGCAAGGCGCTGGCGCGCTTCATTGCCGCCAGCGGCTACGTGCTGCTGGCCGAGGCCACCAGCCAGCTGCGGTTTGGCCTCGCCGCGCCCGGCGCGGGCGCGGCCTGCATCGGCGCTTTCGACGCCCTGCTGCGCGAGCCGACGCTGCGCCGGCAACTGCAGCCCGATCTGGCGCTGGAGATCGGCGCCCCGGCGGTGTCGTCGCAATGGCTGGCCTGGCTGGAAGGTGAACAGGCACCGCCACGCTGGGTCCTGCCCGGCGAGCGCCCGGCCGACCCCGCCGGCGGCGCACAGGGCATGCTGCTCGGCCCGGTGGCGGCGCTGCTTGACGCTGCCGCCACGGCGCTGCAGGCGCAGTCGCGCGACGCCGACGACCGGGCCGCAGCGGCGGCCTACGCCGCCGACTGGCAGCGCACCGAGGCCGCGGCCTGGTCTGCGCGTCGGCTCGGCGTAGAGAGCGCCGACCAGACGCTTCTGCACGAACACGACATCGCGCCTGCGCTGCGCGCGGCACTGCCGCGTGATGCCTGGCTGGCGGTCGGCAACTCGAGCCCCGTGCGCGACCTCGATCACGACCTGCCACCCGACGCCCTGCCCTTGCACGTGCTGCACCAGCGCGGCGTGGCCGGCATCGACGGCGGTGTGGCGGGCGCCGCCGGTGCACGCAGCGCCGGCGCCGCACCGCTGGCGCTGCTGCTCGGCGACACCGCGCTGCTGCACGACGCCGGCGGTCTGGCAGCGGCGGCTGGCGTCGACGGGCCGCTGGTCATCGTCGTCGTCCACAACGACGGCGGCCGCATCTTCGAGCGCCTGCCGTTGGCGCGCAACCCGGCGATGGCGGCGGCGCGCGAGCGCCTGTTCGTCGCCCCGCATGGCCGCAGCTTCGACGGCCTGGCCGCCACCTGGGGCATTCACCATGTGTCCGTGGCCACGCGGGCCGAGTTGCAGCAGGCGCTGGCGCGCGGCCTGTCCGCGCCGCGGCCGCTGCTGATCGAGGCGCGTGTGGCCGCCGGCGGCAGCGCAATGCGGGCCGAGTTGCTGGCGGCGATGGCGCAGGCCGGTGCCGCGGCGTTGGCCATGCCTGTCGCGCCGCAGTCCGGGCCATCAGCGGCGGCAGCGGCGGCACCGGAGGCAGCGGTGGCAGCGCGGCCGGGATGAAAACCGGCAGCCACCCAGGGCAGCGGCATCCGCCGCGCGGCGCCAGCGGGCCGCCCCTGGTGCTGCTGCACGGCTTCTTGGGCACGCCGGCAGCGTGGGACGCCGTGCTCGCCGCGCTGCCCGATCACGGCGAGGTCTGGTGCCCCTGGCTGCCCGGCCATGGCCCTGCGCCTCCCGGCCCCGGATCCTTCGACGAGGCCGCGCAATGGCTGGCCGACGCCGTGCCGGCGGGCGCCGTGCTGGCCGGTTACTCCATGGGTGCACGGCTGGCGCTGGCGGCCACCCTTCGCCGCCCGGGTGCCGCCCGCGCCACGCTGCTCGTCGGCGGTCATGTCGGGCTGGCCACGCCGAGTGAACGGGCCGAGCGTGCCGCACTCGACGCCCGGCGCGCCGCAGCGCTGCGCGACGGCGACCTCGCGGCCTTCGTCGACGGCTGGCAGGCGCAGCCCCTGTTCGCGACGCAGCTGGCGCTGCCTGCGGCGGCCCAGGCCGCACAGCGCGCCGCCCGCATGGCCCACGACCCGCGCGCGCTGGCCTGGGCGTTCGAGGTCGCCGGGCTGGCGCAGATGCCCGACCTGCGGCCGGCGTTGGCGGTCACGCGCCAGCGCGTGTGTTTCACCACGGGCGCCCTGGACACACGTTTCGGCACGTTGGCGGCGGCGCTCGTGCGGCCGCCCTGGGTGGACCACCGGGTGGTCCCTGATGCTGGCCACAACCTGCTGCTCGAGGCCCCCGCGGCCGTGGCCCAGCTCCTGCGTGTGCTGACCGGCGGCGCGGTCAACGCGCCCAGCCAGCGGTGAGCGCCGCACTGGCGCTGACGCTGGACCCGCCCTGGCGCGTACCCGCCGCGACGCTGACCGTGCGCGGCACGCCACGCTCTCGCACGGCGGTGCGCATCCGGCTGCGTGATGGCCAGGGCCAGGCCGGCCACGGCGAGGCTCTGCCGCTGCCGGGCTACAGCAGCGACGACGCCGACGCCGCCGAGCGCGCCCTGGCGCTGCTGGCCGCCCGTGGGGCCCTGCGCGTGCCGGCCTCGGCCGCCATCACCGGGGCCGGCGGCCCGGGCTCGGCGGCCGCCCTGCTCGACGCCGTGCTGAGTCCGGATGCCGAACTGCTTGCCGCCGCGCCCAGCGCGCGCTTCGCCCTCGAATGCGCCCTGCTCGACCTGCTGGCGCGCCGCGCCGGCCTGAGCGCGGCGCAATGGCTGGCCCAGGGCCGGGCGCTGCAGCCGGTGCCGGTGAGCGTGCTGCTGCCCGAGGACAGCGCGCCTGCGGTCGCCGCCGCCACGCAGGCGGTGCGGGCCGGCCACCGCGTGCTCAAGCTCAAGATCGCACGCGCCGACCGCACCGCAGCCCAGGACCACGCCCTGCTGGCCGCCGTGCGCGCCGCGGCCGACGCTGCGGCATCCGCCGAGGCCGCTGCGTCCCCTGGCGCGTCGACCTGCCCAGCGGTGCTGCTGCGCCTGGACGCCAACGGCGCGCTGACGCCGGCCGCGGCGCCGGCCCGCCTGGCCGGACTGCAGTGCCACGGCGTCGAAGTTGTCGAGGAGCCCGTCGCCGGTGCCAACCTGCTGGCGCTGCCGCCGCTGCCGCTGCGCTGGGCGGCCGACGAATCGCTGGCCGATCCCGCGCTGGCCGCAGCCCTGCTGGCCTTGCCTGCGGGCCGCCGGCCGGCGGCGCTGGTGCTCAAGCCCGCCCTGCTGGGGCTGGCACGCTGCCTGGTGCTCGCCGATGCCGCCGCCGCCCGTGGCGTGGGCCTGATCGTCACCCATGCCATGGACGGTGATCTCGGCCTGGCCGTGGCCTGCGCGCTGGCCGCGGCCTTGCCGGTGCCGCCGTGGCCCTGCGGTGTGGCGCCCCACGCGGGCCTGCGCCATCCGGCGCCGTCGCGGCCGTGGCTGGCGCCGCCTGCGGCGGTCGGCTTGTTCGTGCACGTCGATTTCGACGCGGCGTGAAAGGCCGCCATGCGGCGCCGCTCTCGACGCCGCGTCCCGAGGGGGACGGGCAGAGTGGCAGCGCGCGCTGGCCGTGCGGCGAAGGCCGGGCTGGCTGACGTGGATCAACGCCCGCGGCCGGGGCCCGTGACAGATTGGCAGCGCGACCTGCCGACCCGCCGCACGGGAAGCCTGAAGTCCCGGCCCAGCAGCAGCCCCGGTCGCGGCAACCATGAACGAGTGGATCGCCACGCTGTGGCGCGATGAGACGCCCTACCTGCTGGCCACCGCCCTGGCGCTGGCGCTCGTGCTCTACCCCTGGCTGGCCGCCGGGCGCAGGACGCTGAAGCACTCGTTGCTGTTCTTCGGCTTCCTGCTGCTGCTGGACGCACTGGCTGCGGTGTTCGCCGTGCGCGGCGAAACCGGCATCGCCACTGGCATGCACCAGGCCGTGCTGCTGGGTCTGGGCGTGGTGCTCATCCGCCTGGCCGGCCTGGCGCTCTTCCGCGTGCTGCTGCCCGCGCTGCGCATGCCCATGCCGGACATCGCCGAGGACATCGTCGTCATCGGCGGCTACGTGCTCTGGGCCATGGTGCGGCTGTCGTACGCAGGCGTCGAGCTGTCGAGCCTGGTCGCCACCTCGGCGGTGATCACCGCGGTGCTGGCCTTCGCCATGCAGGACACCCTGGGCAACATACTCGGCGGGCTGGCGCTGCAGCTCGACAACTCGCTCGAGATCGGTGACTGGATCAAGGTCGACGACCTGTCGGGCCGTGTCGTCGAGATCCATTGGCGCTTCACCGCCATCGTCACGCGCAACGGTGAGAAGGTGGTGATGCCGAATGCGCAGCTGATGAAGAGCAAGTTCGTCGTCGTCGGCAAGGCCGCGGTCGGGGCAGCGGGCGGCGAAGCAGGCCCATGCGGCTGGCGGCGCTGGATCTGGTTCAACGTCGGCTACGACGTGAGCCCGGCGCGCGTGATCCAGGCGGTGGCCGAAGGCACGGCCGGGGCAGAGATCCCCAACGTCGCACGGGCACCCCAGCCGTCCTGCGTGGCCATGGCCTTCGAGCCGGGCTCGGTGCGCTACGCGCTGCGTTACTGGCTCGTCGACCCGCGGGACGACGACCCCACCGACTCTGCCGTGCGCTGCCACCTGCTGGCCACGCTGCAGCGCAACGGCTGGCGCATCGCCGTGCCCGACCAGTCGGTGCACCTGGTGCAGGACGACCAGGCGCACCAGGAAGCGGTGTGGCAGCGCGAACTGGCGCGCCGCCTGAAGGCGCTTTCCGGCATCGAGCTCTTCGCCTTGCTCGACGAGGCCGAACGCCGCAAGATCGCCGAACGCCTGGTCTACGCACCGTTCGCCAGCGGCGACGTGATGACACGCCAGGGTGCCACCGCGCACTGGCTCTACATCGTCGCCAGCGGCGAGGCCGAGGTCTGGTGGCAGGCCCCCGATGGCGAACGCCGCCTGGTGTCGCGCCTGCCGCCGGGCAGCGTCTTCGGCGAGATGGGGCTGATGACCGGCGCGCCGCGCGCCGCGACCGTGGTGGCGGCCAGCGACGTCGAGTGCTACCGGCTCGACAAGGCCAGCTTCGAGGACATCATCCACGAGCGCCAGGCCATCGCCGAGAGCATGTCGCAGATCCTGGCGCAACGACAACAGGCCTACGGCGAGACGCAGGAAGCCTTCCGCAAGGAACAGCGCGAGCCGGCGGCGCACCGCGCCGACATCCTCCAGCGCATGCGCAACTTCTTCGGGTTGGGCTAGCTCCAGGCGTGCACCGCCCGCGCGCAGCGGCGGGCAAGCCCGACGGCGCCCGTCAGGCCCGGGTCTCTGCGCCGTGCGCGGCCGTGGTGCGACCCTGCGCCGAGGCGCGTGGTCACGCGCAACGGAAAAGGGACCGCCGCGGCGGTCCCTTCATGCCGGCGAAGCGCGAGCGCTGCCGGCGGCCCTTGGGATGGCTTACTTGACGATGGCGGCCTTGACCTCGGCCTTGCCTTCGGCCTTCACGCCGGCGGTGTTGGCCTTGGCCAGCGACTTCTCGGCGCCGGCTTCGACCTTGGCCTTGTCGGCAGATGCGTCGGCCTTGATGCCGGTCTTGGTCGCGCTCGCGTCGGCCTTGGCGCCAACCATGTCGGCCTTGGCGTCGGCCTTGGCCTTGTCCTGCGGCTGGGCCTTGGCGACCTTGGCCTTCGCGGCGGCCTTGTCCTTGGCGGCATCGGCCTTGGCGTCGGCCTTCGTCTCGGCGGCCTTGGCGTCGGCCTTGACGACCTTGGCGTCAGCCTTGGCGCCGGCCTTCACTTCGGCGTCGACGGCCTTGGCCGTGTTCTGATCGGCACTGGCCTGGGCCTTGGCGACGGCCGGCGTGGCCGGGGCTTGGGCCATCGCGACGGAAGCGAAAGAAGTGACTATCAGGGCGGCGATCAGCTTGTTCATTGAATTCCTGGTGCGGTCTACGGATGTGGTTGATCGATCTCGACCCGCCATCCCACCCTCAACGAGGGACGAGTGACCGCGGTTGACAACGACCACGTGAGGCGCCCGCGAGGCGCGACTTGGCCGCCCGCTCCAGAACAGCGCCTGCGGAAGGTGGGTCGTCGGCGGAAGCGACGGGTCAGCGGTTTTTCATGCCCGTTCAGCGTTCGACGCGCAGCAGCTGCCCGTTGCCGCTGTCGGTCAACAGGTAGAGCCAGCCGTCGGGGCCCTGGCGCACGTCGCGGATGCGTTCGCGCAGCTCCCTGAGCAGTGCCTCGCGCGCCACCACGGTGTTGCCACTGAACTCGATGCGCCACAGCGCCTGCCCGGCCAGTGCGCCCATGAAGAGCTGGCCGCGCCACTCCGGGAAGCGGCTGCCGGTGTAGAAGACGAGGCCGCTGGGCGCAATGGAGGTCGGCACCCAGAAGCTCACGGGCAGCTCGAAGCCCGCGCCCGTGCTGGCGCCGCCCACCGGTGCGCAGGTGCCGACGGGCGAACCGTACTCGCAGCCGTGGCTCACCAGCGGCCAGCCGTAATTGGCGCCGCGGTGGACACGGTTGAGTTCATCGCCGCCCTGCGGGCCGTGTTCGGTGGCCCAGAGCTCACCGGTGCTGGGGTGCAGCGCCGCGCCCTGCACGTTGCGGTGGCCGTAGGACCAGGTTGTCGGCTGCGCGCCGCTGCGGCCGACGAAGGGGTTGTCGGGCGGCACGCTGCCGTCGCTGCGGATGCGCACGATCTTGCCGTGGCCCTGCGACAGGTCCTGCGCCTTGCCACGTTCGCTGTTCAACTGGCGGTCGCCCAGCGTGACGTAGAGCAGCCCGCCCGGCGCGACCACGATGCGGCCGCCGAAGTGGCCGGCGCTGGCGACCTTCGGCGCCTGCCGGTAGATGACCTGCCAGCCGGTGAGTGCCGTGGCGCTGGCATTCAGCAGTGCAGTGCCCACGGCCAGGCCGTTGCGGCCGGCCTCGGCGCCGCTGCCGGCTTCGGCGTAGCTGAGGAAGACGCGGCGCGTGCTGGCGAAGTCGGCCGCCGGCGCCACGTCGAAGAGTCCGCCCTGCCCCCGGGCATCCACTGCCGGCACGCCGGCGATGGCCGGCGACACGGTTCGGCCGTCGGCCGACACCAGCCGCAGCCGGCCCGGGCGTTCGGTGACGAGCATTCGACCGTCGGGCAGGAAGGCCAGGCTCCAGGGGTTGACCAGCCCGCTGGCCAGCGGCGTGGCGCGCAGCGGGCCGGCCGCGGCCGCCGGCGGCGTGGCCGCAATGGCTTCGTCGGCACCACCACCGCCACCGCACGCCGCCAGCACGGCCACTGCAAGGATCGTCGTCGTTCGCTCCATGTCCATCGCTCCATCTTCGCGCAGCCGCTGCGGCGCGCTGCAAGCCCGTGCAACCGCCGCGCCCGGGGTGGGGTCAAGCCGCGGCTTCCACCACCATCTGCACCCGCTGCCTGCCGTTCCATTCGTCCAGTGCCAGCCGGTAGGCCAGGCGCGCCTGTGCCGGCAAGGCTTCGGCATGGCCGAACCAGATCGCGTCGCGTTCCTGGCCGGCGTGACGCACACGCAGCTTCATGTGCTTTTCACCCACCAGGCGCTGCTGCAGCACCTGCACCTCGTCGCAGAAGACCGGCGCCTCGAAGCCCTGGCCCCAGACCTGCGCGTCGAGCACGGCCACGGTCTGCGGGTTGAACCACTCCAGCGCCAATGGGCCGTCGGTACGCAGCGTGCGTGTGAGCGTGGCGCGGTCGAGCCACTCCTCGGCGACGCGCTGCAGTGCGTCGCCGAACACCGCCACGGCGCCCTCCAGCGCGCCCAGTGTGCAACCCGCGGCCATCGCATGGCCACCGAAGCGCAGCAGCAGCCCGGGGTGGCGCTTGGCCACGAGGTCGAGCGCGTCGCGCAGGTGGAAGCCGGGGATGCTGCGGCCCGAACCCTTCAGCCGCCCGTCGACGCCGCGCGCGAAGACGAAGGCGGGGCGGTGCAGTTGGTCCTTGACGCGGCCGGCCACGATGCCGACCACACCTTCGTGGAAGCTCTCGTCGAACAGCGTCACGGCCGGCGGCACGGCAACCGCGTCGTCGCTGCCGTCGGGCGCCGCGAAGGCCTGGAGCGTGCGTTCGGCCAGTTCACGCATGCCGCCTTCCACTTCGCGGCGCTCGCGGTTGATGGCGTCGAGCTGCGCGGCCAGTTCGGCGGCGCGCGAGGGGTCGTCGGTGAGCAGGCATTCGATGCCGAGTGTCATGTCGGCCAGCCGCCCGGCGGCGTTGATGCGCGGGCCGAGCGCAAAGCCGAAGTCGAAACCCGCGGCGCGCGCCGGCTCGCGCGACGCCGCCTGGAACAGCGCCGCCAGGCCCGGCTGCATGCGGCCGCTGCGCACACGTTTCAGGCCCTGCGCCACCAGGCGGCGGTTGTTGGCGTCGAGCTTGACCACGTCGGCGACGGTGCCCAGCGCGACGAGGTCGAGCAGGCTGTCGAGCTTGGGCTGCGCGGCCGCCGTGTAGGCGCCGCGCGCACGCAGTTCGGCACGTGTGGCCAGCAGCACGTAGAACATGACACCCACGCCGGCCAGCGCCTTGCTGGCGAAGTTGCAGTCGGGCTGGTTGGGGTTGACGATGACGTCGGCGTCGGGCAGCGAGACCAGACCGTCGACGAGCGCCGGCAGGTGGTGGTCCGTCACCAGCACCTGCATGCCGCAGGCGCGGGCATGCGCCACGCCGGCATGGCTGGCGATGCCGTTGTCCACCGTCACCAGCACCTGTGGCGGGCCGTTGTGGTGCGCCCGGGCCAGCTCGACGATGGGCGGCGTGAGGCCGTAGCCGTGCACGGCGCGGTCGGGCACCACGTAGCCCAGGGTGGATGGTGCCGCACCCAGCAGTGCCAGGCCGCGCAGCGCCACGGCGCAGGCGGTGGCGCCGTCGCAGTCGTAGTCGGCGACCACGCACAGGCGTCTGCCCGCGGCGATGGCGTCGGCAAGCAGGCGGCCGGCGTCGGCAGCGCCCTTCAAGGTGTCGGGCGGCAGCAGGCGGGCCAGGCTGTCATCGACTTCGTGGACCTCGCGCACGCCGCGTGCGGCCAGCAGGCGCGCCAGCAGCGGGTGCACGCCGGCCTGTTCGAGCGCGTAGCTCACGCGTGGCGGCACGTCGCGCTGCAGAAGTTGCGGGCCGGCACTCACAGCGTCTCCATCAGGGCGGGTGGTGAAGGCCGTTTCAGCAGCGCGCGGGCGCGGCGCATCAGGCTGCCTGGCGCTGCTTCGAGACGCACCCAGGCACGTTCGCCGCACAGCGTCAGCGCGGCGGGATGTTCGGTCGCTGCGCACTCGCGCAGCTTCGCCAGCGGGCCGTCGTCCAGGGTGTCCCAGGCCTTGACCCACGCCGCCCAGTCGTCGGCGAGCGCGGGGCCGCGCAGGCGTTCGTCGACCTGCGGCGCAACGCCGGTCTCGGGCTGGGTCGGGCCGCAGCCGCTGAGCCAGAAGGAGTTCACCGGCAGCAAGCCGCGCGCCACGCGGTCGTCGTTGATCGGGTGGTTGTAGAGCAGCATCTGCACCTCGCTCTGCAGGCGTCGCAAGGCCCGCGCGGCCGGATCCTTGCCCAGCCAGGCGTCGACGTTGCGGCCGACCACACGGTCGAGCGACGCGGTGGCCAGCGTGGCCAGGCTCTCGTGCGCGAGGTACCAGCGCTGCGGTGCGCCGTAATGCAGCGCGTAACCCTCGCTCAGGAAGAGCGGCAGCACGGCGGCGAAGAGCGCACGCGAGGTGCTGTCGTCGAGCATCAGCGTGGCCGGGTCGAGCAGGCTGATTTGCTCCGTGCCCAGGTGCCAGTGCACAGGCGTCAGCAGGCCCCAGGACAGGTCGCCGGGTTCGATGCCGTCGGCCCGCGCCGCGCGCGCCGCCCAGGGCAGTTGGCCGCTGCCACCCTGCCAGCCCAGCGCCAGTGCCAGCGCCCGCTCGTGCGGCGGCGACAGGCTCCACTCGTCGGCTTCGTCGCGCTGCACCTCGGCCCAGCGCGCCATCAGCCAGCGCAGGTTGGGCAGCGTCAGCGAGGCGGCGGCCTGGCGGCCCGCTTCGGACAGCGGCGCCGCGAAGGGGATCAGCAGGTGCATGCCGGCATTATCCCGGCGCCTCATGGAAGGGCCTGCCGAGCCCACCGGCCCCGCCACGCCTGCGGTCGGTACGGCACCGCACCGGTCGCGGCGATGCCGTCCGTTAGCATCCGCCACCCATGACCTCGACGCCCCCATGAACCTGCCCTACGAGTGGCACATCGGCTGGCGCTACACACGCGCCGGCCGCGCGGGCCGACGCAACGGCTTCATCAGCTTCATCAGCGGCGTCTCTATGCTCGGCATCGCTTTAGGCGTGGCCGCGCTGATCATCGTGCTGAGCGTGATGAACGGCTTCCAGAAGGAAGTGCGCGACCGCATGCTGAGCGTCATCGCACATGTCGAGGTCTTCGACGCCGCCGGCGGCGCGCTGCCCGACTGGCGCGCCACCGCCGCTGCCGCGCAACGCGACACGCGTGTCATCGGCGCCGCGCCCTACGTGGCCGCGCAGGCGCTGGTGGGGCGCGGCGACGACCTGCGCGGTGCCGTCGTGCGCGGCATCGAGCCGGCCGAGGAAGCCAAGGTCACCGACCTGGCGCGCACCCAGGGTGCCACCTTCGCGCTGCTGAAACCGGGCGAGTGGAACATCGTCGTCGGCGCCGAACTGGCGCGGCTGATCGGCGCGCGCATCGGCGACAAGATCACGCTGGTCGCGCCCGGCGGCCAGGTGACACCGGCCGGTGTGGTCCCGCGCCTGAAGCAGCTCACGCTGGTCGGCACCTTCGAGGCCGGGCACTACGAGTACGACAGCGCGCTGGCGCTGATCCACGTCGACGATGCGGCGCGCCTCTTCCGTGTCGAAGGCCCCACGGGCGTGCAACTGCGCCTGGCCGACGTGCACACGGCGCGCACGGTTGCCGCCGCGCTGACACAGAGCCTGGGGCCCGACGTCATCGTGCGCGACTGGACGCGCACCAACCGCAACTGGTTCGACGCCGTGCAGATCGAGAAGCGGCTGATGTTCATCATCCTCACGCTCATCGTCGCCGTGGCGGCCTTCAACCTCGTCAGCACGCTGGTGATGACGGTGACCGACAAACGCGCCGACATCGCCATCCTGCGCACCCTCGGCGCCAGCCCGCGTTCGATCATGGGCATCTTCATGGTGCAGGGCGCCACCAGCGGCATCATCGGCACGCTGGGTGGCTGCGCCCTGGGCCTGCTGGTGGCCTTCAACATCGACGTCATCGTGCCCGCGATGGAACGCGCACTGGGCGTGGCCTTCCTGCCCGGCAGCATCTACGTCATCAGCCGCATGCCCAGCGAGCCGATGGCGGCCGACATCGTGCCGGTGCTGGTGATCTCGCTGCTGCTGTCCTTCGTGGCCACGATCTACCCGAGCTGGCGCGCCAGCCGCGTCAACCCGGCCGAGGCGCTGCGGTATGAATGACACGGTGAACCCGGCCAGCGCAGCCGAGCCGATGCAAGCCACCACCGGCCCCGTGGTGCTGGCCGCCTTCGACCTGCACAAACGATTCGTCGAAGGCCGCGGCGAAGACGCCCTCGACGTGACCGTGCTGCGAGGCGTCAGCCTGCAGGTCCGGCGCGGCCAGACGCTGGCCATCGTCGGCGCGTCGGGCTCGGGCAAGAGCACGCTGCTGCACCTGCTGGGCGGGCTGGACGCACCCACCGCCGGCCGTGTCGAGCTGATGGGCCGCGACCTGACGACGCTGGACGCTGCCGAGCAGGGCCGCTGGCGCAACCTGCACCTGGGCTTCGTCTACCAGTTCCACCACTTGCTGCCCGAGTTCAGCGCACTCGACAACGTGGCCATGCCGCTGCGCATCCGCCGTCTGCCGCCGGCGCAGGCGCGTGAACAGGCGCGGCAGATGCTGGCCAAGGTGGGGCTGGCGTCGCGCATCCACCACCATCCGGCGCAGCTCTCGGGCGGCGAGCGCCAGCGGGTGGCCATCGCACGCGCGCTGGTCACCCAGCCAGCCTGCGTGCTGGCCGACGAGCCCACCGGCAACCTCGACCGCGAAACCGCGGACGGCGTGTTCCAGCTCATGCTGCAGCTGGCGCGCGAAAACGGCACCGCGTTTGTCGTCGTCACGCACGACCACGCGCTGGCGGCGCGCTGCGGCTCGACGCTGAACCTTTCCCGTTGAACGAGGCCCCCAAGCTCGCTGGCGCTCGCTACCCCCCGGGGGGCCGTCCGCCAACGGCGCGGCAGAGCCGGTTCCGTGGCGGGAAGCCTGGTGGGGACTCTGCAGCGCATGCAGTGCGTGCGCGAGAGCCGCTTCCTACAATGGGCTCGTGCTCCTGCTCAACGCCGACCTCCACTGCCACAGCAACGTCTCTGACGGCACCCTCACCCCCGAAGCGCTGGCCGCACGTGCGCACGCCAACGGCGTCGATCTCTGGGCGCTGACCGACCACGACGAACTCGCCGGCCAGCGCCGGGCGCGAGACACAGCGCTGGGCCTCGGCATGGCCTACCTGACCGGCACCGAGATTTCGGTCAGCTTCGCGGGCCAGACGGTGCACATCGTCGGCCTCGGTTTCGACGACGAGGACGAAGAATTGAACGCCGGCCTGGCGGCCACCCGTGGTGGGCGCCTGCAGCGCGCGCACGACATGGCCGCCGGGCTGGCCAAGGTGGGCATCCACGGCGCCTTCGAAGGCTCGTTGCGCTACGTCGGCAACCCCGAGCTCATCTCGCGCACCCACTTCGCGCGTTTCCTGGTGGAAAGCGGCGTGTGCCCAGACACCCACAGCGTCTTCCGCCGTTACCTCACCGAAGGTCACCCGGGTTACGTGCCGCACCGCTGGGCAACGCTGGGCGATGCGGTGCGCTGGATCACCCAGGCTGGCGGCGTGGCCGTCATCGCGCACCCGGGCCGGTATCGCTTCACCCCGACAGAGGAGTACGCGCTCTTCACCGAGTTCATCGCCCACGGCGGCCAGGGCGTCGAGGTGATGACGGGCAGCCACAGCGCTGCCGAGCACATCCGCTACGCCGACACGGCCATCGAGTTCGGCCTGTGCGCCTCGCGCGGCAGCGACTTCCATGCCCCGGGCGAAAGCCGCACCGAACTGGGCAGCCTGCCCGACCTGCCGGGCAGGCTGCAGCCGGTGTGGGAGGTGCTGGCGCCGCGTGTGCAGCGCGCCGCCGGTTGAAGAAAGCCAGGTACTAACCCGAATCCGGGTTATACTGTGAGGCTGGCCTGGGTGTTGATACCGACAAACAGGCCGTTCGTTCATCCCCTTCGGCCTCTTGCCACTCAAGCCCAGACCTGTCGGTCGCAGCTGCGGTGCGCTTCTCACGGGTCGGCGGCGATGCCGTCGCACGACCTTCCGGCCCGTCCATTCAGACACCCAGGGCCGGGAAACCTACGCGACTTCACCTTGTGTGTCCCATCTGGGACGCATTGGCATGCCTTTGTGTGCCCAGAGAGAGTACCGATGAGTTTCGAGAGCCTGAACCTGAACGAAGTGCTGACGCGCGCCCTGAGCGCCGCCGGCTACACCGAACCCACCGAAGTGCAAGCCGCGGCCATCCCGGCGGCGCTGGCCGGCAAGGACCTGATGGTCAGCAGCCGCACCGGCAGCGGCAAGACGGCCAGCTTCGTGCTGCCGGCGCTGACGCGTATCCTGGCCCAGCGCGAGCAGGCCGCCGCCGAACGCAAGGCCACCGGCCCGGCGAATGCGCAGGGCAATGGCCCGCGCGTCACGCCCTTCAGCAACGCCACCCGCGGCCCGCGCATCCTGGTGCTGGCCCCGACGCGTGAACTCGCCATGCAGGTGTCCAAGGCCGCCAGCGACTACGGCCGTTTCGTGCCCGGCCTGCGTGTGGCCACCGTCGTCGGCGGCGTGCCCTACGGCGCGCAGCTCGCCGCGCTGCGCGGCCCGCTGGACATCCTGATCGCCACCCCCGGCCGCCTCATCGACCACCTCGGCTCGGGCAAGTGCCAGCTCGGCAACGTCGAGATGCTGGTGCTCGACGAAGCCGACCGCATGCTCGACATGGGCTTCATCGACGACATCCGTCTCATCGTGGATGCCACCCCGAAGCAGCGCCAGACGGCGATGTACAGCGCCACGTTCAGCGGCACCGTCGGCCGCCTGGCCGCCGACCTGCTGCGCGACCCGCTGCGCATCGAAGCCAGCTCGCAGACCGAAGGCCATGCCGACATCGAGCAGCGCCTGCACTGGGCCGACGACTTCGAGCACAAGAACGCGCTGCTCGACCACATCCTGACCGAGCGCAGCATGGAGCAGGCCGTGGTCTTCACGAGCACGCAGCGCGACGCCGACTGGCTGGCCGACCGCCTGCACGACATGGGCCACAGCGTGGCCAGCCTGCACGGCGGCATGCCGCAGGGCCGCCGCACGCGTGTGCTGCAGGGCCTGCGCAGCAAGCACCTGCGTGTGCTGGTGGCCACCGACGTGGCCGCGCGCGGCATCGACGTGCCCAGCATCAGCCACGTCATCAACTACGGCCTGCCGATGAAGGAAGAGGACTACGTGCACCGCATCGGCCGCACCGGCCGTGCGGGCCGCGCCGGCCTGGCCGTCACGCTGGCCGAGCGCCGCGACAGCGGCATGATCCACCGCATCCAGCGCTACACCACGCAGCGCATGCCGGTGGCCACCATCGTCGGTCTGGAACCCAAGCGCGCCGAGCCGCCGAAGCCTTTCGACCGTCCGTTGCGCCCGGCCGGCAAGAGCTTCGGCCCGCGCCCGGCCGGCAAGGCCTTCAAGCCTGCGGGCAAGACCTTCAGCAAAGCGGGCCCGCGCCCGGCACGCTGAGCCTTCTGCCGCAATGAAAAAGCGCCCCGCGGGGCGCTTTTTTTGGTTTCGACATCACATCGCTGTGCGATATGCGTCTTCACCGCAGCGCAAGCGCTGTCCTCTGCGCCGGTTTCAGACGCCGATCAGGTCGACCTCAAAAACAAGGGTCGCGTTGGGCGGAATGACGCCGCCGGCGCCGCGGGCGCCGTAGCCCAGTTCGGCCGGGATCGTCAGCACCCGCGTGCCGCCGACCTTCATGCCCTGCACACCTTCGTCCCAGCCGCGGATGACCTGGCCTTCGCCCAGGCCGAAAGCGAACGGCTGGCCGCGGTCCTTGCTGGAATCGAACTTCTTGCCGCGTGTATTGGCGGCGGTGGGGTCGTAGAGCCAGCCGGTGTAGTGCACGCGCACACGCTGGCCGGCTTTCGCTTCGTCGCCGCTGCCGACGGTGGTGTCTTCGTACTGCAGGCCCGAGGGGGTGGTGGTCATGTTCGATCACTGGAGGGTGGGAAGGGCGCAATGATGCCAGTCCGGCGGCCACAGGCAGGCGGGGCAGGCGCCGCCTGCCCTCGTTCACTCGGCCGCTGCCTCGCGGCCCGCGTCGCGCCGGCGCCGGTCCAGGGCCCCGGCGGCAGCGGCCTTCAGCAGCTTCTGGAAAGTCGGGCATTGCGCATGACTGGGTGCAGGACAGGCCGCCGCGTGCCGCAGCCCGCGACTCATGGCGCGCAACTGCCTGACCTGGGTGTCGATCTCGTCGGCCTTGGCCGCCAGCAACTTGCGGTCGATGTTCGGCCCGCCGTTGGGCGCGAGCATCGATTGGATTTCGTCCAGCGTCAGCCCGGCAGCCTGGCCTAGCGCGATCAGCGCAAGCTGATCCAGCACACCCGGCGCGAACCGACGCCGGATGCCCGCCGGGCCGACCGACGCAATGAGACCCCGCCGTTCGTAGTAGCGCAGGGCCGACGCAGCGACGCCGGCGCGTCGGGAGACTTCGGCAATGTCCATGAGCGTCGAATGTCCTTGACTTGAAGTTGACTTCAACTTCTATGCTGACTTCCATTGCCCCACCCGTCAAGACCGAAGGAACCTCGATGCACACACTTTCCACACTGCCCCACGCTGTCATCGTCGGCGTCGGTGCGACGGCGCTGATGGACATCTGGTTGCTGCTGCTGCAGCGCGCCGGCGTCCCGACGATGGACTTCGCATTGCTGGGGCGCTGGGTCGGCCACCTGTGCCACGGCCAGTTCGCGCACGACGCCATCCGGCGTGCACCCGCGATACGCGGCGAGCGGACCCTGGGCTGGCTGACGCACTACGTCGTGGGCATCGTGTTTGCCGCCATGCTGGTGGCCCTGCAGGGTGAACTCTGGCTGCACAAGCCGTCCTTGCTACCGGCCCTGGCGTGGGGCCTGGCCACGGCGGCAGCGCCACTGCTGCTGCTGCAACCGGCGATGGGTGCGGGCATCGCATCGTCGCGGACCCCGGCGCCACTGAAGAACGGCCTGCGCAGCCTCGTCAACCACGCCGTCTTCGGCCTCGGCCTGTTCGTCAGCGCAAGCACCGTGGCCGCGCTGACGGCCTGAGCCTGCGGCGATCCATGTTCCACCCCCAACTTGCTCGAAACCATGCATCAACTCGCCATCGTCTACCACAGTGCCCAGGGGCACACCGAACACATCGCCCGCCACATCGCCGAGGGCGCACGCAGCGCGGGCACCTCCGAGGTCGAACTGCTCACCGCCGACACCCTTGCTCGCGAACCCGACCGGCTGCTGCCGTACGACGGCCTCATCCTGGGCTCGCCCACCTACCTGGGCGGCGTATCGGCACCGTTCAAGGGCTTCATGGACGCGACCGGGCGGCTGTGGCGCACGCAGGCCCTGAAGGGCAAGCTTGCCGCCGGATTCACGGTGTCCTCGCTGCCCGCCGGCGACAAGCAGTCCACGTTGATGTCGATGTGGGTGTTCAGCATGCAGCATGGGATGGTCTGGGTCGGCAACCCCTTCCTGCCCGAACAGCACAAGGGGGTGCCCTACGACGAGGCGGCCAACCGCCTGGGATCCTGGTCGGGGCTCATGGCGCAGGCCGGACACGGGTCAGCCGCAGATGCCTTCGTCGCGGGTGACCTGAAGACAGCAGACATGTTCGGGCGGCACTTTGCCGACACCCTGGCGCGCTTCGCCGTGCCGGCCTGAAACCACACCAGCCACCGGAGCTTCATATGCTGCCCAGGAAACTCGCGCCGATGCTCTTCGGGCTTCTGCTGTCAGGTTTGATGTCGTTGTTGGTGTCGGGCATCTCGACGTGGCATGCAGGCGGGCTGGCCGCTGGTTTTGCCGCCAGCTGGGTCGGCGCCTGGCTGACGGCGTGGCCCATCGCCTTTCCCGCCGTCCTGCTTGCCGCGCCACTGGCGCGCCGCGCGGTGAATCGACTGGTGGCAACGCCATGAGCCGATGAGCCGATGAGCCGATGGGCCGATGGGCCGACATCGTCTTCCGCCGCCTGCCGCCAGCCGCCTGCCGTCTGCCGTTGCCGCCTGCCGCCTGCCGCCGGCCTCACCGCCGAACAGGCACGGTGCCTGAGCGCCACTGACGCGTCACCGGGCGCGCTCGCCACTCGCGTCGTCGCAGCGTGGCAGGCAGGCGTGGTGCTCGCCCCACGCGTGCACCGCCTGGGCCAGCCAGTCGGCCGCGCCTTGCGCCGCCAGCGCCGGCAGACCGAGCACCCTGCCTGCGGCCCGCAGCGCGCTCAGCACGGCCGCCTCGGTGACCAGGTGCAGCGGCATGGCAGCGTTCTGCTTGCTCAGCTTGCGGCCGTCGGCGGCCAGCACCAGCGGCGTGTGCAGGTAGCGCGGGGTCGGCAGGCCCAGGGCGCGCTGCAGCAGGATCTGGCGCGCCGTGTTGTCGGCCAGGTCCTCACCGCGCACGACGTCGGTGATGCCCTGCGCAGCGTCGTCCACCACCACCGCCAGCTGGTAGGCCCACAGCCCGTCGGCGCGGTGCAGCACGAAGTCGCCCACCGCGGCGGCGACGTCCTGCTGCATCGCGCCCAGTCGGCGGTCGGTCCACTGCACCACGCCTGCGGCGCGGAAGCGCACGGCGCGTGACGGCCGGCCGTGCAGACCCCCGCCGGGTCCGGGCCGGCAGGTGCCGGGGTAGATGCGTTCGGCCTCGGCCTCGTGAGGCACGCCGCGCGCCAGCCAGTACAGCTCGATGTCCTTGCGCGTGCAGGCGCAGTCGTAGGCGTGGCCGCCCGCACGCAGTTGCCGCAATGCCGCCGCATAGGCGGCACCGCGTGTCGACTGCCACCACGGCGGCTCGTCGGGCCGCATGCCGCAGGCCGCCAGCTGGCCCAGGATGCCTTCGCCCGCGCCGGGCACGCAGCGCGGGGTGTCGATGTCCTCGATGCGCACCAGCCAGGCACCACGGTGGGCACGTGCATCGAGCCAGCTGGCCAGTGCCGCCACCAGCGAACCGGCGTGCAGCAGCCCGGTGGGCGAAGGCGCAAAGCGGCCGCGGTAGGCCACGGCCGCGTCAGCAGAGCGGCCCGGCGTGCCGCTGCAGCAAGGCCCGCTGCGTCGCCGGGCTCTCCAGCTGCGCCAGCCACCACTGCAACGCACGGCCCAGGCCCAGCGTGCCGCCGCGCTCGGCGCGCCAGGCGTAGTGCATGCTGGCCACGGTGGCCGCACGCGCCGTCTCCTTCTGCACCAACGTGCCGGCTTCCAGGTGCGGGCGCGCCAGCGGCTCGGGGATGAAACCGCAGCCCAGGCAGCGCAGCAGCGCTTCCAGCTTCATGCGCATGTTGGGCACCGTCAGCACGTCCTGTCCGGGCAGCAGGTTCAGCGTCATCGGCGCCAGGCGCTGTGCGGTGTCGGCCACGGCCACCGCGCGGTGGTGCACGAGCTGGGCGTCGCTGAGCGGCCCGCTGACCGCCGCCAGGGGGTGGTGCGGCGCGACGCAGTAGACGAAGGGCACCTCGCCCAACGGCCGCAACTCGATGCCGCCCGGGTTGGTGTGCAGCGCCGAGACACCGATGGCCAGGTCGACCTGGCCCGTCACCAGCGCCTCCCAGGTGCCGGTGAGCACGTCGGTGCGCAGCCGTACGCGGGTCGCGGGGCCCGCCGAGGCACCCTCGTCGCGCACGTCGCGGACCTCGCAGAAGGCCTGCACCAGCTCGAACACCGTGGGCACCGAGAGGATGTCTTCGATGCTGATCGCCAGCTGCGTCTCCCAGCCGCTGGCCACGCGGCGCACACGGTTGGCCACGGCGTCCATTTCCTGCAGCAGGCGGCGGCCTTCGTGCAGCAGTTCGGTGCCTGCGGCCGTCAGCTGGGCCTGGCGTGAGCTGCGGTCGAAGAGCAGCACGTCCAGGGCCTCTTCGAGTTGCCGCACGCTGTAGGTCAGTGCCGAGGGCACCTTGCCCAGCTCACGCGCCGCGGCGGCGAAGCTGCCGGTGCGCGCGATGGTGTCCATCATCACCAGGGCGTCGGGGGTGAGGGCGTTGTTGCGGTCGGCCATGGGCTTCACTTTAATTGAACGGCCTCTTCAAGCCGGGTCAGCCACCGCACGGATGGCGCTGCCTACAGTCGTCACACTGCAAGGAGCACCCCATGATCACCCTGCGCAAGTCCGCCGAAAGAGGTTACGCCGACCACGGCTGGCTGAAGAGCTTCCACAGCTTCAGCTTCGCCGATTACCACGACCCGCGCCACATGGGCGTGGGCAACCTGCGTGTCATCAACGAAGACCGCATCGCCCCCGGCACCGGCTTCGGCACGCACGGGCACCGCGACATGGAGATCGTGTCCTACGTGCTCGAAGGTGCGCTGGCGCATGCCGACAGCATGGGCAATGGGTCGCTCGCCGGCGGAGCCGGCGGCGGGGCGGCGAGCGTCATCCGCCCCGGCGACGTGCAGCGCATGAGCGCCGGCACCGGCGTGCGCCACAGCGAGTTCAACCATGCCGCCGACGCCACCACACACTTCCTGCAGATCTGGATCCTGCCGACCAAGACCGGCATCGAGCCCGGCTACGAGCAGAAGCACTTCGACGCCCAGAGCAAGCGCGGCCGCCTGGTCACCGTGGCCTCGCCCGACGGGCGCGAGGGTTCGGTGACCGTGCACGCCGACGCCCTGCTGCGTGCCGGCCTCTTCAGCGGCGAAGAACACGCCGAACTCGCACTGGACCCGGCACGCATCACCTACGTGCACCTGGTGCGCGGCAGTCTGCGTGTCAACGACCGCCAGCTGCACGCCGGCGACGCAGTGCGCCTGGACCGCGAGAACCGGCTGAGCCTCGAGGGCGGCGAAGACGCCGAGGTGCTGGTCTTCGATCTGGCGCCCTGAGACCACCCCGACACCACCCGTTCACCCCCCAAGGAGTCCCCCATGAGCAAGATCGTCATCGTCTACCACAGCGGCTACGGCCATACGCAGAAGATCGCCGAGGCCGTTGCCGAGGGCAGCGGCGGCGCGCTGCTGGCCATCGACGCCGAAGGCCAGCTGCCCGAGGGCGCCTGGGAACGGCTGGCCGCCGCCAAGGCCATCGTCTTCGGTTCACCCACCTACATGGGCAACGTGAGCTGGCAGTTCAAGAAGTTCGCCGACGCATCGAGCAAGCCCTGGTTCAGCAAGACCTGGCGCAACAAGCTGGCCGCCGGCTTCACGAACAGCGCCACCATCAACGGCGACAAGTTCAGCACTGTGCAGTACCTGATGACGCTGAGCCAGCAGCACGGCATGTTGTGGGTCGGCATGGGCATGCACGCGCCCAATGCCAAGCAGCACACACGTGACGACGTCAACAACCTGGGCGGCTACAGCGGCCTGATCACGACCACACCCTCGGACGCCTCGGTCGACGAGATGGTGCCGGGCGACATCGCCACCGCCAAGGCCTTCGGCCAGCGCGTGGCCGAAGCCGCCGCGCTGCTGCGCGACTGACGCTGCGCTGCCGGTGCCGTGCGCCCGGGCGCGCGGCCCGGCGCTACAGTGCGCGCCATGGACACCCTGGCTTCGCTCTGGCGCGTGCTGCCCTGGCCCGACTGGGTGGCGCTGGCGCTGTTCTTCGTCGCGTGGGTGGGCTACGCGCGATTTGCGCACCGGCGCGCCACGACCAAGCCGTCGCTGCTGGCGCTGACCAACCGCGAGCGCACGCGCTGGATGCTGCAGGCCACCTGGCGCGATACACGCGTCATCGACGGCTCGGTGGTGCAGACGCTGTCGGCCAGCCCGTCCTTCTTCGCCAGCACCACCATCCTCATCATCGGCGGCCTGCTGGCCGTGCTGTCGACGACCGACAAGGCCAGCGACCTGGTGCGCGAGATTCCCTTTGCGGCGCGCACCTCGATGCTGGTGTTCGACCTCAAGGTGGTGCTGCTGATGGCCATCTTCGTCTACGCCTTCTTCCGCTTCACCTGGAGCCTGCGCCAGTACGGTTTCGGGGCGCTGCTGCTGGGCGCCGCGCCGCTGCCCGAGCGCTACACCGACGAGGCCCTGCGCACCGCCTTCGCCAGCCGCGCCGGCCGCGTCATGGGCCTGGCCGCCGAGGCCTTCAACGACGGCCTGCGCGCCTACTACATGAGCTTCGCGGCCGTGGCCTGGTTCTCCTCGCCTTGGGCGCTGATGGCGGGCACGGCAGGCGTCATCTTCGTGCTCTACCGGCGCGAGTTCCATTCCGACGTGCTGGCCGTGCTGGCCGCCGATGGCACGGGGCCCTGAGGCGCCCGCGCCGCCGCACGCCCGCGCATCCCACCCCGCAGGAGGACGCTCCCATGCCCCGCCCCACACGCCGCAGCTTGCTCGGCCTGGCCTTCGGCAGTGTTGCCGCATCGATGCTGGCCGCCGGCGCGCAGTACGCCCGTGCCGAAGCCCGACCGGTGAAGATCCTGGTCGGCTTCCCGGCCGGCGGCGGCACCGACGCCATCGCGCGCACGCTGGCCGACAGGCTGAAGGATCAACTCGGCGTGCCGGTGATCGTCGAGAACAAGCCCGGCGCCGGCGGCCAGCTCGCGGCGCAGGCACTGAAGGCGGCCGCGCCCGACGGCAACACGTTTTTCATCAGCCATGACCACACCATCAGCGTGTTGCCGCTGGTGGTCAAGAGCCCGGGCTTCGACCCCGCGAAGGACTTCGTTCCGGTTGCGGGCTTCGCCAGTTTTGTCAACGGCTTCGCGGTCTCGCCCGGCACGCCGGCGCGCAGCATGGCCGAGTACGTGGCCTGGGTGAAGGCCAGCGGTCAGGGCAAGGGCGCGGTGGGTGTGCCGGCGCCTGCGTCGACGCCCGAGTTCATGGTCAAGGTGCTGGGCGGCCAGTACGGGCTCGACCTGGTGCCCGCGCCCTACCGCGGCAGCGCGCCCATGCTGGCCGACATGCTGGGCAACCAGATCCATGCCGGCGTCGGTTCGGTGCCCGATTTCATCGAGACCCACCGCGCCGGCCGCATCCGCCTGCTGGCCGTGGGCGGCGCGGCGCGCCAGCCCGCACTGCCCGAGGTGCCCACGCTGGCCGAACTGGGCCTGGCCGGCTTCGAGGCGCTGCCGTACTACGGCTTCTTCGCACCCGCAGGCACGCCCAGGGCGGCGCTGGACGGCTTCGCAGCCGCGCTGAGCCGGGTGTTGGCGCAGCCCGAGGTGAGGGTCCGGCTGACGGCCCTGGGCCTGGCGGTGGAGTTCATGGACGCCACGACGCTGGCTGCGCGGGAACAGGCCTACGCCCGCACCTGGGCAGAGATCATCCGCAAGACCGGTTTCCAGCCGCAGTAGCCTCGGCTTCGCCGGGTTTCGGCTCGCGCAGCAGAGCCCAGGCCGTGGCCAGGCCGAAGCCGACGTTGAGCAGCGCGATGAAGGCCAGGAGCAGCAACGCCGTCGTGTTCAGCGGCAGTGTGCGCATGGCCCAGGCGCAGGCCGACGACAGCAGGTTGAAGAGCACCATCTGCCAGAAAAGGCCACGGCGCGGCTGCCACAGCCGACCCAGCTTCACGGCGCGGCGTTCACTTCGCGGCCAGGCGCGTGTCGGCCAGCTTCGCGCCCGCGGCCAGTGCACGGAGCTTGGCTTCGGCCACGGCGCGGCTCATCGGCGCCAGGCCGCAGTTGGTGCAGGCGATGAGGTGCTGGCGGGGCACGAACTGCAGCGCGCGGACTATGGTGTCGGCCACCTCTTCCGGTGTCTCGATGGTGTCGCTGGCGACGTCGATCACGCCCACCATCACGTCCTTGCCCGTCAGCAGCGCCATCAGGTCGGGCGGCACGTGCGAGTGGAAACACTCCAGGCTCACTTGCTTGATGCTGCTCCTGGCCAGCGCCGGGAACACCTTCTCGTACTGCCGCCACTCCTGGCCCAGGCTGTTCTTCCAGTCGATGTTGGCCTGGATGCCGTAGCCGTAGCAGATGTGCACCGCCGTCGTGCAGGTCAGGCCCTGCGCGGCGCGCTCCAGCGCCTCCACGCCCCAGGTGGCCGCGTCGTCCATGTAGACGTTGAAGGCCGGTTCGTCGAACTGCACGATGTCGATGCCGTCGGCCTGCAGCGCCAGCGCCTCCTCGTTCAGCAATTCGGCGAAGGCCATCGCGAGCTGGCGACGGTCGCCGTAGAAGCGGTCGGCCACGGTGTCGACGATGGTCAGCGGCCCGGGCAGCGTGAACTTGATCTTGCGCGTGGTGTGGGCGCGCAGGAATTGCGCCTCTGTGGCGTGCACGCGCCCCTTGAGCTTCAGCGCCGCCACCACCTGCGGCACCATCGCCTTGTAGCGGTCGTTGCGGATGCCCATCTCGACCTTGTGCTCGAAGTCGATGCCCTCGACCTGCTCCAGGAAGCCGTGCACGAAGTGCTGGCGGCTCTGCTCGCCGTCGCCGATCACGCTCAGGCCGGCGTCTTCCTGCGCCTTGATCCACAGCAGCGTGGCGTCGAGCTTGGCCTGCGCGAGTTCGGCGCCTTCGGCCTGCCACTGCGGCCAGAGTTTCTGCGTCTCGGCCAGCCAGGCGGGTTTGGGCAGGCTGCCGGCGATGGCGGTATCGAACATGGTCCAGGTCTCCGTCTGTTTGGGGGTCGCAACGTGGGGCCGGCAGGTTACCGCAGCGGCGCTCGGACAGTTGGCAGTCGGACTTGCGGGCCAGGTTTCGCGCCCGGCTTCAGGCCACCTGCGGCGCGTTTGGTCGCCGACGCAGCGCTCTTGGTCGCAGCCCGCCCCGCAGCGGCCGCGCGCGGTTAGGCTGCGAGCCCATGTCAGACGCCCCACACGCCCACCTTCAGGCGCTCGACCAGCCGCTGCCCGCCGACCTCACCGGCACGGGCCAGGGTTGGTTCACGCGCTACCGCCGTTACCCCGTGTTCAGCGTGCCCTGGGCGCGCCTGCGCAGCCTGTCCTTCGGCACCGTGGCTTTGCTGGCGCTGGCGGTGGTGGTGGGCCCGTCGGCGCTGGACGAGCCGCTGGACCGCATCCCCGTGGGCGGTTTTGCGCAACTGGGGATGCAACTGCTGATGCCGCTGCTGCTCGGCCCCTGGCTGGGCAGCCGCGTGCGCGCGCTGGGCCTGCCCGAGAAACGCGAGTACGCGGCGCTGGTCTCCGCCGTCGTGGCGACGGTACTGGCGGTGCTGGCCTTCCACCAGTTTGCCGCCGAGCCGATGAAGCAGCGCCTGGCCGAGCTCACCGGCGCGGTCGATGCCAGCGGCCAGCGCAAGCGCGTGGCGGTGGCCATCGGCGTGATGGTGCGCAACGCCGACGAAGCGGCATCGGCCGCCGCCGTCGGCGCGCCGTCCAGGATGCCCGGCCCAGAAGCCAGGCTCACCAACGCCATCGCCAGCATCGCAGTCAGCTTCTGGCTTGGCGGTGGCGCGGCGCTGTGGGGCTGGCGGCGCGAACGTGCCGGCCTGGCCGCGTTGGCGCGTGAACGTGAACTCGCGCAGGCGCAGGCGCAGCGGCGCGAGGCCGAACTGCGGCTCAGCGTGCTGGCCGCGCAGGTGGAACCGCACTTCCTCTTCAACACCCTGGCCGGCGTGCGCAGCGCCATCGCCACCGACCCGGCGCGCGCCAGCGAGATGATCGACCGCCTCGTCGACTACCTGCGTGCTGCCATCCCGCGCCTGCGCAGCAGCGGCGGCAGCGAGGCCTCGCTGGGCGGGCAGCGCGAGATCGTGCGCGCCTACCTGGGCCTGATGGCCGCACGCATGCCACGTCTGCGCTACACCATCACGGCCGCGCCCGAACTGCTGGCCGCACCCTGCCCGCCGTTGATGCTGATCTCGCTGGCCGAGAATGCCGTCAAGCACGGTGCCGAGCCCAAGATCGGCCCGGTGCACATCGAAGTGACGGCGCAACGCAACGCCGCCGGCGGGCTGGACGTGACGGTGGCCGACGACGGCGCCGGCTTCGGCGCCAGCGCAGGCGGCAGCGGCATCGGCCTGACGAACATACATGAGCGGCTGCGCGAGATGTACGGCGGCCACGCCGCGCTGCTGCTCAAGGCCCGAGCGCAAGGCGGCGTCGCCGCCACGATCACCCTGCCCCCGGAGTGAACCGGAATACACCCGAGTACAGCCATGTCGAACACCGAGACCGCTGCCCCCACCGCACTGATCGCCGACGACGAGGACCTGCCGCGCGCCGAACTGCGCCGCATGCTGAGCCTGGCCTGGCCCGAGCTGCGCGTGGTGGCCGAGTGTGAACACGGCCCGGCCGCGGTCGAGGCCATCGAGGCGCATGCGCCGCTGGTCGCCTTCCTCGACATCCGCATGCCCGGCTGCAGCGGCCTGGACGTGGCACGCGCCGCCAGCGGGCGCTGCCACACCGTCTTCACCACGGCCTACGACAGCCATGCCGTGGCCGCCTTCGAGGCCGGCGCGGGGGACTACCTGCTCAAGCCCATCGCCGCCGACCGCCTGGCGCAGGCCTGCGCGCGCCTGCGTGAACGCCTGCAGGGCCGCAGCGAGGCGCCCGACCTCGAGGCCCTCGTGCAGCGCCTCGCCGGCCGACTCCACCAGGGCCGCGAGACTGCACCGCGGCTGCGCTGGCTGAGCGCCAGCGTCGGCGACACCATCAAGATGTTCGCCATCGACGAGGTGCTGTTCTTCCAAAGCGACGAGAAGTACACCCGTGTCGTCACCGCCGGCGACGAAGCGCACGTGCGCAAGCCGCTGCGCGAGATCGCCGACGGCCTGGACCCCGAGCACTTCTGGCAGGTGCACCGCGGCGCCATCGTGCGTGCCAGCGCCATCGCGCGGGCGCAGCGTGACGAACTCGGCCGCATCACGCTGCACCTGCGCCAGCACCGCGAAACGCTGCCGGTGAGCCAGGCCTGGGCCTGGCGCTTCAAGCCGATGTGAGAGATTGACACCCGGCAGGCCCGCGGCACGCGCCGCGTGGCAGACTGCCCCGATGTTGGCCCCTGCAGCGCTGCTGCCACTCCCTGCGAGCCGCTGGCGCGCCCTGCGCGGCCCGCTGGCGGCCGGGTGTGCACTGCTGGCGCTGGCCGCCAGCGCCGCGTGGTTCGCCTACTGGGTGTCGCTGAACAGCGCCATGCGCGACCTGCAGGACGCTGCCGTGCGCCGGCTGGACAGCGTGGCCGCGACGCTGGACAGCGCACTGGCCCGCTTCGACTACCTGCCCGCGCTGCTGGAGACCACGCCGGCCGTGATGGACCTGCTGGCCCGCCCCGGTGACCCCGCCCTGCGCGACCAGGCCAACCGCACGCTGGTGCGCATCAACGCCATCGCCGGCGCCGACATGCTCTTCGTGCTCGACGCCGGCGGCGACGCCCAGGCCGCAGCCGACTGGGACCAGCCCGCGATCACCACGCTGGGCCACAACTACAGCTACCGCCCCTACATGAAGGACGCGCTGGCGTCCGGGCGCGGGCGCTTCTTCGGCGTCGGTGCCACCAGCCGCATCCCGGGCTACTTCCTGTCCTATGCGCTGAAGGGCAACGAGCGCACGCTGGGCGTGGCCACGGTGAAGGTCAATCTCGACGCCGCCGAGCGCGTGTGGGCCACGCTGCCCGGCGACATGCTGGTCAGCGACGAGCGTGGCGTGGTCATCCTCAGCTCGCGGCCGGCATGGCGCTTCCAGGCCCTGCGGCCGCTGACGGCCGAAGAGCGTGCCGTGGTGGCCGAGGAGAAGCCCTACACCGCCGACCCGGCCGTGCTGCCCTGGGCCGGCGACGGCCCGCTGCAGACCGGCCAGCACATCGTCGTCGACGGCGCCGTGCACCTGGTCACCGCGCGCGCGCTGCCGACGCAGCGCTGGCACATGCAGGCCCTGGCCCCGATGGCGCCGGCCTACGGCCGCGCCCGCAACCAGGCCTTGATGGCGGCGCTGGCCGCGGCCGTGGCCGGGCTGCTGTTGATGGCCGCCTGGCAGAGCCGGCGCAACGGCATGCAGAAGCTGGCTACGCAGGCGGCGCTGCAGGCCGCGCACGACACGCTGGAAACCCGTGTCGCCGAACGCACGCGCCAGCTGTCGGACGCCAACACCTCGCTGGCCGCGGAGATCGAGACGCGCAAGGCGGTCGAGCAGAGCCTGCACGCCACGCAGGCCGAACTCGTGCACGCCGCGAAGATGGCGGTGCTGGGGCAGCTCTCGGCGGGCCTGGCGCACGAACTGAACCAGCCGCTGGCCGCGCTGCGCACGCTGTCTGACAACGCCGTGGTGCTGATGGACAAAGAGCGCCTGCCCGAGACCCGCGGCAACCTCGAGCGCATCTCGCAGCTCGTCGGCCGCCTGGGCGAGCTGACGCGCCGGCTCAAGACCTTCGCCCACAAGCCCGGCGAAAAACTGGTGCCCACACCGCTGGCCGCGGCCGTGGCCAACGCACAGGGCCTGCTGGCCGACCGGCTGAAGCGGCTGGACGTGGCCTTCGAGGTGCAGGTCCGGCCCGAGGGCCTGTGTGCGCTGGCCGACCCTGGCCTGGTCGAACAGGTCCTGGTGAACCTGATGGTCAACGCGCTGGATGCCATGGCCGCGATGGACGCCACCCCCTCGACGCGCCGCTTGCGCGTGGTGGCCGACCTGCACCCCAACGCGCAGGGCGACCGGGTGCACCTGCAGGTGCAGGACAATGGCCCAGGCATCGCGCCCGAGATGCGAGCCCGCCTCTTCGAGCCCTTCGCCACCAGCAAGCCCGCGGGCGCCGGGCTGGGCCTGGGGCTGATGATCTCGCAGCGCATCGTGCGCAGCTTCGGCGGCGAGCTCGACTTGCGCGAGGCCACCGAGCCCGGCTGGGGCGGCGCCTGTTTTCAGATCGACCTGCCCGCCTGCACGGCCGCCCCCTTCCCCACCACCACCTGATGAGCAGCCTCAGCACCCCCGAGATCGCCGTCGTGCTCGTCGAAGACGACGAAGACGTGCGCCACGGCACCGCCCAGGCGCTGGAACTGGCGGGGCTGCACGTGCACTGCTACGGCAGCGTCGAGGCCGCCCGTCGCAGCGTGGGCCCGAGCGCACCCGTCGTGCTGTTGTGCGACGTCAACCTGCCCGGCATGCACGCCACCGACTGGCTGCCCGAGGTGCGCGCGGTGGACGCCGACCTGCCGATGATCCTCGTCACCGGCCACGGCGACATCGCGATGGCCGTGAAGGCACTGCAGCAGGGCGCCTACGACTTCATCGAGAAACCGGCTTCGTCCGACCGCATCGTCGCCGTGGTGCAGCGCGCGGTGGAAAAGCGCCGCCTGGTGCTGGCGCTGCGCGCCGCCGACGGCCGCGCCGCGGCGCAGCGGGGCATCGAGGCGGTGATGATCGGCCGCTCGGCGGCCATGCAGGCGCTGCGCCGCACCGTGCTCGACCTGGCCGGCACCACCGCCGACGTGCTGGTCTACGGCGAGACCGGCAGCGGCAAGGACCTGGTGGCGCGCTGCCTGCACGACTACAGCCCGCGCCGCGCCGGGCCCTTCGTGCCCATCAACTGCGGCGGCCTGCCCGAGACGCTGGTGGAAAGTGAACTCTTCGGCCACGAGGCCGGCGCCTTCACAGGGGCGCAGAAGGCGCGCGCCGGCAAGCTCGAGTCCGCCGACCGGGGCACGCTCTTCCTGGACGAGATCGAGAGCATGCCGCTCGCCGTGCAGGTCAAGCTGCTGCGTGTGCTGCAGGAACGCACGGTGGAACGCCTGGGCTCCAACCGCGCGCTGCCCGTGGACTGCCGCGTGGTGGCGGCCAGCAAGACCGACCTGCTGGTGGCCAGCGAGGATGGCCGCTTCCGCGCCGACCTGTACTACCGCATCGGCGTGGCCTTCATCCACCTGCCGCCGTTGCGCGAGCGGCGCGAGGACATCGGCATGCTCTTCGAGCACTTCGCGCTGCTCGCCGCCAGCCGCTACGGCCGCGACCTGCCGGTGCTGCAGCCGGCCCAGCTGGCCGAACTGCTGGCCTACGACTGGCCCGGCAACCTGCGCGAGCTGGGCAACGTGGCCACGCGTTTCGTGCTTGGGCTGGTCACCGGCCGGCTCACCCCTGGCAGCGGTGGCGCGGCGGCGCCGACCGCCGCGACGCAGTCACTGAACGAACAGCTCGACCAGTTCGAACGTGCGCTGATCGCCGACACCCTGCGCCGCCTCGGGGGCGACGTGACCGCCAGTGCGAAGGCGCTGCAACTGCCCAAGCAGACGCTCTACGACAAGATGAAGCGGCTGCAGGTCCAGGGCGCCGACTACCGCAACGCCGGCTGAGCGGCCGCGCGCGGCCTGCCATACACCTCAGCCGGGCACGGGGCTGGCCTGCGCCGACGCAGGGTGGGGGACACGCGCCGCGCCGCCGTCACCGGCCCGCACCAGGTCGGCGAGCGTGGCGCTGTAGATCACCGTCTGCGGGTCGTCCGGGTCGGCCTTGACGGCAAAGCCGAAGCGGTCGAAGAGCGCACGCATGCGCGGGTTCTCGTTGCGGTAGGTGGTGGCGTGGTAGGTCTTCGCGCCCATCGCGCCCCAGTCGATCAGCATCTGCATCAGGTGCCTGCCGATGCCCTGGCCGCGCAGGTCGCTGCGGCGCGAGAACGAAACCTCGTAGGTGCCAGCGTCGTCCATGCGGAAGGCGTGGGCCACGCCGATGATCTCGTCGTCGAGCTCGACGATGAAGGCCGCGTGCTGCCGGTAGTCCAGCGTGTCGTGGTACAGGCGCGAGAGCCTTGCCGGCGACGTGAGGTAGTCCACCGTGACGGTGCCCATGTAGCGTGTGCGCCGGTCGTCACCGCTCAGGCGGGTGATGTAGGCGCCGATGGCTTCGATGTCGTCCTTCGTCGCCGGGCGCAGCAGCGCGTGGCGGCCGTCCTCCAGCGCGATCAGCTGCGCCGGTATCGCGTCCACGCCCTGCATCGACGGCAGCGCGCGCGCCTCCTTGGCCAGCAGGCTGCGCCAGTCCGGGTGCGCCACGCCCAGCATCGCGTCGACGCGCTGCGGGTCGTTGAGGTGGCGCAGGTCGGCCACGCCCTGTTCGGTGACCACCACCACCGGCAGGTCGGCGCCTATCGTGTGGTGCGCGCCCTCGGGGTGCAGCGCCACGATCTTGCTCTGCTGCGCGCCGTCGCGGCGGTCGACCACGCTGGGCAGCGCGATGATGGCGATGCCGGCCCGCGCCCACGACGCGCCGAGCGCGAAGTCGAACTGGCCCCCGACGTCGGAGTAATAGTGGTTGGCGATCATCGAGGCACAGACCTCGCCGCTCAGGCTGACCGCCAGCGCGCTGTTGATGCTGGCCATGGCCGGGTTGTGCTTGATGACCGCCGGGTCGTTGACGATTTCCTGCGGCAGCACCGCGAACGCGGGGTTGTCGTGCATGGTCTCGTAGAGCGCGCGGCTGCCGAGCACGAAGCCGACGACGATGCGCTCGCGCAGCGCCGGGCCGTGCGTGTCGCGCACCAGGCCGGCGCGGTAGAGCGCCAGCACGCCGTCGGAGAACAGCTCCGACCACACGCCGCGCACCGACACGCCCAGCGCGACGAGTTCGTTCGCCACCGCATTCGGGATCTTGCCTATGCCCAGCTGGATGGTGTGCGGCAGCGCCGTGCCGCCGGGCTCCGGCGCGGCCCGGCGCAGCAGCGCGACGATGCCGCGGGCGATGGCGCCGGTCTGCGCTTCCTGCGCGGGCGAGGTGGGCGCCATGTGGTGCTCGCACAGCGGCTCGTCGATCTCGACGACGAGATCGAAGTCAGACAGGTTCATCGCGCAGCCGCTGTCGATGCGCTGCCCGGTGGCGGGGTCATCGAGGGTGGCGATGTGCCAGCGCGGCATGCGCGCATTGACCATCGCCACCTTGAACAGCGCCTGCCTGACCGGCGCGAAGTCGATGCCCGCGTTCAACCCCAGCGTCACGCGGCCCTGGGCGTCGGGCGGCGAGGTGTGCGCGAAGGCCACCTGCGGCCGCCAGGGGCCTTCGAACAGCCTGGGCACCTGAGACAGGTTGCAGCGGATGTTGCGCGCCAGTCCGGCGTTGACCAGCTCGCGCACGCCCGGGCCGATGAACGGCGTGACGATGCCCACGCCGCCCATCACGGCGCGCCGCCAGCCCGTGGCCGGGCCCAGCGCCAGCACCTGGAAGACATCGACGCCGGCAAAGCGCTGCGGCTGCTCGAAGATCAGGCGTTCGACGGCGTCGATGCGGCCCGCGTTGCCGGGCAGGTAGCACACCGGCCGGGCACCCTGCACGGCGTGGCGCGCCAGCCGCCGCGTGACGATGTCCAGCGCGGTGTCGAAGGGGGTCGTGCGAATTGCGGTCATGGGTGGCGCGTCCGGTAGGTGGAAGTGTTCCGTGTAAGCCCAGAGTCAGCCTGGAGGTCAATGCTGCACTGCAACATGATTGCACATTCCGTACCACTCCAACTGGGGCTCGAGGATCTGCTGGGTGATCTGCATCACGCGCGCCGCACCCGGGACCTGGGTCGCCTGGCCTGGCTGGCCTACTGCGAAGTCCGTCGCTGGGCGCGCATGGCCGGCGAGCACGCCCTGGCCGAGCACTCGTCGGAGCTCATCACCCACGCGCCGCACACCAGCCGCGAGGCTTTTCTGGCCGAGGTCGACGAACTGATCTTCGAACTGGAACTGGCACGCCAGCGTGGCCTGGCCACCGCAGCCACCGCGGCCACCGCGGACAGCACGCAGCACTGACACGCTGAAGCGCCGTCACCCACGGCGCACGGAATTCCGGACGACCGGCGCCGCCACCGCCCGGCCGGCCGTGCAGCGGCCGCCACCGCAAACCGGCCTCGGCTTGCAAGTCACTGTCACCAAAGGACTTTTTTATTTCGCCGTGGCGGGGCGCCGGTGGCACGAAGGCTGCGATAGGTGAACCAGACAGCAGCGCGGGCAAGGGGCCTGCGCAGCGCAACGCGAGGTTCACCGATGTCCCCTGTTTCCGCCAACGCCTCCCGGCAGCAGACCCTGGTCGACGGCGTCGGCCTCACCGAACGCCCGCGCAAGAGCCGCTGGCCGGCGCGCCTGGACCTGGCGCAGAGTGTCAGCGGCGGCATGCTGGCCCTTTTCATGTGGGGCCACATGTTCTTCGTCTCCAGCATCCTCGTCAGCCCCGACGTGATGTGGATGGTGACCAAGGCCTTCGAGGGCTACTTCGTCTTCGGCACGCCCTACCCGCTGATCGTCTCGGGCGTGGTGGCCGTGGTGCTGGCCCTCGTCGTGGGCCACGCCCTGCTGGCGATGCGCAAGTTCCCCGGCAACTGGCGACAGCTGCACCTGTTCAGGGCGCACCGCCGGCTGCTGGGGCATGAGGACACCACGCTGTGGTGGGTGCAGGCCGTCACCGGCTTTGCGCTCTTCTTCCTGGCCAGCGTGCACCTGTACCAGATGCTGATGCACCCGGGCGCCATCGGCCCCTACGAGTCGGCCGCCCGTGTCTGGCACGGCTGGTGGCCGCTCTACCTGGTGCTGCTGCTGGCGGTGGAACTGCACGGCGGCATCGGCCTGTACCGGCTGGCCGTGAAATGGGGCTGGATGGACAGCGCCGACCCCGACCGTTCACGCCGCCGCCTGCGCACCGCGAAGTGGGCCTTGACCGTCTTCTTTCTCGTACTGGGGCTGTTCACGCTGGGCGCCTACCTGCGCATCGGCCACGCCCAGCAGCACCTGGTCGACCCCGTCTACACACCGGCCTGGCTGGCCAACCCGCCGACGGCCGCGCCGCCCGCCTGGTGGCCGAGCTGGCTGGAACGGCCTTTCCGCATTCACCCCTGAGCACCGAGGACCCGACGAATGAACGTGATCTATACCGACGTGCTGGTGATCGGTGGTGGCCTGGCCGGCCTGCGCCTGGCCATCGCCGCCAAGCGCCGCGGCCACGAGACCATCGTGCTCAGTCTGGTGCCGCCCAAGCGCAGCCACTCCAAGGCCGCCCAGGGCGGCATGCAGGCCAGCCTGGGCAACGTCATCAAGGGCGAAGGCGACAACGAGGACGTGCACTTCGAGGACACCGTGCGCGGCAGCGACTGGGGTGCCGACCAGGAGGTCGTGCGCATGTTCGTGAACACGGCGCCCAAGGCCGTGCGTGAACTCGCCGCCTGGGGTGTGCCCTGGAGCCGGGTGCGCCAGGGCGACCGCACCGTGGTCATCAACGGCCAGCGTGTGACCATCACCGAGAAGGAAAGCGCCCACGGCACCGTGGCGCAACGCGACTTCGGCGGCACGAAGAAGTGGCGCACCTGCTATGTGGCCGACGGCACCGGCCACGCCATGCTGCAGGCCGTGGGCGACCACGCCATCGGCGACGGCATCGCAGTGCACGAACGCACCGAGGCCATCGCGCTCATCCACGATGGCAGCCGCTGCTACGGCGCCGTGGTGCGCCACCTCGTCACCGGCGAGCTCATCGCCTACGTCGCCAAGGCTACGGCGATTGCGGCCGGTGGCGCCGGGCGCATCTACCGCGTGACCACCAACGCGACCATCTGCGAAGGCATGGGCGCGGCAATAGCGCTGGAGACCGGCGTCGTCGCCCTGGGCAACATGGAGGCGGTGCAGTTCCACCCCACCGGCATCTTCCCGGCGGGCATCCTGGTGACCGAAGGCTGCCGTGGCGACGGCGGGCTGCTGCGCGACGTGGCCGGCCACCGCTTCATGCCCGACTACGAGCCCGAGAAGAAGGAGCTGGCCTCGCGCGACGTGGTGAGCCGGCGCATGGAAGAGCACATCGCCAAGGGCCTGGGTGCGCAGAGCCGTTTCGGCGAACACCTGTGGCTGGACATCACGCAGCTCGGCGCGCACCACATCCAGCACAACCTGCGCGAGGTCTACGAGATCTGCCAGCACTTCCTGGGCGTCGACCCGGCGAAGGACTGGATCCCGGTGCGCCCTGCGCAGCACTACACCATGGGCGGCGTGCGCACCCTGCCCTCGGGCGAGAGCCCCACGCTGAAGGGCCTGTTCTCTGCCGGCGAAGCCGCCTGCTGGGACATGCACGGCTTCAACCGCCTGGGCGGCAACTCGGTGGCCGAGACCGTGGTGGCCGGCATGATCGTGGGCGAGCGCATCGCCGACTTCTGCGACCGCGAAGAACTGGACATCCCGCTGGGCCTGGTGCGCGAGGCCGTCGAGCGCGAACGCGGCGCGCTCGACCAGCTGCTGCACGGCAGCGGCACCGAGCAGGCGACCCCGCTGCGCGTCGCCATGCAGCAGGTCATGACCGACAAGGTCGGCATCTTCCGCCACGGCGACAAGCTGGCGCAGGCGGTGGACGAACTTCAGCAGCTGCTGCGCCGCAGCCGCCAGATCGGCGTGCCGTGCAAGGCGCCCGGCGCCAACCCCGAACTGGTGGCCGCCTACCGCACGCAGAAGATGCTGAAGGTGGCGCTGACGGTGGCCTACGGCGCGCTGGTGCGCACCGAAAGCCGCGGCGCGCACTACCGGCAGGACCACCCGCGCCGTGACGACGCGGGCTGGCTGCGTCGCACGCTGGCGACCTGGAAGCACCCCGGTGACACGCTGCCCACGCTGGCCTACGAGCCGCTGGACGTGATGAAGATGGAACTGCCCCCGGGCTGGCGCGGCTACGGCGCCAAGGACTATCTCGACCACCCCGACACCCCTGCCCGCCAGGCCGAGGTGGCGGCGCTGAAGGCCCGTCTGGCCGGCGCCGACCGCCATGCCGTGCAGGCCGAGCTGCTGCCCTTTGCGCACCAGCTGCCCGAACGACTGCGCGGCCGCAACGAACGCATCGACGAACCCTTCGCGACGGCACCGGTCGCGGCCTGAGCACCGACATCGAAAGACACCGACAAATGAACGCCACCCCCGAAGTGATCGCGGTGCCCATCGACACCTCTGCGCTGGTGCGCAGCGGTGGCTGCAGCGACCCCGCCTGCGGCTGCGGCAAACGCGCGCTGCCGGCCAACGCGCGTGCCGCCGCGGCCACGCGTGTGCAGCGCACGCTGCAGATCCAGGTGCTGCGCTACAACCCGCAGGACAAGGCCAGCCGGCCGCACCTGCAGACCTTCGCCATCGAAGAAGCCGACGGCATGACGCTGTTCATGGCGCTCAACGAGATCCGCGAGACGCAGGACCCTTCGCTGCAGTTCGACTTCGTCTGCCGCGCCGGCATCTGCGGCAGCTGCGCCATGCTCATCAACGGCAAGCCGGCCCTGGCCTGCCGCACGCTGACCAAGAACCTGGCGGCCAGCTTCACGCTGGCGCCGCTGCCCTTCTTCGAGCTCATCGGCGACCTCTCGGTGGACACCGGCAAGTGGATGCGCGGCATGAGCGAGCGCATCCAGGCCTGGGTGCACACCCAGGGCCACGACGGCGACCTCACGCGCATCGAAGAGCGCATGGACCCCGAGCTGGCCGAGAAGATCTACGAACTCGACCGCTGCGTCGAGTGCGGCTGCTGCGTCGCCGCCTGCGGCACGGCGCGCATGCGGCCCGACTTCGTCGGCGCCGTGGCGCTGGCCAAGGTGGCGCGCTTCAAGCTCGACCCGCGCGACACGCGTACCGACGCCGACTTCTACGAGATCGTGGGCGACGACAGCGGCGTCTTCGGCTGCATGAGCCTGCTGGCCTGCCACGACGTCTGCCCCAAGAACCTGCCGCTGGCCACGCAGATCGCCTACATGCGGCGCTCGATGGTCAGGTTCGCGCTCGGCGCAGCGGCCTGATCGGGCGCAAGGCGCCATTCACATTCGCCCCGCCCGCGGGGCCTACGCAAGAGGGAAATCATGGTACTCACACTTCAACTGGCGATCATCCTGATCTGCCTGTTCTACGGCGCCAGGAAGGGCGGCGTCGCACTCGGGCTGCTGGGCGGCATCGGCGTCGTGCTGCTGACCTTCGCCTTCGGCCTGCCCCCGGGCAAGCCGCCGGTGGACGTGATGCTGACCATCGTCGCGGTGGTCGCCGCGTCGGCCACGCTGCAGGCCTCGGGTGGCCTGGACGTGCTGCTGCAGATGGCCGAGAAGCTGCTGCGCCGCAATCCGAAGTACGTCTCCATCCTGGCGCCGTTCACGACCTGCGGCCTGACCATGCTGTGCGGCACCGGGCACGTGGTCTACACCATGCTGCCCATCATTTACGACGTGGCGATCAAGAACGGCATCCGGCCCGAGCGCCCGATGGCCGCTTCGTCCATCGCCAGCCAGATGGGCATCATCGCCAGCCCGGTCTCGGTGGCCGTGGTGTCGCTGGTGGCCTTCCTGGCCAAGGCGCCTGAAGGCGCGCCCATCATCGACTTCGTGACCCTGCTGTCCATCACCATCCCGTCGACCCTGGTCGGCGTGCTGATGATCGGCATCTTCAGCTGGTTCCGCGGCAAGGACCTCGACAAGGACGAAGAGTTCCAGGCCCTGATCAAGGACCCGGAAGCGCGCAAGAACGTCTACGGCGACAGCATCTCGCTGCTGGGCCAGAAGCTGAGCACGCATCAATGGACCGCGATGTGGATCTTCGTTGGCGCCATCGTCGTCGTCGCGCTGCTCGGCGCCTTCCCGGCGCTGCGCCCGCTGGTTGCCGGCAAGCCGCTGTCGATGGTGCTGGTGATCCAGATGTTCATGCTCATGGCCGGTGCGCTGATCATCATCTTCACGAAGACCAACCCGGCCGAAATCGGCAAGAACGAGGTCTTCCGCGCCGGCATGATCGCCGTCGTGGCGGTGTTCGGTGTCGCCTGGATGGCCGACACGGTGTTCGAGGCCAACCTGCCCCTCATCAAGGCCAGCCTGTCGGACATCGTCAAGCTCTACCCCTGGACCTTCGCCATCGCGCTGCTGCTGGTGTCCAAGCTGGTGAACTCGCAGGCTGCCGCCATCGCCGCGATGGTGCCTTTGGGCCTGTCCATCGGCGTGCCCCCGGGTTACATCGTGGCCTTCGCCGCCGCCTGCTACGGCTACTACATCCTGCCCACCTACCCCAGCGACCTGGCCACCATCCAGTTCGACCGTTCGGGCACGACCAAGATCGGCAAGTACGTCATCAACCACAGCTTCATCCTGCCGGGGCTGATCGGCGTAACGAGTTCCTGCGTCGCCGGCTGGCTGCTCGCCGCCAGCCGCGGGCTGGTCTGAGCGCCACGGCCGCTGCCTGAACCCAGGCGCGGCTGCCGGACGGTTCGCCGTTCCCTTCGGGCCCGCCGCCGTGTGCAACACATGGCGGCGGGCCCGATTTGCGCTTCACGCGCGCCCTTGGCCGGGCACGCCGCGCGCGATACTCCGGACTCGTTTGCTCGCCAGTGCGCCCACCCCGCGTTCATGCCCTCACCCGCCGCGCCCGACAGCCCAGACCCGCCGCGCCTGGCCGACGACATGGCGCGTCGTTTCGAGCGCGCCACTGCGGCCGCCGGCATCGGCTACTGGGTGCTGCAGCGAGGCGACGCCAGCGCCACCTGGAGCCCGGCGCTGCGCCAGCTGTTCGGCCTGGGGCCCGACGCCACGGCGCCGACGATGGCCAAGTGGGTGGACCTGCACGTGCATCCCGACGAACGCGACGAGGTACGGCGGCAGTTCGCCGCCTGGGTGCACAGCGGCGACGAGAGCCTGGCGCTGCCGATGCGCATCGTGCGGTCCGATGGCAGCCTGCGCTACCTGTCCACGCACTCGCTGATCGAGCGCGACGCGGCCCAGCCGCTGATGTTCGGCGTCGTCGTCGACCTCACCGCGCGCCGCAGCGCCGAGTTGGCCCTGCGCAACGTGCAGGAGCGCGTGGCGCTGGCCGCGCGCGGCGCGGGCCTGGGCACCTGGGAACTCGACCTGCAGACCGGCGAGGCCTTCTGGGACGAGCAGATGTGGCTGCTGCGCGGCCACGCACCGCAGGCGCGCGCGATGGACACCCAGGAACGCCTGGCCTGCCTGCACCCGGACGATCGCGCCGCCGTGCACGAGCAGCTGACCGAAGCACTCGCCCGCGGCACGCCCTTCGAGAACGAGTTCCGCGTCATCTGGCCCGACGGGCAATTGCGCTGGCTGGCATCGCGGTCGGCCGAGATCCGCGACGCCCACAGCGGTGCACGCAGGCGCATCGGCGTGAACTGGGATGTCACCGACAAGCGCACCGCCGAGGCCGCACGGCGCGAGCGCGAGATGGCGCAGCGCGAGAGCCTCGCCAAGAGCCGTTTCCTGGCGCGCATGAGCCACGAACTGCGCACGCCACTGAACGCCGTGCTGGGTTTCTCGCAACTGCTGCTGGCCGAGGTGGAGGCCGAAGGCGAAGGTCCGCAAGCGCTCGCGCGCCGGCGCCAGCTCGGGCACATCCACACCGCCGGCGAGCACCTGCTGGCGCTCATCAACGACGTGCTCGACCTGTCCAGCCTGGAGAGCGGCGAGTTGCGCATCACGCTGCAGCCGGTGGCGCTGGCGCCGCTGCTGGCGCAGACGGTGCCGATGCTGGACGTGCTGCGCCAGCGCCACGGCGTCGAGCTGCAGCTCGGCGCCCTGCCTGGCGTGGTGATGGCCGACGCGACACGGCTGCGCCAGGTGTTGCTGAACCTGATCAGCAACGCCATCAAGTACAACCGTCCCGGTGGGCGTGTGCACGTGGAGACGTTGCAGCAAGGCGCCGAGGTGTTGATCCGCGTCGCCGACAGTGGCTGCGGCATGAGTGCAGAGCAGCTGCGCCACCTCTACGAACCCTTCAACCGCCTCGGGCGGGTCAGCGAAGGGGCCGCGGGGGTCGAAGGCTCTGGCATCGGGCTGGCCATCGTGAAGGCGCTGATGGACCGCATGGGCGGCCACGTGCAGGTGCAGAGCACGCCGGGTGTCGGCAGCGTCTTCGAGCTGCGCCTGGCCGACGCGGCGCCTGGCCCGTCGCCCGGCCTTGCTGCGGCGGACGCACCGGCCGCCATGCCAGCGACGCGCGCGCCCGCGGGCGCGCCTGCCGCGCGCCGCGCCACGCTGCTCTACATCGAGGACAACCCGGTCAACGCCCTGATCATCTCGGAGCTGATCGCGCGCCGCAACGACCTGCAACTGCACCTTGCCACCGACGGCCGCAGCGGCGTGCAGCGGGCGCTGGAACTGCAGCCCGACCTGGTGCTGCTGGACATGCAGCTGCCCGACTTCGACGGCCACGAGGTGCTGCGCCGCCTGCGTGCGCACCCGAAGCTGGCGCAGGTGCCGGTGATTGCGCTGTCGGCCAACGCCATGCCCGACGACATCGAACGTGCGCTGCGTGCCGGCATGACCGACTACTGGACCAAGCCGCTGGACTTCACGATTTTCATGACCGCGATGGAGCGTTTGTTCGGCAAGGCCCCGGGCTGAGAGGCCGGGGCCTGTCCGCGACGCTTCAGGCGCTGGCGGCCTCGGGTACGAGGCCCCGTTTCATCACGCGGCGGCGGCCTCGGGTACGAGGCCCCGTTTCGCAAGCAGCGGCTGCACCGTCGCCGGGCGGCCGCGGAAGGCCGCGTACGCCGCACCCGGCTCGACGCTGTTGCCGCTGGCGTAGACGTGGCGGCGCAGTGCCTCGGCCACCGCCGGGTCGAAGGGGCTGCCGGCTTCGGTGAATGCCCCGTAGCCGTCGGCGTCCAGCACCTCGGCCCACAGGTAGACGTAGTAGCCCGCGGCGTAGCCGCCCGAGAACAGGTGCTGGAAGTGCACCAGCCGGTGGTTCAGTCCCACGCCGTGCGGCAAGCCGGCCTGCTGCAGCAGTTCGTCTTCCCAGGCGCAGACATCCACCGGCGGTTCGGTGTCGTTCAGCGCGTGGATGGCCAGGTCGACCATCGCACTGGCCGTGTAGCGCACCGTCTCGTAGCCCTGGCCGAAACGCTGTGCGCGCTGCAGCCGTTGCACCAGCGCCGGCGGGATGGGCTCGCCGGTCTGGTGGTGACGGGCGTGGCGCTGCAGCACCTCGGGCTCGTTGATCCAGTGCTCGAAGATCTGCGAGGGCAGCTCGACGAAGTCGCGCAGCACCTGGGTGCCCGACAGGCGCTCGTAGGTCACGTCGCTCAGCAGCCCGTGCAGGCCGTGGCCGAACTCGTGGAAGAGCGTGCGCGCGTCGTCCAGCCCCAGCAGCGTGGGTTCGCCGGCGCCGCCCCTGGCGAAGTTGTTGTTGTTCAGGATCACGGGCAGCTGCCTGCCACCGCCTTCGGCGTTGCGGTGCTGCCAGCGCAGGCTGCTCATCCAGGCGCCGCTGCGCTTGGTGGGGCGGGCGAAGTTGTCCTGCAGGAAGATGCCGATGACGGTGCCGCCGGCGTCGCGCACCTCGTAGGCCTTGACGTCGGGGTGGTAGACGGGGATGTCGTCGCGCGCCGTGAACTGCAGGCCGAAGAGGCGCTGCGCGCAGTCGAAGGCCGCCTGCACGACCCTGCCGAGCTCGAAGTAGGGCTTGACCTCGGCGTCGTCCACCGCATAACGCTGGCGCCGCACCTTCTCGGCCCAGAAACGCCAGTCCCAGGGTTCGATCTCGCCTGCGACGCCTTCGTCGCGCATCACCGCCAGCAGCTGCTGGCGTTCACGCTCCACCGCTTCCAGCGCACGCGGCCACACCTGACCCAGCAGCTGCTGCACGGCCGCGCGGGTGCCGGCCATGGTGTCGGTGAGCGCATGGTCGGCGTAGCAGGCGTGGCCGTGCAGCCGCGCCTGTTCGTTGCGCAGGCGCAGGATGTCGCGCACCACCTCGCGGTTGTCGTGCTCGCCGGCATGTTCGCCGCGGCCGGTCCACGCGCGCCAGGCCTGCTCACGCAGGTCGCGCCGGGTGCTGAAGCTGAGGAAGGGCACGATCAGCGAACGCGACAGCGTCACCACGTGGCCGGGCAGAGCGCGGTCGACCGCGGCCTGGCGCGCGTTGGCGCGCACGAAGTCGGGCAGGCCGGCGAGTTCGGCCTCGCCGTGCAGCGGCAGCTGCCAGCTGCTCTCGTCGTGCAGCACGTTCTGCGCGAAGCGGGTCATCAGCCTTGCCAGTGCCTGCATCACCTCCGCATGGCGGGCTTGCGCCGCGGGCGCCAGCTGCGCACCGGCGCGCACGAAGTCGGTGTGCACACGTTGCAGCAGGCGCTGCTGCTCGGGCGACAGGCCCAGCGTCTCGCACCGTGCCTGCAGCGCGGCCACGCGCCTGAACAGCGATGCGTCGTTGTAGACCGCGCTGTGGTGCGCCGCCATCGGCGCGGCCACGTTGCGCTGCACGGCCTGCAGCTCGGGGCTGGTGGCCGACGAGGTCAGGTTGTAGAAGGTGGCTGCCACGCGGCCCAGGCGGCGGCCGGTGCGGTCGAAGGCTGCCAGCGTGTTGTCGAAGTCGGGCGGCGCCGGGTTCGCGCCCAACGCCGCGAGCTCGTCGCGGTGCTGCTGCATCGCGGCGTGCAGCGCGGGCTCGAAGTGTTCGGGGCGCAACTCGGCGAAAGGCGGCAGGCCGTAGGGGGTCTGCCAGTCCTGCAGCAGCGGGTTGCGCACGTCCATCGCGTCTTCACCGGCCGGCACGGATGGCCTTCTCGTCGTCCTCGCGGTAGCGGCGGTTGCCGCACTGGTCCACCCAGTCCTGGCGCTCGGTCTCCAGCGCCTTCGACGCCTCGTTCCACTGCGCGTTGCGCTGGTTCCAGTCGCTCACGCGCGTGTCGAGCGCGGCCACGCGTGTGTTGTAGGCGGTCACTGCGGCCTGGCTCTCGCCCAGCACGGCATCGCGCTCGACGTCGAGCGACTTCTTCTGCACCTCGATCTCTTCGCGCTCGCGCTTGAACTCGCTGTTCCTGCGCTCGGCGGCAGCGCCGGTGCGGCCGCTGGCGTTGAACTCGGCGACACGCGTGTTCCACGACTCGACACGCGCCGCGTAGTCGCGCAGGCGCACCGAGAGATCGTCGGCCTTCTTCTTCGCCTCGTCCAGCGGCGCACGGGCGGCACGCACGACGTCCTGCTCGACGGCGATTTCGGCCTTCTCGGTGTCCAGCGGGCCGCGGCGTGACCTCAGCTCCTCCAGCCGCGTGCGCACCATCTCCTCCTGCTTCAGGCAGGTGCGCAGTTCCTCGCGCGTCAGGATGGGCGCGGCCTTGCTGCCGCTGCCGCCGCCACCGCCGAGCGTGGCGGTGCCCGTGGCTTCGGCCGCCGGTGCCGCAGCGGGCTTGGCCGGCGCGGGTTTGGCGGCAGCGGGCCGGGGTGCCGCAGGCTTGGTCGGTGCCGTCTGCGCCTGGGCCTGCCACGCCAAGGCCATGCACAGCCCGCCGAGCAGGTAGGTCTTGAGCTTCATCGTCGTCCTCGATCTTGTCGCCGTGCGTGCCGGCAAAGATGCGAATGATGCCACCGGCCCAGTCCGCCGCAGCCGCTGTGGCACAGTGGGCTTTGTCTTCCGACTGCCCCCGACATGCCGACGCCGCATTCCCCACCCCGCACCACCTTACCCGCCACCCTGCCCGCCCTGCAGGGAGCCCGCTGATGGCGATCAAGGCCACGGTCTACAAGGCCAACCTGCAGATCGCCGACATGGACCGCGGCCTCTACGCCACGCACCAGGTGACGCTGGCGCGTGAGCCCTCCGAGACCGACGAGCGGATGATGGTGCGGCTGCTCGCCTTCGTGCTCAACGTGCCCGCCGACGACCACGACGGCGCGCTCGCCTTTGCACGCGGCGCCGCCGACGCAGAAGAGCCCGACCTCTGGCAGCGCAGCCTGGCCGGCGACCTGCGGCAGTGGATCGAGGTCGGCCAGCCCGACGAACGCCGCCTGGTGCGCGCCGCCGGCCGCGCCGAGCGCGTGGCGCTCTACGTCTACAGCAGCGCGGCGCACATCTGGTGGGCCGGCGTGCAGAACAAGCTGGCGCGGCTGAACAATCTGGCGGTGTGGCAGTTGCCCTCGGCGCAGAGCCAGGCGCTCGCCGCGCTGGCCGCGCGTTCGATGCAACTGCAGGTGACGGTGCAGGACGGGCAGGTCTGGGTCGGCGATGCCGAGCACAACATCGAGGTGCAGCCCGTCGCACTGAAGACACCCGTCTACCGCAACTACTGATGAAGCGGCACGTCGTCGTGCTCGCCCTGGCCCTCGGGCTGCCCACATTCGCCAACACCATGCCCCAGACCGCACCCGCCCCGCACGATCCCTATCTCTGGCTCGAGGACGTGCAAGGCGCACGTGCACTGGCCTGGGTGCGCGAGCGCAATGCCGAGAGTGAGGGTGTGCTGCAGGCCGGCGCCGGTTTCGATGGGCTGCGCGCGCAACTGCTCGAAGTGCTGGACAGCAAGGAACAGATTCCCTACGTCACCCGCCGCGGCGATGGGCTCTACAACTTCTGGCGCGACGCCGCCAACCCGCGCGGCCTGTGGCGGCGCACGACGCTGGCCGAGTACCGCAAGCCCAAGCCCGCGTGGGAGACCGTCATCGACGTCGACGCGCTGGGCCAGGCCGAAGGCGAGAACTGGGTCTGGGCCAGCGCCACCTGCCTGGGCCCCGACTACCGCCGCTGCATGGTGGCACTGTCGCGCGGCGGCGCCGACGCCACGGTGGTGCGCGAGTTCGACACCGTCACGAAGCGCTTCGTCGCCGGCGGCTTCACGCTGCCCGAGGCCAAGACGCAGGTCGAGTGGAAGGACGCGGACACACTCTACGTCGGCACCGACTTCGGCCCGGGCTCGCTCACCGATTCGGGCTACGCACGCGTCATCAAGGCTTGGCAGCGTGGCACGCCGCTGGCGCAGGCCGCCACCGTCTTCGAAGGCGAGGCCCGGGACGTGGCCGCCTACGTCGAGGTCGACCCCACACCCGGCTTCGAGCGCACCGTCTTCGGCCGCGCGCTGGACTTCTACACCTCGCGCAGCTTCCTGCTGCAGGGCCAGGCGCTGCTGCCCCTGGCCAAGCCCGCCGATGCCAAGCTGGCCTTCTGGCGTCAACACGTGCTGCTGGAGTTGCGCAGCGACTGGACGGTGGATGGCAAGGCCTGGCCCCGCGGCGCGCTGCTGGTGGCCGATGCCGCCGCCTTCCTGAAGGGCGAGCGCAACTTCACGGCGCTGTTCACGCCCACGGCCACGCGCTCGCTCGCGAGCTTCGGCGCCACGCGCAGCAAGCTGCTGCTGGACGTGCTGGACAACGTGGCCAGCCGCATCGAGGAATGGACACCTGCCGGCGCTGCCGGCGAAGGCGGCTGGACCCGCCGCGCGATGCAGGCGCCCTACCCCGGCAGCCTGGCCATCACGCCGCTGCACGACCCGCTCGTCAAGGACGACGCGCTGGCCGAGGCCTATTTCCTGAACGTGTCCGACTTCCTGCAGCCCGACGCGCTGCAGCTCGGCCGCACCGGCAGCGCGGCGGAAGACGCGAAGCGCGAGGTGCTGAAATCGCGCCCGGCCTTCTTCGACGCCACCGGCATGCGTGCCGAGCAGCGCGTCGCCACCAGCAAGGACGGCACGCGTGTGCCCTACTTCGTGATCTGGCCCCGGGGCGCGAAGCCCGACGGCCGCAACCCGACGCTGCTCTACGGCTACGGCGGCTTCGAGAACGCGATGGTGCCCTGGTACTCGGGCGCCATCGGCCGCGCCTGGACGGGCAAGGGTGGCGTCTTCGTGCTGGCCAACATCCGCGGCGGCGGCGAGTTCGGCCCCGGCTGGCACCAGGCGGCCGTGAAGACCAACAAGCAAAGGAGCTACGACGACTTTGCGGCCGTGGCCGAAGACCTCATCGCGGGCAGGATCACGAGCCCGAAGCACCTCGGCATCCAGGGCGGCAGCAATGGCGGCCTGCTGGTCGGCGCGGTGATGCTGCAGCGGCCGGAACTCTTCAACGCCGTGGTCTGCCAGGTGCCCCTGCTGGACATGCACCGTTACCACAGGCTGCTCGCCGGCGCTTCGTGGATGGCCGAGTACGGCGACCCCGAGACAGAAGCAGACTGGGCCGCGATCAGCCGCTACAGCCCCTACCAGAACGTGCTGAAGGGCAAGAGTTATCCCAAGGTGCTGTTCACCACCAGCACGCGCGACGACCGCGTGCACCCCGGGCACGCCCGCAAGATGGCGGCGAAGATGCGCGAACAAGGCCACCCGCTGCTGTACTGGGAAAACATCGAAGGCGGCCATGGCGGCGCAGCCGACAACGCCCAGCGTGCGCAGATGATGGCGCTGGAGTACAGCTTCCTCTGGCAACAGCTGGGCGGGCGCTGAGGCGCCGGCGCTGGGCGCCAACGCCATGGTGCACTGGATCGATGACCAGGAGCCGCTGCCGCCGGCCACGGCGGCATTCGGGCCCGACACCGACCTCCCCGGCCTGGTCGCCGCCGGCGGGCATGTCACGCCCAGGCGCCTGGAAGAGGCCTACCGCCAGGGCATCTTCCCCTGGTACAGCGCCGGCCAGCCCGTGCTGTGGTGGAGCCCCGACCCGCGCATGGTGCTGCACACGGCCGAGTTCCGCTTGAGCACGAGCCTGCGCAAGACGCTGCGCCGCTTCATCCGCACGCCGGGCTGCGAACTGCGCTTCGACAGCGCCTTCGAGCAGGTGATCCAGGCCTGTGCCCACACGCCGCGCGAGGGCCAGGACGGCACCTGGATCGTTCCCGCGATGGTCCGCGCCTACGCCGCCTGGCACCGCGCAGGGCGCGTGCACAGCGTCGAGACCTGGGTCGACGGTGAACTGGTGGGGGGCCTGTACTTCGTGAACATCGGCCGCATGTGCTTCGGCGAGTCGATGTTCGCGCGCCGCACCGACGCGTCGAAGATCGCGCTTGCCGGTTTCGTCGCCGCCTGCCGCGCGCGTGGCATCGGAATAGTCGACTGCCAGCAGAACACCGGTCACCTGGCCAGCCTGGGCGGGCGCGAGATCACGCGCGGCGACTTCCTGGCCCACCTCACGCGCACCGTGGGCGCTGCTGCGCCTGCCGAATGGTCCTATGATGAATCGGCATGGGGGCTGCTGTGGCCCCCGGCTGCCGACACCGAAGCCGACGCCGCGCCACGAGACCCCGCGTGACCCACCTCAAGGAATTACCGCTGCGGTCCTTGCAGTTCTATGCAACGGCCCCTTACCCCTGCAGCTACCTGCCCGACCGGCAGGCGCGCTCGCAGGTGGCCACGCCCAGCCACCTGATCCACGCCGACACCTACTCGGGCCTGGTGGCCAACGGCTTCAGGCGCAGCGGCATGTTCACCTACCGCCCCTATTGCGACGGCTGCCGCGCCTGCGTGCCGCTGCGCGTGCCGGTGGCGGGGTTCGTGCCCACACGCAGCCAGCGCCGCGCGCACAAGGCCCACGCCAACCTCCAGGCCCGTGTGCTGCGCCTGGGCTTCGTGCCCGAGCACTACCAGCTCTACCTGCGCTACCAGGCCGGCCGCCACAGCGGTGGCGGCATGGATCACGACAGCGTCGACCAGTACACCCAGTTCCTGCTGCAGAGCCGCGTCAATTCGCGCCTGGTCGAGTTCCGCGAGCCCGGCAGCAACGGCCTGCCCGGTGTGCTGAAGATGGTGTCCATCCTGGACGTGCTCAGCGACGGCATCTCGGCCGTCTACACCTACTACGAGCCCGAGCCGAATGCCAGCTTCGGCACCTACAGCGTGATGTGGCAGATCGAGCAGACACGGCTGCTCAGGCTGCCGCACGTCTACCTGGTCTACTGGATCGCGCAGAGCCCGAAGATGGCCTACAAGGCGCAGTTCGGGCCGCACCAGCTGCTGTTGGACGGGCGCTGGCAGGCGGCGCCCGCGGCTGGGTCGCCCGCGGCCGCCGGCCCCTCAGGCGGCTGACCAGCGGTCGTCGGCGTCGCAGACGGCCACCCCGTCGGCTTGCAGCTTCAGCAAGTGGGCCAGCAGCGAGCGCTGCGCCACACCGTGCAGCTGGGCCGGCACGTCGTCGTAGACCGCCTCCACCAGCGCCTCCACCGCGCCCGGCCCGTGTTCGCGCAGCGCCGCCAGCACCTTGGCCTCGCGCTTGAGCCGGTGGGCGATCAGGCCGCGCAGCACGGCCTGCGGCTGCGCCACCAGGAAGCCGTGGCCCGGCGCCAGCCAGTCCAGTGTTTCGTCCAGCAGCGCGTGCAGCGAACCCAGGTAGACGGCCATGTCGCCGTCGGGCGGGTTGATGACCACGGTGCTGCCCTGCATCACGTGGTCGCCGGTGAAGAGCAGACGCTCTTCCTCGAGCAGGTAACACAGGTGGTTGCTGGCATGGCCCGGCGTGTGCAGTACTCGCAGCGTGGCGCCGGGGCCGGCCACGATGCGCTCGCCGTGCAAGGGCAGGCGCTCGGGCGCGAAGTGTTCGTCCTGCCACTCGGGGTGGTCGGCCACACGCCCCCACACCGGCGCGCCGGTGGCCAGTGCCAGTGCCGCGGCGCCGGGTGAATGGTCACGGTGCGTGTGGGTGACGAGGATGCGTTCGAGCCGCCCGCCGGCGTCGGCCAGCGCCGCCAGCAGCGCCTGTGTGTGGGGTTCGCTCACCGGGCCCGGGTCGATCAGCGTGAAGCGCCCTTCGCCGCCCACCAGGTAGCTGTTGGTGCCGGGGCCGGTCATCGGCCCGGGGTTGGGCGCGGTGATGCGCAGCACACGCTCGGACAGCCGCACCACGCGGCCGGCCAGCAGCGTGGCGTGCACGGTGCCGTGGCCCTCGGGGTCGAGCCGGCCGACCTCGGCGTAGGCCAGTTCGTGCGGCATCACGACGCCCGGGCCACGGGCGGTGAGCGCCCGGCGCGGCATGATCAGCGGCACCGCGGTGCGCTGGCGCATGGCCTCCAGCGCTGAGGCGGCGTCGGCATGCACGCCGAGTTCTTTCAGTATCACGCGGGTCACAGGCAGCAGCTTCAGACCCAGCGCCGGTTCCAGCGCCTGCGCCGGGCTGATCCACATCAGCTCCAGCGCTTCGTTGCGGTCGGCGTCGGCGTGCTGCCCGGCCGGCGTCAGCGCGGCGAAGAAGCGGGTGTCAAAACGCTTCTGTGGCCCGGGCGGCGTGAGCCAGTGGCTGCAGTAGACCAGGCCGCGCACGTCGAGCTGCACGCCGGTGGCGGCACAGCACTCGGCCATGCCGGCGCTGCCGGCCTGCAAGCGTGCACGCCAGGGCTGCAGCGCCGCGACGTCGAGCGGCGCCCCGTTGGCCTGCTGCGCCAGCAACAGGCCCACTTCCTCGAAAGTCTCGCGCACCGCGGCCACCAGGTAGTCGAGCGCCCCAGCGGCCATGCCGAGCTGGTGGCTGGCCCGGGCGTCGTCCAGGCCCAGGCAGTGGGCGTGGGCGGCACGGTCGCGCGCGTCGAGCACACCCCCGGGGAAGACCGCGGCACCACCACGCTGGTCGTCCTCGCGTTCGGGGCGCACCATCATCAGCACCTCGAGGCCCTCGGCGCCATCGCGCAGCAGCAGCAGCGAGGCCGCAGCGCGTGCACCGGCGGCGGTGGCGTAGCCCGGCGCGGCGGCGCTCTCTTGCGCGCTCATCGTGCGCTCCCTGCCGCACGCAGTGCGGCAATCTCTTCGGCGCTGCAACCCGCCTCGCGCAGCAGTTCGTCGGTGTGCTGGCCGACCTCGGGCGCCGGCCGTGGGTGGCCCGCCGGCGTGCGGTCGAAGCGCGGCGCCGGCGCCGGCTGCAGCACGCCGCACACATCGACGAAGGCGCCGCGACTTTGCGCGTGGCGGTGACGCGGCGCCTCGTCGAAGTCGAGCACGGGTGCGAAGCAGGCGTCGCTGCCTTCGAGAAGCAAACACCAGGCGTCACGCGTGCGCTGCTGCACCGCGGCCGTGATGGCCGTGCGCATCTCGGGCCACAGGCTGCGGTCGTACTGGCGCTGCACGAAGCGGGGCTCCAGCCCCAGCGCCTGCGCCAGCTGGGTGAAAAACTTGGGCTCCAGCGCCGCCAGGCTGACCCAGCGGCCGTCGGCGGTTTGATAGCTGTCGTAGAAGGGCGCGCCGCCATCGAGCAGGTTCTCGCCGCGCGGCCCATCCCAGTTGCCCGAGGCATGCAGGCCATAGAAGATCGAGGCCAGCGAGGCCGCGCCGTCGACCATCGCCGCGTCCACCACCTGGCCCCGGCCCGAGTGCTGGCGCTCGAAGATCGCGGCCATGACGCCGAAAGCCAGGTAGAGCGCACCGCCGCCGTAGTCGCCCACCAGGTTCAGCGGCGGCACCGGCTTGCCGCCGGCGCCGCCAATGGCGTGCAGCGCGCCGCTGAGCGCGATGTAGTTCAGGTCGTGGCCGGCCGCACTGGCCAGCGGGCCCGTCTGGCCGAAGCCGGTCATGCGCCCGTAGACCAGCCGCGGGTTGCGCGCATGGCAGTCGGCCGGGCCGAGGCCCAGCTTTTCGGTGGCGCCGGGGCGCAGACCTTCGAGCAGCACGTCGGCGGTGGCTATCAGGCGCAACGCGGCGTCGCGGCCCGCGGCGGTCTTCAGGTCCAGCGCCACCGATCGCCGGCCGCGCGCGTTGACGTCGTGGCGCGGCGCCATCGCCACGCCCAGGCCGCTGGCCTCGGTGCGGTCGATGCGCACCACGTCGGCGCCCAGGTCGGCCAGCAGCATGCCGCACAGGGGTACCGGGCCGATGCTGGCGAGTTCGATGATGCGCAGTCCTTGCAGCGGTCCCATGGCGTCCCTGTTCGATGTCGCCCGGCAGTGTGCCCCAAGGCCGGCCCAGCCGGCCGCCTTGCGGGCGCGCAAGCTGGCGCAGGGCCGTCTGCCCATAATGCGCACGGCCGGCCTGCAGCCCGCAGGCCCCGTGCCAACCGCAAAGGGCGCTTGTGACAGACGAAGTGAAGGTGGAAGTGCGCCGCAGCGGCCGCACGTTCGAGGCCGAGGCCGTGCTCGACCTGGGCGCCGACGCGCAGACCATCTGGGAGACCATCACCGACTACGATGCGCTGGCGCGCTACATGCCGGGCATCCACCACTGCCACGTCAGCGAACGCAACCCGCGCGGCAATGGCGACGAGCACCTCGTCGTCGAGCAGCGCGGCGAGTTCCGCTTCATGATGTTCGCGCAGACGATGAAGGTGCTGCTGAACATCGAGAACCGCCACCTGCAGAGCTCGGTCGCGAAGGCCGTGCGCTTCGACCTCGGCAGCATCTTCACGCGGCGCGCCATCGATGTCTTCGAAGGCACCTACGTGCTGAGCAAGCTGCCGGTCGAAGGCAGCAGCCCGCGCACGCACCTGGTCTACACCGCCATCATCGGCCTGCGCCTGCCGCCGCCGCCTTCGATCGGGAACATCGCGATACGCCAGAACCTGGTGGTGCAGCTCGAGGCGGTGGCCAAGGAAGTGGCGCGCCGTGCCGGGCGGCCAGGGGCCCAGCCGCAGATCGTGAAGACGACCGTGTAGTGGCGCGGCGCTTCGCCGTGCACCCCGCGCAGGTCGCGGGCCGCCAGCCCCGCAGACGAACTGCGCAAACTACCTGGTCGCAGCCGCCTTTGCACTCGGCGTTGCCCCACCAGGCGTCGCGGACGCTGCCGGCGCGCGCGCCGAGAACAAGGTCTTGACCCACAGGTAGAACAGCGGCACGAAGAAGATGCCCAGCACTGTGGCGCTGATCATGCCGCCCAGCACGCCGAAGCCGATGGCCTTTTGCGAGCCCGAGCCGGCACCGCTGGCCAGGGCCAGCGGCAGCACGCCCATGCCGAAGGCCAGCGAGGTCATCAGGATGGGCCGCACACGCTGCCGGCAGGCCTTCAGCGTGGCGTCCAGCAGGCCCATGCCCTGGGCCCGCAGCGTCTCGGCGAACTCGACGATCAGGATGGCGTTTTTTGCGCTCAAGCCCACCGTGGTGAGCAGGCCGACCTGGAAAAACACGTCGTTGCTCTGGCCACCCAGGTGGCTGCCCGCCAGCGCCCCGAAGATGCCCAGCGGCACCACCAGCATGACGCTGAAGGGCACCGACCAGCTCTCGTACAGCGCCGCCAGGCACAGGAAGATGAAGAGCACCGAAACGGCATAGAGCAGCGGCGCCTGGTCGCCCGACAGCCGCTCCTGGTAGCTGCGGCCCGACCATTCGTAGCCGATGCCGGGCGGCATCGCGCGCAGCAGTTGCTCCATCGCCTGCATCGCGGCACCCGAGCTGACACCCGGGGCGATGTCGGTCTGGATCTCGTAGGCCGGGCTGCCGTTGTAGCGCACCAGCTGGCGCGGGCCGTTGACCCAGCTGCTGCTGGCAAAGGCGCTGAACGACACCATCTGGCCGCTGCCGTTGCGCACGTACCAGTGGCGCAGGCTGTCGGGCTCGGCGCGGTAGGCGGCCTCGCCCTGCAACAGCACACGCTTGACGCGGCCGCGGTCGATGAAGTCGTTGACGTAGCTGCCGCCCATCGCGATGGACAGCGTGTCGTTGATCGTCGTCGTGGCCACGCCCAGCGTGCCGGCCTGGTGGTCGTCGATGTGGATGGCGAGCTGCGGTGTTTCGGTCAGGCTGTTGGTGCGCGGCCGGCTGAACTCGGGCCGGGCTGCGGCGGCGTCGATGAGCTGTTCGCGCGCAGTGGCCAGCGCCTCGGCGCCCAGGCCTCCCAGGTCCTGCAGGAAGAGCTGCACGCCGGCGCTGCCGCCCAGGCCGCGCACCGTCGGTGGCTGCACGACGAAGACGTTGGCGTCGCGCACGCGGCGGCCGAGCTCGCGGCTGAAGCGCTCGGACAGTGCCGCGGCACCCTGGCTTGTCGGCTTGCGCTCCGACCAGTCCTTCAGCCGGATGAAACCCTGGCCCGAACCCTGGTCGCCGCCGGCACCGCGCACGAGGTTGTAGAACATCACTTCGGGCTGCTCGGCCAGGTAGGCCTCGACGCTCTGCATAACGCCTTCCAGCCGCTCGGCCGTGGCACCGGGCGCCATGCGCACCTGGATCTGCAGGCCGCCCTGGTCTTCGTCGGGCAGGAAGCTGGTGGGCAAGGTCTTGTAGAGCACGGCGGTGCCGGCGATGAGCAGCACGAACACCGCGAAGCTGCGCCAGCTGCGCGCCGACATCCAGCCCACCTGGCCGACGTAGCGCACGGTGAAACGGTCGAAGCCGCGGTTGAAGCCGCCGAAGAAGCGGTCCAGCAGCGGCCCCAGCGGGCCGCCGTGCGCCGCGTGTTCGCCCTTGTGCACGGGCTTGAGCAACGTGGCGCACACCGCCGGCGACAGGCTCATCGCGACCAACACCGAAAGCACCATGGCGCTGACCACGGTGATGCTGAACTGACGGTAGATGACGCCGGTGGACCCGCCGAAGAAGGCCATCGGGATGAACACCGCCGACAGCACGACGGCGATGCCCACCAGCGCGCCGCTGATCTCGCCCATGCTGCGCTTGGTGGCGTCGCGCGGCGACAGCCCTTCCTCGCGCATCAGCCGTTCGACGTTCTCGACGACGACGATGGCGTCGTCAACCAGCAGTCCGATGGCGAGCACCAGCCCGAACATGGTCAGCGTGTTGATCGAGAAGCCCGCCACCGCCAGCACGCCCATGGTGCCCAGCAGCACCACGGGCACGGCGATGGCCGGCACCAGCGTCGCGCGCAGGTTCTGCATGAAGAGGTACATGATGCCGATGACCAGCACCATGGCTTCGATGAGCGTCTTCGCGACACCCTGGATGGACACGCTGATGAAGGGCGTGGTGTCGAAGGTGACGGTGGTCTTCATGCCCGGCGGCAGGAAGGGTGCCAGCTCATCGAGCTTGGCCTTCACGGCATTGGCCGTGACCAGGGCATTGGCACCGCTGGCCGGGAAGATGGCCATGCCGGCCGCCGCGCGGCCGCTGCTGCGGATGTTGGTGGTGTAGCTGTCTCGGCCCAGTTCCACACGCGCCACCTCACCCAGGCGCAGCGCCGAGCCGTCGGGCTGCACACGCAGCACGACCTTGCGGAACTGCTCGGCCGTCTGCAGCTTGGCGCGCGCGGTGACGATGGCCGTGAGCCGCTGGCCCTCGGGCGACGGCAAGGCGCCGATCTGCCCCGCCGAGACCTCGGTGTTCTGCGCCAGCAGCGCCGCGCGGATGTCACCCGGCACCAGCGCGTAACGCTGCAGACGTTGCGGGTCGAGCCAGATCCGCATCGCGTAGCCCGAACCGAAGACGTTGACGTCACCCACGCCCTCGATGCGGCTGACGATGTCGACCAGCGTGCTCGACAGGTAGTCGCCCATGTCGGCCGAGGTCACGGCCGGGTCGTCGCTGTTCAGCGTCACGACCATCAGGAAGTCGGCGCCGGCCTTGGTCACGCGCACGCCCTGCGCCTGCACCGCCTGCGGCAGCCGCGACACCGCCTGCTGCACCTTGTTCTGCACCTGCAGCTGTGCCGTGTCGGGGTTGGTGCCGGCGACGAAGCTGAGCTGGATGTTGGCGTTGCCCGCGGCGCTGCTGGACGACTCGATCGACAGCAGCCCGTCGATGCCCTTCAGGTTCTGCTCGATGATCTGCGTCACCGAGTCCTCGATGGTGCGCGCCGAGGCGCCGGGGTAGCTGGTGTTGATGGTGATGCGCGTCGGCGCGATGTCGGGGTAGCGCTCCAGCGGCAGGGTCAGCGTGGCGGCGGCACCGGCCAGCATGATGACGATGGCCAGCACCCAGGCGAAGATGGGGCGGTCGATGAAAAAGGCGGCCATGGCTTGCGGGCCCTGGTCAGCGCGGGGCGGATGCGCCGGCAGCCGCTTTCACGGCCACCTGGGCCGCCACCCGAGCCGGCGCCGATGCGGCCGCGCCTGCGGCCACCGGCGTCACCGTCTGGCCGGCGCGGGCGCGCTGCAGGCCCTCGACGATGAGGCGGTCTCCCACTTTCAGCCCGCTCGTCACCAGCCACTGGTTGCCGACGGCACGCGCCAGCTGCAGCCGCCGGCGTTCGACCTTGTTGCCTTCGCCGACCACCAGCGCCGTGGCGTCGCCGGTGGGCGAACGCGTCACGCCCTGCTGCGGCACCAGCAGCACACCGCGGTCGATGCCGGCCAGCAGTCGCGCCTGCACCACCATGCCCGGCAGCAGGCTGCCCTGCGGGTTGGGCACGACGGCGCGCAGCGTCACCGTGCCGGTGCCACGGTCGACGGTGACACCGCTGAACTGCAGCGTCGCCGGCTGCGGGTGGACGGAGCCGTCCTCGAGCACCAGCTGCACCTGTCGGCTCGCGGTCTGCCCTTCGACCTGGCCGCGCAACGCCAGCAATTCGGCGCTGCTCTGCACGATGTCCACGTGCATCGGGTCGAGCTGCTGGATGGTCGTCAGCGCCTGCGTCTGGTTGGCCGTGACGAGCGCGCCGGCGCTTACGGTCGAGACCTCGATGCGGCCACCGATGGGCGCCACGATGCGGGCGCGCCGAAATTGCACCTGCGCGGCATCGAGCGCGGCCCGCGCCACGGCCACGTCGGCCTCGCCCTGGCGCAGGACCGCAGCGTTGTCGTCGGCCGCCGCCTGGCTGATGAAGTTGGCGCGCAGCAGTTCGGCGTCGCGCGCCACCTTGGCGCGCGACGCGGCAAACTGGGCCTGGGCCTTCTGCAGCGCGGCGGCGGCGCGCGCACGCTCGGCCTCGAGGCTGGCCGCGTCCAGTTCGTACAGCGGCTGCCCCGCGGCCACCACGGCGCCTTCGGTGAACAGGCGCTTCAGCACCAGGCCGCCGACTTGCGGGCGGATCTCGGCCACCTGGCTGGCGCTCAGCCGGCCGGGCAGTTCCAGCTGCAGGGGCGCGTCGTGTGCGCTCACCGTCACCACGCCGACCTCCACCGGCGCGCCTCGCGCGGCGGGGGCGGCCGCGGGTTTGTCTTGGCAGGCGGTGAGCAGGCCTGCCATCAGCAACAGCGCAGCGGTGGCGATCAACGGGCGGTGGGATGGGGGAGTGGGACGCACGCGCCGCATGCTGACCTCACAATGTGGAGAGACCTTGAAGCCCCGACTTCCCGGGGGCTGCGCGGCACCGACCCTACAGGGGCACCGCGTCACCGTGTACACATTCCCTTGCCTGCGGCCCGCCATGACCTTGAACCTCACCACCCGCCTCTTTGCCGCCGTGCTGAGTGCCGCGGTGGTGGTGGCCGTGGCGATGGGCGTGGGCGCGCATGTCAACCTCAACCGCGACTTCCTCGGCTACCTGAACGAACAGGCGGAGAACCGGCTCGACCTGGCCGTGCCCGGCGTCACGGCAGGCTACCGCCAGCACGGCAGCTGGGACTTCCTGCGCCAACGACCCGACCTCTGGTACCGCCTGCTGCGCCCCCTGCCCGAGGACGACCGCGTGCCCCTGGCCGAGCGCCTACCGGCGTCGCCGACACCCGCCGAGCTCACCGGCGCTTCACGCCGCTTCACGCTGCTGGATGCCGACCGCCTGCGCATCGTCGGCTTCGCGAGCCCGGCGTCGGTCGCCGTCGAACGCGGCATCGTGGTCGACGGCCTCACCGTCGGCTGGTTGGTGCTGACGCCCTTCGAATCGGTCAGCTCGGGGGCCGAGAAGCGATTTGCCGATGCGCAGGCGCGCACCGGTTGGCTGGTGGGCGGCGGTGCCGTGCTGCTGGCCGCGGCGGTGGCCTTCTGGGCCTCGCGCCGGTTGCTGCGGCCGGTGCGCCAGGTGGCCGAGGCGACGCATCGGTTGGCGGCGGGCCACTACGGCACACGGGTGCCCGAACGTGCTGCCGACGACGAGATCGGCCGGCTTTCCCACGACTTCAACCAGCTCGCGCTGACCTTGCAGCGCAACGAGGCGATGCGGAGAGAGTTCATGGCCGACGTGTCGCATGAACTGCGCACACCCCTGGGCGTGCTGCACGGCGAGCTGGAAGCGTTGGAGGACGGCGTGCGCCGGCTCGACGCCCCGGCCCTGCGCTCGCTGAAGGCCGAGGTCACGACGCTGCACAAGCTGGTGGACGATCTCAACGAACTGTCGCTGGCCGATGTCGGCGCGCTGTCCTACCGCAAGGCGGCGCTGGACCTGCGCGAGATCATCGACGACACCGCCGGCGCCTTCGGCGAGCGCCTGCGCACCAGCGGGCTGGCGCTGCAGCTGGAGCTGCCCGCCGAGCCGATGCCGACCTTCGGCGACGCCAGGCGGTTGCGCCAGCTCTTCGCCAACCTGTTCGAGAACAGCTGCCGCTATACCGAAGCCGGCGGCGCCCTGCGCCTGCAGGCGCGGCTCGAGGGTCGGCAGATGGTGATCGACCTGCACGACAGCGCCCCCGGCGTGCAGGCCCATCAGCTGCCGCGACTGTTCGAGCGCTTCTTCCGTGCCGAGGCATCGCGCAGCCGGCGCAGCGGCGGCGCGGGGCTGGGCTTGTCGATCTGCGAGCGCATCGTGCAGGCGCACGAGGGCCGCATCGAGGCCAGGCCGTCGCCGCTGGGCGGCCTGTGGCTGCGCGTTGAACTGCCTGCCCTTGGCTGAAGGCCTCCTGCCCGAAGCCTTCCCGCTCGAGCCGGGGCCGGCGCGTGTGCTCGTCGTCGAGGACGAACCCAAGCTGGCGGCGCTGCTGGCCGACTACCTGCGCGCCGCCGGCCACGAACCCGAGTGCGTGGCCGACGGCCGCGACGCGCTGCAGGCCTGGACCGCGCGCCGCCACGACCTGGTGCTGCTGGACCTGATGCTGCCGGGCATGGACGGCCTGAGCCTGTGCCGCGAGCTGCGTGCACTCACCGGCGTGCCCATCGTCATGTTGACAGCGCGCGCCGACGAGGCAGACCGTCTGGCCGGTCTCGAGCTCGGCGCCGACGACTACATTCCCAAGACACCGTTCAGCCCACGGGAAGTAATGGCGCGCGTGAAGGCGGTGCTGCGCCGCAGCCGCGCCGCGACGCGGCCCTCCACACCGCCGCTGCACATCGACGCGCAGGCCTGGCGCGCCGCTTGGCAGGGGCGCGCACTGGACCTCACGCCCAACGAGTTCCGCTTGCTGGCCACGCTCGCGTCGCAGCCCGGGCGCGTCTACCCACGCTCGCAGCTGCTGGAACTGCTGCAGGGCGACGCACGCGCCGCCACCGAGCGCGCCGTCGACAGCCACGTGAAGAACCTGCGGCGCAAGCTGGACCAGGCAGGCGCAGGCAGCGAATGCATTCGTTCGGTCTACGGCATCGGCTATAGCTACGACGCGTGAGGGCCCGCCACGCGTGCTGACGAAGGCAGGACACGGGAAAACAGAAAGGCCCCGTAAGTCGACGACTTACGGGGCCTGATGCCTGGTGGGCGGTGCAGGGTTCGAACCTGCGACTTCCACCGTGTGAAGGTGGCACTCTACCGCTGAGTTAACCGCCCGAGCCGCCGAGGCTTACCGCCTCGGCGTTCGGTAAGCCCACGATTATGCCAGCAGTTTTCCGTCCGTCCGTTCAGGCCGCACTGTCGGCCAGGGTGCGCCACAGAGTCTTGCCCGCACTGGCCTTGTCGATGTCGGCCAGCATCTCTTCGTGTGCCGCGATCTCCTCGGCGCTGGCGCGCAGCACCGGCAGCGGCAGTGCGCGCAGATCGGTCGCTGCCTGGTGCCAGGGGGCGTTGGCCTCGCCGCCCTCGTCGATGACCAGCGAGCCCTGGCCGCGCGTCATGCGCAGGTAGACCTCGGCCAGCAGCCCGGCGTCGAGCAGTGCACCGTGCAGTTCACGGTGGCTGCTGTCGACCTCCAGGCGCTTGCACAGTGCGTCGAGCTTGTTCTGCTTGCCCGGGTACTGCTCGCGCGCCATCGCCAGGGTGTCGATCACCCCCACCACGGTCTGCCGGATGGGCGGGCGGCCCAGGCGCGACAGTTCGGCGTCGAGGAAGGCGATGTCGAAGTCGGCGTTGTGGATGACGACCTCTGCGCCTCTCAAGAAGGCCAGAACCTCCTCGGCGACGGCTGCGAAAGGGGGCTTGTCGGCCAGGAACTCGTCGGTGATGCCGTGCACGCGCACCGCGTCGGGGTGGCTGCTGCGCTGCGGGTTGACGTAGTGGTGCAATTGGCGCCCGGTGTAGCGGCGGTCGTCGAGTTCGATGCAGCCGATCTCGATGATGCGGTCGCCTTCCAGCGCCGACAGCCCTGTCGTCTCGGTGTCCAGGATCACCTGCCTCATACCTTGTCTCCTTGTCCCGCCGCGGCCCGGCCGCACCACAGCCACAGCGCCGCGCCGCCGAGGATCATCGGCACGCACAGCCACTGCCCCATGCTCATGCCCATCGCCAGGATGCCCAGGAAGGCGTCGGGCTCGCGGAAGTACTCGGCCACGAAACGCAGCACGCCGTAGCCGAAGACGAACGCCGCCGCCACCTGCCCGGTGGCACGTGGCCGGCGCGCATAGAGCCACAGCAGCACGAAGAGCAGCAGCCCTTCCAGCGCCGCCTGGTAGAGCTGCGAGGGGTGGCGCGCGAAGCTCTCGCCGCTCTGCGGGAAGACCATCGCCCAGGGCAGGCTGGGGTCGGCCGCGCGGCCCCAGAGTTCACCGTTGATGAAGTTGCCGAGACGCACGGCCGCGATGCCCGTGGGCACACAGGGCGCCACCACGTCCATCACTTCGAGGAAACGGCGCTGCCGCGTGCGCGCGAAGACCGCCATCGCCGTGATCACGCCCAGGAAGCCACCGTGGAAGGACATGCCGCCCTTCCACACCATCAGGACCTCCAGCGGGTTGTCGGCGTAGTGACCCGGCTTGTAGAAGAGCGCGTAGCCCAGCCGCCCGCCGATGATGACGCCCAGCACGCCGTAGAAGAGCATGTCCTCGACGTCGCGGCGCTGCCAGCCCAGCGCGGCGTACTGCGGCCGCGCCACGCGCCGCGCCGCCAGGAAGAGGAAGAGGCCGAAGGCGACGAGGTAGGTCAGTCCGTACCAGTGGATGCTGACCGGCCCGAGCGAGAGGGCCACGGGGTCGAACTGCGGATGCACGAGCATCGATGGGGTCCTTTTCAAAACAAGGCATTGTCCACGGCAGCCGCCCGATAATCGCTGCCGACGACAACGGAGACCCCGCATGAGCATCAACCGCCGCAGCAAGAACATCACCGAAGGCGTCGCGCGCGCCCCCAACCGCAGCATGTACTACGGCATGGGCTACACCGAAAGCGACTTCGGCAAGCCCATGATCGGCGTGGCCAACGGCCACAGCACCATCACCCCCTGCAATTCGGGCCTGCAGCGCCTGGCCGACGCGGCCGTCATCGGCCTGAAGGAGGCCGGCGCGAATCCGCAGATCTTCGGCACGCCGACCATCAGCGACGGCATGGCCATGGGCACCGAGGGCATGAAGTACAGCCTGGTCTCGCGCGAGGTCATCGCTGACTGCGTGGAGACCTGTGTCGGCGGTCAGTGGATGGACGGCGTGATGGTCATCGGCGGCTGCGACAAGAACATGCCCGGCGGCATGATGGGCATGCTGAGGTCCAACGTGCCGGCCATCTACATCTACGGCGGCACCATCCTGCCCGGCCGCCACAAGGGGCAGGACCTGAACATCGTCAGCGTCTTCGAGGCGGTGGGCCAGTTCAGCGCCGGCAAGATGAGCGAAGAGGACTTCTGCGCCATCGAGCGCCACGCCATACCGGGCAGCGGTTCCTGCGGCGGCATGTACACCGCCAACACGATGAGTTCGGCCTTCGAGGCGCTGGGGCTGAGCCTGCCGTTTGCGTCGACCATGGCCAACGTCGAGGGCGAGATCGTTGGCATGGTCGAGCACGCTGCGAAGGTGCTGGTCGAAGCCGTGAAGGCCGACCTGAAGCCGCGCGACATCGTCACCAAACAAGCCATCGAGAACGCGGTGGCCGTGATCATGGCCACCGGCGGCAGCACGAATGCGGTGCTGCACTTCCTGGCCATCGCGCATGCCGCGGAAGTGGCATGGACCATCGACGACTTCGAGCGTGTGCGCCGCCGCACGCCGGTGCTGTGCGACCTGAAACCCAGCGGTAAGTACCTCGCCATCGACCTGCACCGCGCTGGCGGCATACCGGCGGTGATGAAGGTGCTGCTGGACGCAGGCCTGTTGCACGGTGACTGCATGACCATCACCGGCAAGACGGTGGCACAGAACCTGGCGGAGATCCCGGCCTTGCGCGCCGACCAGGACGTCATCCGCCCGCTGTCGAACCCGATGTACGCCGAGGGCCACCTGGCCATCCTGAAGGGCAACCTCAGCCCCGAGGGCTGCGTGGCCAAGATCACCGGGCTGAAGAACCCGGTGATGACGGGCCCGGCGCGGGTCTTCGATGACGAGCAGAGCGCGCTGGCCGCCATCAT
>JAURZK010000093.1 GCA_030653505.1 Rubrivivax sp.
CCACGGGTGGCGCGGGCAAGGTTTACCTCTACACCACCAACCCCGACACAGCCACCGGCGACGGCATTGCCGCCGCCTGGCGCGCTGGCTGCCGCGTGGGCAACATGGAGTTCATCCAGTTCCACCCCACGTGCCTGTACCACCCGCAGGAGCGCAGCTTCCTCATCACCGAGGCGCTGCGCGGCGAGGGCGCGCACCTGACCTTGCCCGACGGCACCCGCTTCATGCCCGCGCACGACGCGAGGCTGGAACTGGCGCCGCGCGACATCGTCGCCCGCGCCATCGACTTCGAGATGAAAAAACACGGCATCGACCACGTCTGGCTCGACGCACGGCCCATCGTGGCGGAGAAGGGCGAGGACTTCCTGAAGGAGCACTTCCCCACCGTGCATGCGCGCTGCCTCAGCCTGGGCATCGACATCGCGCGCCAGCCCATTCCCGTCGTGCCGGCGGCACACTACACCTGCGGCGGTGTCGTCACCGACCTCGACGGCCGCTGCGACCTGCCAGGGCTCTTTGCCGTCGGCGAGGCCACCTACACCGGGCTGCACGGGGCCAACCGGCTGGCCAGCAACTCGCTGCTGGAGTGCGTGGTGCTCGGCCGCACCTGCGCGGCGCGCATCCTGACCGAAGGCGTGCAACCCGCGGCCGTGGTGCCGCCGTGGGACGAGAGCCAGGTGGAAGACGCCGACGAGCAGGTCGTCATCGCCCACAACTGGGACGAACTGCGGCTGCTGATGTGGAACTACGTCGGCATCGTGCGCACGACGAAGCGGCTGGAACGTGCGCTGCACCGCATCGAACTGCTGCGCAGCGAGACGCAGGAGTACTACCGCCACTTCCGCGTCAGCCGCGACCTGCTGGAACTGCGCAACCTGGTGACCTGCGCCGAGCTCATCGTTCGTTCGGCGCTGAGCCGCCACGAGAGCCGCGGGCTGCACTACAGCCGCGACTTCCCCGCGCCGCTGCCGGTGAGCTTCCCGACGGTGCTGACGCGCCAGGCGGGCAGCGGCGCGCTGCCCGACGCCACCGACAACTGATCAGCTCAGCCCAGCGTCGCGAAGCCGGTGCGCGGCGCCGCTTCGATGCGCGCCCGGCCCTGGTGCTTGGCGGCGTAGAGGGCACGGTCGGCGCGCGACAGCAGCTGTTCCAGTGTGCCGCCGTGCCGAGGGAAGACCGCGATGCCGGCCGAGAAGGTGCCGCCGGGCAGCCGCCGCCGGCCGTGCTCCAGGCGCAGCGCCGAGAAGGTGTCGAGCAGCCGCGAGAGCATGGTGTGTGCGCCCTCGGCTTCGATGTCGGGCATCACCGCGACGAACTCCTCGCCGCCGTGGCGGCAGGGCACGTCGCTCTTGCGCAGCATGTCGCGCAAGAGCGCCGAGAAGCGCTGCAGCACGAGGTCCCCGGCGGCGTGGCCGCAGGTGTCGTTGAGCAGCTTGAAGTGGTCGAGGTCGATCAGCACCACGCACAGCGGCCGCTCGTGGCGGCGCGCGAGCTCCAGCATGCCGGGCACGATCTCGAAGAGGTAGCGGCGGTTGTGCAGGCCGGTCAGCGGGTCGCGCAGCGCCTGTTCACGCAGCCGCGTGTGCAGCATCTCGGTCTCGGCCACCTTGGTCAGCAGGGCGTCGTTCAGCTCGGCCAGGCGGCGGCGGTCGACCTCGGCGCTGCGGTGGCCGTGCACGGCAGCGTCGCGCTCGCGTTGGGCCTCGTCGAGCTGGTGCTTGACCTGCAGCGCGATGTAGCGGGCGCGTGCACTGCGCCCCACCATCTGTTCGTACTGGATGTGGGCGCGGCGCATGTAGCGCAGCGCGGCGGGCGCGTCGCCGGCGACTTCGGCGGCGTCGGCAAGCACGCGGTGCAGCTGCATGATGTCGAAGGGCGGTGCCACGAGGCCGCGCTGCTGGCAGGCGTGCAGCGTGCGCTCGGCCACCGCCAGCGCACCCGGGGCGTCGTTGCGGGCCAGCAGGCAGCGCGCCATCAGCCAGCTCCAGAAGACCTTGCTGCCGGCTTCGCGCAGGCTGTCTGGGTCGACGGCGTGCAGGTAACGCAGGGCTTCGTCGGTCTCGCCTGCGGCGACGTGGCCCAGCGCCAGCGGCAGCACGTGGCGGTCGCGCAGGCCGGCCTGGCCTTCGTCGGGCTGCGCCAGCAAGAAGGCCGCCATCTGGCGCGCCAGCGGCATGTCGCCGGCGGCGTAGTAGATGGTGATGAGGTTGGCCGACGACGCAAACAGCGCCTGCGTGGCCCCGGCCTCGCGCGCGGCGTCCAGCGCCTGTTCGCTCAGCAGCCTTGCATCTTCCAGGTTGAACAGGTCGTGGTGGTAGCCGCCGAGGTTGCTGAAGGCGGTGATGCGTGGCCCGGCCCAGCCGGTCTGCAGCGCGGCGTTGCAGGCGGCATAGAAGTGGCGCAGCGCGGCGTCGGCGTGGCCCTGCTGGCGCGCCGTGATCGCGCGCGAGTTGTGGGCGATGAAACGCTGCATGGCGTCGGGCTCGAAGCCGCCGCGGCTGTCGATGGCCGCCTGCAGCCGTGCCGAGCCTTCGTCGTCGCCGGCGCCGCGCAGCACGATGGCCTGCACCTCGTCGCACAGTGCCAGCCCGCGCGCGGCGGCGGCCTTGTCAGGCAGGGCAGCGCAGGCCGGGCGCGCCTGTGCCAGTGACTGCAGCGCGGCTGGCGCGTCGTGCAGGCGCACCTCGCACAGCGCGGCGACGATCCAGCCTTCGGCGGCGTCGACGCCGCTGCCGGTGGTGGCCCTTTCGCGTCCCAGGGCCCGGGCCGCTGCCGGGTCCAGGTAGCTCAGTTCCCAGGCCCGCTGCAGCGCGGGGCTGCGGTGTGTTTCAGCCACGGGCCCGCATCGCAAGGCGCGCCTGCACGAAGCCGAAGGCGAACTCGACGGCTTCGTTCAGCTGCCGCTGCCCTTCCTGGCGCTCGAGGTCGCTGAGGTAGAAGGCGTAGTCGGCCTCGTGGCGGATGTAGCGGGCCGGCAGCCGGTTCAGCGCCACGCACGCCACGTCGGCCAGCAGTTCCGGGTTTTCGGCCAGACCGGGGTAGTGGTCGGCGTGTTGCGCCACCACGCTGTAGACGGCGCGCTCGTTGTGGTTGCGCACGGAGGCGAACTCCGCGGCAAATGGGGTCGGCATGGTCGGGCTCCGCTGCGTGATCGGGGTACGCCCGGATATCGACCGCCCCGTGGCGGGCTTGAGGCCCGCCACGTGCCGCGGCCTTCAGGCCGGGCCGATGTTCGGCACGAAGGTACTGGCGCGCGTGGCAGGTTGGGCGACGCTGTCCGGGTGCTGCCTGACGAAGTCGAGCATGCGGTCGATGCAGCCCAGCGCCTTGCGACGCACGGCTTCGGGCACGTGGACTTCGCCGCTGCCTGTCTCCAGGCACGCGACCACGCCCTGCAAGGCGTTCATCGCCATCCAGGGGCAGTGTGCGCAGCTCTTGCAGGTGGCGCTGGCGCCGGCGGTGGGTGCCGCGATCAGCGTCTTGCCCGGCGCCAGCTGTCGCATGCGGTGCAGGATGCCCTGGTCGGTGGCCACGATGTAGGCCGGCGCCTTGCCGTCGACCACCGCCTTCAGCAGCTGGCTGGTGCTGCCCACCAGGTCGGCCTGCTCGACCACGCTGCGCGGCGATTCCGGGTGCACCAGCACCAGCGCACCGGGGTGTTCGCGTCGCAGCAGTTCCAGCTCCAGGCCCTTGAACTCGTCGTGCACGATGCAGTCGCCGTTCCACAGCAGCATGTCGGCGCCGGTCTGCTCCTGGATGTAGCGGCCGAGGTGGCGGTCGGGTGCCCACAGCACCTTCTTGCCCTGGTCCTTCAGGTGGTTCACGATGGCCAGCGCGCAGGAGCTCGTCACCATCCAGTCTGCCCGCGCCTTCACGGCGGCGCTGGTGTTGGCGTAGACGACGACCTCGCGGTCGGGGTGGGCGTCGCAGAAGGCTGCGAAGGCCTCGGGCGGGCAGCCCAGGTCGAGGCTGCAGGTGGCTTCCAGGTCGGGCATCAGCACACGCTTGTCGGGCGACAGGATCTTGGCGCTTTCACCCATGAAACGCACACCGGCCACGACCAGCGTCTGTGCCGGGTGGTCGCGGCCGAAGCGCGCCATCTCCAGCGAGTCGGCGACGCAGCCGCCGGTGGCCAGGGCCAGATCCTGCAGGTCACCGTCGACGTAGTAATGCGCCACCAGCACGGCGCCGTGAGCCTGCAGCAACTCGGCAGCGCGTGCCATCGCGGCCTTGCGTTCGGCAGGCGGCAAGGCCATCGGCACACGCGCCCAGGCCTGCGCGGTGACGCTGGCGCCGCTGGCGTCGGCGCGCGTGTAGTCGTAGAGAACCTGGGTCATGGCCGGTTGGGGCGCACTTTGCATTGCGCAGACGGAAGGGCAATCGTTCATCCTAACGCGGCAGCGGCCGCCAGCGTTTACGCTCACGTCCCATGAGTGCCGTGCTGACCCCTCCCGCTGCTGCCGTGCCAGGCGCGCGCAGCGACTACACCGTGATCGGCCTCGTCGGCCTGGCGCACGGCACCTCGCACTTCTTCCACCTGCTGCTGCCGCCGCTGTTCCCGGTCTTCATCCGCGACTTCGGGCTCAACTACTCGCAGCTCGGGCTGCTGGTGACGCTGTTCTTCGTGATTTCGGGCGTGGGGCAGGCGCTGTCCGGGTTCCTGGTCGACCGCATCGGCGCGCGGCCGGTGCTGTTCGCGGCGCTGTCGTGTTTCGTCGCGGCGGCACTGGCGGCGGCGGCGGCGCAGGGTTACGGCGGGCTGATGCTCGCGGCGGCGCTGGCGGGGCTGGGCAACTCGCCCTTCCACCCGGCCGGCTTCACCATCCTCAACAAGCGCGTCTCGCAGCCGCGGCTGGGGCATGCGTTCTCGGTGCACGGCATCACGGGCGCGCTGGGCTGGGCGCTGGCGCCGGTGTTCCTCATCGGTCTGGGTCAATTGGCCGGCAGCTGGCGCACCGCCTACCTGTGTGCGGCGCTGGTGCCGCTGGCCGTGCTGGCGCTGCTTTTCCTGTACCGGGGCGCCATCGGCGACCGGCCTGGCGCGTTGGCGCACGACAAGCCCGGCGCCGAGGCTGCGCCCCTCGAGCATGCGCTGGCCTTCCTGAAGCTGCCTGCGGTGTGGCTGTGTTTCTCCTTCTTTTTCTGGATCACGGCGGCGCTGTCGGCCATCCAGGGTTTTGCCGGGCCGGCACTGTCACGCATGTACGCCTTGCCGCTGTCGGCCACGGCCTTCGTCGTCACCGGCTACATGCTGTGCGCGGCGGCGGGCATGGTGGTGGGCGGCTTCGTCGTGGCACGGGTGCAGGCCCTGGAACGCACCATCGCTGCCGCCATGGCCGTCTCCGCAGCGATGCTGCTGCTGGTGGCCAGCGGCTGGCTGCCGGCGCTGCTGGCCGGTACGGTGGCGGCGCTGGCCGGCTTTGGCACCGGGCTGGCCGGGCCGTCGCGCGACATGCTCATTAAGCGCGCCGCGCCACCCGGCGCCACCGGGCGTGTCTACGGCACGGTGTACTCCGGGCTCGATGTCGGCTTTGCGCTGGCCGCGCCGGTGTTCGGCGCGCTGCTCGATGGCGGCCTGCCGCAGGCGGTCTTCTCGGGCTCGGCACTGGCGCTGCTGCTGGGTGTGGTTTCGGCGGCGCTGGTGGGCTGGCGCGTGCGCGCCACGGCCGCACCACGGCCGGCTGCGGCCAGCTGAACACGACGCCGCGGGCCGCCGCACCGCGCCCGCAGGCAGCGCCAGGCTAGGGGCCCGGCTGCCTTTACAAGCCCGGGGGGCGCACCTAGCATCGGTCGCCGTGTCAAAGACGCCCCGCCGCCCTCGTCGCCTGAAACCCGCACCGCTGGCGGTGCTGGCCGTGGCAGGCCTGGCCGGCCCCGCGGCGGCCTTGCCCGCGCCGCCGGAGCGTGCTGCGCTGCAGGCCCGCGTCGATGCCGTGCGCGCCGCGCTGGCCACCGCACCCGAGGCGCTCGATGCCGTCGCAAGCTGGCAGCTGGCCCAGGCCAACACCTGGACGAACTGGCCGAAGTGGAGCAAGTGGAGCAACTGGGCCAACAAGTGATCACCGCCGTGCCGCGCGCCGCCGCCGCGGGGTGCGTGCGCGCCGAAGACTTCGTGCCGCACCTGCGCACCCGCCTGCTGGTGCTGCAGCCCACGCCGTTCTGCAACATCGACTGCAGCTACTGCTACCTGCCGCGGCGCGACGAACGTTCGCGCATGGCCGTGGCCACCGTGCGGCAGGCCGCGCTCAGGCTGCGTGAAGACGGCCTGGCGGGCGACGAACTCACCGTCGTCTGGCACGCCGGCGAACCGCTGGTGCTGCCGCCGGCCTACTACGTCGACGCCTTCGCGGCCGTGGCGCAGGCGCTGCCCGGCGTGGCCGTCACGCACGCGATGCAGAGCAACGCCACGCTGATCGACGACACCTGGTGCGACTTCTTCGTGCAGCACGGCGTGGCGGTGGGTGTCAGCGTCGACGGCCCCGCCGCGCTGCACGACGCCCACCGCCGCACGCGACGCGGCGACGGCACGCACGCGCAGGTCGTGCGTGGCCTGCGGCGGCTGCGCGCGCACGGCGTGCCCTTCCACGCCATCGCCGTGGTCGGCGCGGCCACGCTGGCCGACGCCGACGGTTTCTACGACTGGTTCGCCGACCAGGGCATCACCGAACTCGGCTGCAACTTCGACGAAGCCGAGGGGGCGCATGCGCAGTCCAGCCTCGTCGATCACGAGCCGGCGCACGCCGCCTTCCTCGCGCGGTTGCTGCAACGTTCGCTGCACGGTCCGGTGGCGGTGCGTGAACTCGCCGCCGCCTGGCGCGCGCTGCGCACGCCGCTGCCGCGCTGGCAGTGGCGGCAGTTCAGCGCGCCCGAGAACACCCAGGTGCAGCCGCTGGCGCTGGTGACCGTGGGCCACGACGGCAGCTTCGGCACCTTCTCGCCCGAGTTGCTGGGCCAGCCCGCGGCCGGCTGGGGCGGGTTCGTGATCGGCAACGTTCACCAGGGCGGCTACCTCGACGCATTGCAAGGCCCGGCCTTCTTGCGCCAGTGGCAGGCCGTGCAACAGGGCCTGGCTGCCTGCGCCGAGCGTTGCGCGTACTTCGACATCTGCGGCGGCGGTGCGCCGGTCAACAAGTTCTACGAACACGGCCACTTTGCCGCCACCGAAACGCTGCACTGCCGCAGCATGGTGCAGCGGCCCTTCGACGCCGTGCTGCGTTTCGCCGAGACGGCGCTGGGGCGGGCCGCATGAAGCCGCTGCAGGACTGCGAGTTCACGGCTTTCATCAGCTACGCCCATGCCGACGATGACGCCTGGTTCAACTGGGTGACGCAGTTCCGCACCGAACTCGAACGCGGCCTGCAGGCCATGCTGCGCGGCGTGCGCCTGCCGCGCCTGCACCTGTCGGGCGAAAACGGCCCGGTGGCCGGCGCGCTCAGCGAGGAACTGCGCCGGCGCGTCGAGGCCTCGTTCGCGATGATCATCGTCGTGCACGACAACTTCGCGCAGAGCGACTGGTGCCTGAAGGAGCTGGCCTACTTCAAGTCGCTGTTCGGCGAGCAGGGTCTGCGCGAAAGGCTCTACATCGTGGCGCTGTCGGAAGCAGCGATGCTGCAGGTCAGCGGCAGCGCCGCCTGGCGTGCGCTGATGCCCGGCGACGACCAGATCTGGATGCCCTTCTTCGACCCCGCCGACAAGGCGCGGCCGCTGGACATCTACATGGGCCCGGGCCTGGTTTCACCCGCTTTCCGCCAACCCTTCGAGCGCCTGCGCAGCAACTTCGCGGCCAAGCTGCGCCAGGCTGCGGCACTGCCGTCGGTGCCCGTGTCGCGGCCCGCGCCGGAACTCGCGGCCGCGCCTGCACCGGGCGCGGCGGGCGCTGCCCCCAGCACCACGACCGGGGGCGAGTTGCTGATCGGCTTCGTGCCGCCGGCCAGCGCCGCAGCGGCGGTGCAGGCGGCCAATGTGCTGGCACAGCGCGGACTGCCGGCGCGGGTACTGTCGCAGGACGTGGTCTTCAACGACTTCGCCGACTACGCCCGCGCCGAGCGCCTGCTGCTGGCCTTCGACGATGCGCCGCTGATGATGACTTCTTTGGCCGCCGGCGGGCACCTCGAGGTGCAGCGCGACGCCTGGCTCAAGCGCGGCGGTACGCCCGAGCGCCTGCACTGGCTGGACCTGCGCACGGCAGCGGCCGCCGCCGCGCCGCCCCAGGGCGCCGCGGCCTGGGTTGCCGCGCAGGGCGGGGCGATGACGACCGCGCAGGCGCTGGCCGACCTGCTGCGTCCGCCTGCACCAGCCCCCGCGGTGCTGGCGCAGGCCTCGGGCGTGCGCATCTACATCGAGAGCAACCGCAACGAACGCACGCTGTGGGAACCCCTGGGCGAGCAGATCCGCCGCAAGTGGGACGATGTCTGCCGCCGCGTCGCGCCCGGCCGCGTGCCGGCGCTGAGCCTGCGCCCGCGCGGCCTGCCGGTCGACCAGATCGACAGCTTCCCGAGCCTGGACGACGCCGACGGCGTCGTGTTGCTTTGGGGCCGCAAGACCAGCGAGGCCCTGGTGGCGCAGATCAACAAGGTCGAGAACAAGATGACGCCGGGGCGCGACGCCGCGCCGGGCATCGTCGCCTACCTGATGCCGCCGCAGCAGGCCACCGAGCCGGTGCCGGCCTGGGGCTGGCAGGTGCTGCGCTTCAACGCCGCGAGCGAAGACGACATCGACGTCGTCACCGAAGAAAACGACCAGCTCGAACGTTTCCTGAAGAAGGTCTACGAACGGCGTCACCAGCGCGACGTTGCAGGGGGCACGCCGTGAGCTCGAGCCACGAAGCTGCCCCCGCGCCCGTCCTGCCGCTGCCCCCGGGCGATGCACGGGCGCGGCTGCCGCGCGAGCCCTACCCGGGGCTGCGCCCCTTCCTCGACTTCGAGGCCGCGCTGCTCTTCGGCCGTGAACGCCAGGTGCGCGAGGTCATCGAGCACCTGCGCGAGTCACAGTTCGTCGCCGTGCTGGGCGGCTCGGGCTCGGGCAAGAGCAGCCTCATCCGCGCCGGTGTCATCCCCGAACTGCGCAGTTTCGGCATCGCCGGCGCCGGCGACCTGTGGCTGACGATGACCTGCACGCCCGGCACCAACGTCAGCACGGACGACAGTGCGGCGCGCCGCGTCTCGCCCATCACGCGGCTGGCGCGGCGTTTTGCCGGCCTGCTCAGGGGCCGGGGCAGCGAAGCGGCCGACGCGCAGCGGCTGCACGAGATTGCCGACGTGTTCCGCCAGGAAGCAGGCTTTGCGCGCCTGCTCGACACCTACGGCGAGGAACTGGCCGTCCCGCCGGGCCCCGACCCCGGCGAAGCGCGTGTGCTCTTCGTGCTCGACCAGTTCGAGGAGATCTTCCACCCCACCAACAAGGGTGTCGAAGACGCCACGCTGCTGGTGGAACGGCTGCTCGACCACTTCTTCAACCCGCACCCGCGTTGCCACATCGTGCTGACGATGCGCAGCGAGCACCTCAACGACTGCGCCAGCTTCCTCGAGCTGCCCGACGCCATCAACAAGTCGTCCTACCTGGTGCGGCGACTCGACGACGACGAACTGCGCGACGCCATCGTCGGCCCGGCGCAACGTTTCCTGCGCCTGCAGGCGCGCAGCCTGCAGCCCCAGGCGGCCGCAGCGCTGCCCACCGAGGTGCGTTTCGAGCCCGCGGTGCTGCAACGGCTGCTGCACGACGTGAAGGCCATCACGCACGACCCCGACCACCTGCCGCTGCTGCAGCACCTGCTGGCGCGGCTCTGGGAAGCGGCGCTGGAACGCGAGGAGATGGACGTGCCGGTGCCCAGCCACGTCACCGAAATCGACCTCGTGCGCGCCGTGGCCGGCGGCCGCGCGGCGGTGGCCGGCGACGAGCAGCCGCTGGACGAGAAGAACACGCTGCGCGCCTGCGTCGAGAACTGGCCCGAGACGCTGTACCAGTGGCATGGCGAGCGCGAACGTGCGCAGCTCGACGCGCTGTTCAGCCGCCTGGCCTTCAAGGACCCGAACACCGGCATGTACTCGCAACAGCGGGTCGCCATCGACGCCGTGACGACGCTGCTCGGCGCGGGCAAGACCCGCACCGAATTGCGCGCGCTGCTCGCCGAAGGTTTCCTGGGCACGGTGGACTACCTGTTCTGGGACGAGGAAGACCCGGCCTGTGCGACGCTGAAGGTCTCGCACGAGAGCTTCATCCGCGGCTGGTCGCGTTTCCGGCGTCTCGTCGACCGCGAGGCCGACCGCTTCGAGGAATTCGTCGGCGTGCTGCGCCGCTGCGGCGCCTGGGTGGCGAGCGGCCGCACCGAAGACCTGCTGCTCGAATCGGGCGAGATGCGCCTGCTGCGCGAAAGTGGCTTCGAGGCACGTCTGCGCGCGCCGGGCCAGCAGCAGGAGTGGTTCCGCTTCCTGCAACTCGACCGCGACGGTGCCCGGCTCGGTCGGCTGGACAGTGCGCTGGACGGTTACCTGCAGCTGTCGAGCCAGCGCCTGCAGGCGCGTGATGCCGCCACCCGCACGCGCCGCCGCTGGGCCTGGGCCAGCGCGCTGCTGCTGGTGTTCCTGCCGCCGGCGCTGTTTTCGCTCTACATCCAGGTGCCGGTGACGCAGCGCGCCGAGCTGCTGCTGGACGCCGGCACACGGGCCAACCGGGCGCCGCTGACGGCGGCCTACCCAGGCGTGGGCAGCGCTGGTGTGCCGCTGGCCTCGCTGCTGCGCGCCGCGGAACTCGTGGACGAGGCACGCAGCGGCCAGACCTCGCGCATGACACAGCTTTCGCAATGGCTCATCGAGCGCCTTTCGTGGGTGCCGCCGGTGCGTCGCCAGGGCAGTTTCCTCGACGGGCTGACGGCGCAGACCGAACCGCCGGTGAACGGCAAGCTGCGCCAGGTGCTCACCGGCGCGGTGTGGGCCGGCGCGGCGCTGGCGCCCGAAGCGGCGGCCTCGGCGGCGGCCCAGCTGCCTGAGGTACGCGAAGCCGACTGCCACCCGGCCTCGGACGAAGCTGCGGCCGTCGGCCCCGCGGCGGTGCTGGCCGGCAGGCTCTACATCGCGCGCGGCCGCAGTGCCGAAAACCTGCAGCGCCGCGCCCTCTTCGTGCCGGCCCTGACCGGCCGCCACGACACCACCATCGAGCTGCGGGGTGCGACGTGGAACGCCGATGGCGGGTTCTGCCAGTACGGCCAGATCGTCACCGCCGTGCCGCTGTACCTCGACCCCACCATCGTCATCGACACCACGCTGCGCCACGTGGCCTACACCGCCAGTGGTTCCAGCGTCGAGGTGCCATCGGTGACCGTGCTCGAACTCGACTGGGACCGCCAGGAAGACCGCAGCAGCCGCGTGCTGCAGGCGCACACGCGGGCCGTGGTCACGCACGAAGCCGCGCTGCAGCAGGTGCGCAGCGCCGCCGGCGGCCAGCGCGTGGCCACGGTGCCCAGCTGGCGGCTGCCGGCCGGCCGGGCGCTGGGGCTGGGCGAGCCCGCCTGGCGGTTGCTTTCACCCACTGCACAGCGGCTGCCGGTGCAAGCCGATGCCGACTTCGTGTCACTGACGCCGGCCGCCGATGGTTCGCCCTGCCTCAAGGTGGCAGGCGACTGGGCGGCGCAGCCTGGCTTCACGCCGCAGGTCTTCGAACACGCAGGGCGCTGTTTCCACATTGCCCGCGGCAACCCTGAGGGCGAGGTCGCGCCCGGCGAGCCACCCTCGTCGCGTGAGCAGGTGCTGGTGGCGGTGTACGAAAGGCCGGTCTCCGGCGTCCTGCGTGCGCAGGACGGCGAACGACTGCAGGGCGCCGTGGCCAGCCTTTCGCCCTTTGCGCGCCTGTCCGCGGCCGACACGCAGTGGCGGGTAGGCGTGCACGGCGCACATGCCGGCTGGCTGGCCGTGCGTGGCCCCGACGCCAACGGTGTCGACCGCCTGCTGGGGCTGCCCTGGAGCACCTGCGCGCTGTGGCGCCTGGGCCGCGAGCTGCATGCCTCGGCACAGGCCCGCGACAGCGCCGTCGAGCCCAGCACCTGCAGCGACCGCTAAAGTGCGGCGCCCGGTCCGCCCGGCCGCCGATCCACCGAGCCGTGATGCCGGCTGCCGGTGCAGGCCTCAGCCCTCACACTCGCGACATGATGCCCACCACCCCCTCGCCACGCCTGGCCGGCCACGCCCTCGTCGAAGCCCTCATCGCCCAGGGTGTGCACACCTGCTTCGGCGTGCCGGGCGAAAGCTACCTGGCGGTGCTCGACGGCTTTCACGAACACCGCGAACACATCCGCTTCATCGCCTGCCGCCAGGAAGGCGGCGCGGCCTTCATGGCCGAGGCCCACGGCAAACTGACCGGCCGTCCCGGTGTCTGTTTTGTGACGCGCGGGCCCGGTGCGACCAACGCGTCCATCGGCGTCCACACCGCATTTCAGGACTCGACGCCCATGGTGCTGTTTGTGGGCGATGTGGCCAGTGACACCCGTGACCGCGAAGCGTTTCAGGAAGTCGACTACCTGAGCTTTTTCGGTCCCAGTACCAAAGGGTTTGCGAAACGGGTGGAGCGCATTGATGATGCCCGCCGCATCCCCGAATACGTGGCGCGTGCTTTTGCCACCGCCATGAATGGCCGCCCCGGTCCGGTGGTGCTGGTGTTGCCGGAGGACATGCTGACACAGGTTGTGGCTGCTCACGCGGGTACGGGTGTGCTGCCGCAAGCCCTGCCACGGGTTGAGGCGGTCGAGGCCTGGACTGACCCCGGGTCCCTGCGCACGCTGCGTGAGATGCTATTAAAATCGGAGCGGCCTTTTGTCATTGCCGGTGGTGGTGGCTGGACGGTACAGGCCGCCCAGGCCTTGCAGCGCTTCGCTGAAAACTGGAAGCTGCCAGTTGGCAACGCGTTTCGCTTTCAGGACACGTTTGACAACCACCATCCGCTGTATGCGGGTGACGTGGGCATCGGCATCAATCCCCGGCTGGCGGCATGCATCAAGAACAGTGACCTGATTCTGGCCATCGGGCCACGGCTGGGCGAGATGACCAGCGGCGGCTACACCCTGCTGGAGGTCCCCAAGCCCCGGCAGAAACTGGTGCACATACACGCCAGTGCGGAAGAGCTCAACCGCGTCTACCAGGCCGACCTGGCGATCAACGCGACCATGAACGCGGCGGCCCGCTCCCTGGAGGTGCTGGATGCACCGGTTGCCGTGGCCTGGGATGCGTGGACACAGGCCTGTCACGCTGACTATCTGGCCAACCTCGAGCCGCAGGCCTTGCCGGGCGACATCGACATGCCCGCCATTGTGGCGATGCTGCAAAAGCATCTGCCAACAGACGCCGTGCTGACCAATGGCGCGGGCAACTTTGCCAGCTGGATGCACCGCTTCTACAGGCACCACGGGCTGGCCAAGGGTTTCAAGACGCAACTGGCCCCGACCAACGGTGCCATGGGCTATGGCGTGCCCGCCGGCATTGCGGCGGCCATTGCCACCGGGCGCCTGGCTTTCACCATCGCTGGTGATGGCGACTTCTTGATGAACGGGCAAGAGCTGGCCACGGCGACGCAATACGGCGCCAAAACCATCATCGTGCTGCTGAACAACGGCATGTTTGGCACCATTCGCATGCACCAGGAGCGCGAGTATCCGCAGCACGTGACCGGGACCCAGCTCATGAACCCGGACTTCGTAGCATTGGCGTGTGCCTACGGCTACGCCGGTGTGCGCATTACCAGGACGGCTGAGTTCGAGGCCGAATTGCTCGCCGCGCTGGACCGGCCGCAAGGCACGCTGATTGAGGTGATGCTGGACCCGGAAGTGATCAGCACCCGCGGCACCTTGTCCGCCATTACGCAAAACGCCTTGAAGCAGTTACAGCAAAAAGAGTAGCGCATGTCATGTGCTGCCCGCGTGAAGGGCGATGCGGCCTCAGTCCACCGGCAGCACAGGCCTTATCCTTTCACAAATCGTTACGCCTTCAAGGTCGGCATGTCGTGCAGCTCAAGCGTTATTGGAGTGGACCTACTCTGAAAGACCGTGATGAAGAAACTTGCTGCGACCGCCCTGTTCGCCTGTGCCTGTATGACAGGCTCCGTGTTTGCGCAAACCAGCGTGGGCGTCTCGATTGGCATCAATCAACCGGGGGTCTATGGGCGCATCAATATCGGCGACTACCCACCACCCGTGCTCGTGTACCCGCAACCGGTGATCATCGCGCCCGCACCCGTGCTGGTGCAACGCGAGCCCATCTACCTCTATGTTCCCCCGGGTCACCAGAAGAAGTGGGGCAAGCATTGCGCTCGCTACAACGCGTGCGGGCAGCCTGTTTATTTCGTGCAGGAGCAATGGGTGAGAGAACGCTATGCGCACGAGCATCCGGGCTGGCGCGATGACCGCCGCGATCGCCGTGACCATCGTGACAACCGCAGGCAGGACCACGATGATCATCGGGAACGCCGCGATCACGATAACCGCAGGTAGCAACAAAAAGGCCGACTTGCGTCGGCCTTTCAAGTATGCAGCAGTCGCTGATTACTTGAGGTGTTTGCCAATCAGGCCAGCCATCTCGAACATGGACACCTGTGCCTTGTTGAAGACTTCCTTCAGCTTGGCATCGGCATTGATCATGCGCTTGTTGACTGCGTCTTGCAGCTTGTTCTTTTTGATGTAAGTCCACAGCTGCTTCACCACCTCGGTGCGTGGCAGTGGGCCTGCACCGACGATGGCCGCCAGAGCGGAGCTGGGCGTCAAGGCTTTCATGAACGCAGCGTTGGCGGTCCGCTTTTTGGCGGGCGCTTTTTTCGCAGCTACTTTTTTCGCTGGAGCGG
>JAURZK010000123.1 GCA_030653505.1 Rubrivivax sp.
GTCCATGGCCCGGCGCATAACTCGCTTCGTTCGCTGCGCTCACTGCGCTCAAACAGGATGCGCCAGAAGTGTTTACGAGGCTCGCTGCGCTCGCGGGCCATGAACCCTGCGCTCCTCGGCGCCTCACACGCACGCCGCTCCCCGCCCGAACAGCCCTTTGCTACAAGCAGCGGTGGCGTTCGGCGCACGCCACTGCCGGTGGTTGAGCGGCAGGCGGTGCCCGGCGGTGGCGCCGTGTGTGGCGCCGAGCAGGCGAGCACGGACACAAACGGTCCAGTGGACCGTTTGTGCCTTGCGAGCGGCCGGGCCGCCAAGCCCGGCGCGGCCTGCAAGGCCAGCCTTGAGGGGGGCGAGCGCAGCGAGCTTCGTAAACTGACTTGCCGCATCCTGTCTGAGCGCAGTGAGCGCAGCGAACGAAGCGAGTTATGCGGCACCCCCTCAAGGCGAGCAGCGCAGGGCAGCCTGAGCGAAGCGAAGGCCGCCACAGTCGGCGACATCGCCGGGTACCGCCTGACGCGACCCGCGCAACTCTTCGAACGCAAAGAGCAGCGAACCCCGAACGTCCGCAACGGGCCGCACGCAGTCTCCGCACGCTCGCGCGTCCTCCACGGCCAGACGCCTGCAGCACCACAGCGCCGCTGACATGCTGCCCATGCTCGTCGCCCGCGAATGGCGCCACCACCCCTGGCGCCATGCCGTGGCGCTCCTGGCCGTCGCCCTGGGCGTGGCGCTGGCCTTCTCGGTCCACCTCATCAACAACTCGGCGCTGGCCGAGTTCTCGCAGGCCGTGCGCACGGCCAATGGCGAGCCCGACCTCACGCTGCGCGGCCCGCGCGAAGGTTTCGACGATGCGCTCTTCGAACGCGTGGCCACAGACCCCGGCGTGGCGCTCGCCAGCCCGGTGCTCGAAGTCGACACCTACGCGCAGGCCGCCGATGGCCGCCGCGTCGCGCTGCGGGTTCTGGGACTGGACCTGCTGCGCGCCGGGCCGCTGGCGCCGGCGCTGGTGCCGCGCCCGGCCGAGGGCGAAGACCGCCTCGTCTTCCTCGACCCCGACGCCGCCTTCCCCAACCCCGCGGCGCGCACGCTGCTGGGCGTGGCCGACGGCGGCACGCTGCGCCTGCAGTCGGGCCCGGGCTGGCAGGCACTGCGCGTGGCCGGCAGCAACGCCGCCGGCGGCACGCCGCTGGTGGTGATGGATCTGGCCGGCGCGCAAGTGCACTTCGCGCAACTGGGGCGGCTGTCACGCATCGACCTGCGGCTGGAACCCGGCACCGAGCGCAACACGCTGCTGGCGCGGCTGGCGCTGCCGCCGAACGTCGGCGCCACCGCGGCCGACGACGCCGAACAGCGGGTCAGCAACCTGTCACGGGCCTACCGCGTCAACCTCACGGTGCTGGCGCTGGTGGCGCTGTTCGTGGGCGCCTTTCTGGTGTTCTCGGTCGTCTCGCTCAGCGTCGCGCAGCGCACGCCCACCTTCGCGCTGCTGGGCGTGTTGGGCCTCACCGCGGGCCAGCGGCGCACCTGGGTGCTGGCCGAGTGCGCGCTGCTGGGTGCGGTGGGCAGTGTGCTGGGGCTGCTGATGGGCGCCGGTATGGCCGCGGCGGCGCTGCGTTTCCTGGCCGGTGACCTTGGCGGCGGCTACTTCCCGGGCATCGTGCCGCCGCTTCAGGTGGGCGTGGTCGGGACCGTGGCCTTCGGCTTGCTGGGCACGGCCTCGGCCATCGTCGGTGGCTGGTGGCCGGCACGGCAGGCCGAACAGATCTCGCCCGCACTGGCGCTCAAGGGCCTGGGCACACCGGGCGGCAGCGCACCCCCGGCCTGGCCGGGGCTGGTGCTGCTGGCGCTGGGGACGGCCGCGGCCTTCGCGCCGCCGCTGTTCGGGCTGCCGCTGGCCGCCTACGTCGGCGTCGGCGCGCTGCTGCTGGGCGGCGTGGCGCTGGTGCCGGCCGCCGTGCATGCGCTGCTGTCCACGGTGCCGGCTTCGCGCACGCTGCGCCTGGGTGCGCTGCCGCTGCTGGCGCTGCAGCGTGCACGCTTCCAGCGCCGCACCGCCACCGCGGCGGTGGCAGGTGTGGTGGCCAGCCTGGCGCTGAGCGTGGCGCTGACGGTGATGGTTGCGAGCTTCCGCGAAGGTGTCAGCGCCTGGCTGGCCACCGTGCTGCCGGCCGACCTCTACGGCCGCAGTGCCGCCACCGGCAGCATGGCCGAGCAGGCCTGGCTGCCGCCCGACTTCGCCGCCCGTGCCGCCGCCGTGCCGGGTGTCGAACGTGTGATGGCGTCGCGCACACGCAGCCTGCAGCTTGCCGAGGACCGCCCGGCCGTGACGCTAATTTCCCGCCCCCTGCCCGACCCGCAGGCCGCACTGCCGATGTTGCAGGCGCCGCTGGCGGCCGGCGTGGTGCAGGCTGGGGAGGTGGGGGTCTACGTCAGCGAGGCTGTGGTGTCCCTTTACGGCGCGTCCCTGGGCACACGCTTCGAACTGCCGCTGGCCGGCCGGCAGGTGGCCGTGCGTGTGCGCGGCGTCTGGCGCGACTACGCACGCCAGTTCGGCGCCGTGGCGATGGACGACGCCGACTACAGGCGCCTGACGGGCGACACGCGCCTGAACGACCTGGCGCTGTGGCTGCAGCCCGACGCCGAACTCGGGGCCGTGCAGGACGGCCTGCGTGCACTGCTGCCCGACCCGGCGATGCTCGACTTCGCGTCCAGCGCCGAACTGCGCAAGCTCTCGCTGCGCATCTTCGACCGCAGCTTCGCCGTCACCTACTACCTGCAGGCGGTGGCCATCGCCATCGGGCTGGTGGGCATTGCGGCGAGTCTGTCGGCGCAGGTGCTGGCGCGGCGCAAGGAGTTCGGCCTGCTGGCCCACCTGGGCCTGACACGCCGGCAGGTGGTGGGCGTCGTGGCCGGCGAGAGCGGCGCCTGGGTCGCCGCGGGCACACTCGTCGGCCTGGCGCTGGGGCTGGCGGTGAGCATGGTGCTGGTCTTCGTCGTCAACCCGCAGAGTTTTCACTGGACGATGGACCTCGTGTTGCCCTGGGGCCGCCTGGCGCTGCTGGCCGCCGCGGTGCTGGTGGCGGGCACGGCGACGGCCGCGTTCAGCGCACGCCGCGCCGCGGGGCGGGCCGCGGTGCTGTCGGTGAAGGAGGACTGGTAGGTGAATCCGCAACGTCGCCGCTGGCTCAGGCAGATCGGCGCGCTGGCGCCGCTGATGGCCGGGCTGCCGGCGCGGGCGCAACCGGCTTCTGCCCCGGCCCCTGCCACAGCCGAACCGCCCGCCGAACCCGTGCGCCCCGGCCGCGTGCTCGCCTTCCCGCAGGACCACGGCGCCCATCTCGCCGCGCGCACCGAGTGGTGGTACGCCACCGGCTGGCTGGGCAGCGAAGCCGCACCCACGCACGGCTTCCAGATCACCTTTTTCCGCAGCGGCACCGGGCTGGCCGCGGGCAATGCCAGCCGCTTCGCGGCCAGGCACCTGCTCTTCGCCCATGCCGCCGTCACAGGGCTGCCACCGGCAGGCGCATCAGGTACACACAGCCACGACCAGCGCATCGTGCGCTGGAACGGCGCGCCCGACGTGACCACCGGCCACGCCGCCGTCGGCCGCGGCGCGGTGCAACTGGCGGGGTGGTCGCTGGTGGACGTAGGCCCGGCCTGGCACGCACGTGTGCCGGGCCGCAAACTGGGCCTGGACCTGACACTGGCCCGCACGCAGCCGCTGCTGCTGCAGGGCCAGGCCGGCTTCTCGCGCAAGGGGCCCGAGCTACGCCAGGCCAGCCACTACTACAGCGAACCGCAACTCGCCGCCAGCGGCCGCCTGGTGCTGGCGGGCCAGCAAGCCCAGGGCAGCGGCCGCGCCTGGATGGACCACGAATGGAGCGACGAGATCCTGGCCGCCGACGCCGTCGGCTGGGACTGGATCGGCATGAACCTGTTCGACGGCAGCGCGCTCACCGCCTTCGTGCTGCGCCGCGCCGACGGCAGCACGCTGTGGGCCGGGGGCAGCTTCCGCGCCGCGGGCACAGCACCACGCAGCTTCGGCGCCGACGACGTGCGCTTCAGCGCCGGTCGGCGCTGGCGCAGCCCGGCCACCGCCGCCAGCTACCCGGTGGAGTGGCAGGTCGAAAGCCCCGCCGGCCGCCACACCGTGCGTGCGCTGGCCGACGCGCAGGAACTCGACAGCCGCGCGGGAACCGGTACGGTGTACTGGGAAGGGCTGAGCGAACTGCTCGACGCGCATGGACGGCGGGTCGGCCTGGGTTACCTCGAGATGACGGGCTACGCCGCGGTGCTGAAGCTGTAGCCTGCCCGCCACCACGGAGCGTGCGGGCGCCTCACCCCGGGGCGGCGGCCGGCCGCGCTGGCGCGGCTTCAGCCGGTATGGCCCGGCCGCGGCGGCTGAGGCGGCGTCTTGGCGCGACGGTCGCGCCACACCCCGGGGGCGCCCGGGGCGCCCGGGTCCACCGGCGCGGCGCGCACGCAGTTGCCGCCCGCGGCACGGGCGGCGGCCACGGCATCCAGCGCGTCGTCGATCATGGCCTGCAGGCTGAGGTGGGCCGGCCGCAGGTGCGCCACGCCGGCGCTGACGGTGACACGCAGGCGCAGGCCGTTGGCGGTTTCCGGGAACAGCACTTCCATCTGTTCGCTGCGCTCGCGGATGCGCTCGGCGACGTCGAGCGCGCCGGTGGCATCGGCGTGCACCAGGAACACCGCCATCTGCGACGCGCCCAGGTAGGTCAGCACGTCAGCGGTCCGCAGCGTCGGCGCGGTGCGGCGCAGCATCTCGGCCAGCACGGCCTCGCCGGCGGCCGCGCCGCGCGCCTGGCACAGGCGCATAACGCGGTCGATGTCGACCAGCACCAGCGCCGCGCCGGTGCCGTAGCGGCGGGCGCGCGCGAACTCGCGCTCGGCCAGGGTCATGAAGAGAGCCGGCGGCATGCCTGCCGGCGGGGCGTGCGCCGCGTCGGCACGACCGGAACCGGGCGCCATCTCGTCGGCACGCTTGAGCAGCAACCAGCCCAGCGGCAGCCCGACGACTGCCACACCCGCGGCGGCGGCGACCGCGGCGGCCCAGCCGTTGCCCGGGGCGTCCAGCAGCGCGGTCAGTGCATAGGCCACGACGGCCGCAAGCACCAGCGCCAGCGCAGCGAGCAGCAGCGCGTGGCCGGCCAGGTGGCCCGCGGCGTTTGATGTTGCCGCCGTGGCGGTACGTGGCAGAGCCGCCGGCAGCGGTGCCGGCGCGCTCGAAAGCGCCGACCGTTCGGGCGGAAGCGGGGGGACGGGTGTCATCGCGGCAGGCTCAGTCCGCGTATTCGACCACAAGCGGGGCCAACTGTAGGGCGGCGTTTGCCACGCATAGACTCTGCTGCATGTCCACCGGCCCTTCGTCCACGCCGCAGCGCCCCGCCGCCGCCACGCCGCGCTCGCTGTCGGGCCTGCTGCCCTTCATCCGCCCCTACCGCTTGCAGGTGGGTCTGGCCATCGTCTTCCTGGTGCTGGCCGCGGCCAGCACGCTGGCCTTCCCGGTGGCGCTGAAAGTGCTGATCGACCAGGGCCTGGTCGCCGCCGAGCCCGGCGCGCGCGTGATGCAGCTGCGCGAGCATTTCCTGGCGCTGTTCGGCGTAGCCGCCGCGCTGGGCGTGTTCTCGGCGGCGCGCTTCTACGTCGTCAGCTGGCTGGGCGAACGCATCACCGCCGACCTGCGCAACGCCGTCTACGCCCATGTGCTGCGCCAGAGCCCCGAGTTCTTCGAGAGCACGAAGACCGGCGAAGTGCTCTCGCGCCTGACCACCGACACCACCCTCGTGCAGACGGTGGTGGGCAGCAGCCTGAGCATGGGCCTGCGCAATGTCGTCATGGGCGCCGGCGCGCTGGTCGCGCTGATCGTCACCAACCCCTGGGTGATGACGCAGGTGCTGGGCATTCTGGTGCTGGTGGTGCTGCCCAGCCTGTACTTCGGCCGCCGCGTGCGCAAGCTCAGCCGCGCCAGCCAGGACCGCGTGGCCGACAGCAGCGCCATCGCCGCCGAGGTGCTGAGCGAGATCCCGGTGGTGCAGAGCTACGTGCAGGAGGACCGTGAGGCGGTGCGCTTCGACCGCAGCACCGACATGGCCTTCGACACCGCGATCAAGCGCACCCGCGTGCGCGCCGTGCTGGTGGCCTTCATGATCACCGCCACCTTTGGCGCGCTGCTCTGGGGCCTGTACCAGGGCACGCAGGCCGTTCTGGCCGGCAGCATCAGCGCCGGGCACCTGGGGCAGACCGTGGTCTTCGTCATCATCTTCGTCGGCGCGGTGGCGGTGCTGAGCGAGATCTACGGCGACCTGCTGCGCGCCGCCGGCGCCACCGAGCGGCTGATGGAGCTGCTGGCTGCCAAGTCGCCCGTCGGCGACCCCGCCGCGCCGTCCGTGCTGCCGGCCGTGCGCGGCGGTTCTGCCGTGGCCTTCGAAGCGGTCGAGTTCAACTACCCGTCGCGTCCGAAACAGGCCGCGCTGCACAACTTCACATTGTCCATCCGGCCCGGTGAGACGGTGGCCTTGGTGGGCCCCAGCGGTGCGGGCAAGAGCACGGTGCTGCAGCTGCTGCTGCGCTTCTACGACGTGAAGAGCGGCGTGGTGAAACTCGACGGCGTGCCGCTTTCCGCACTGCGGCTGGCCGAGCTGCGCCAGCGCATCGGCATCGTGCCGCAGGACAGCACGGTGTTTTCCACCAGCGCGCTGGAGAACATCCGCTACGGCCGCCCCGGCGCCAGCGACGACGAGGTGAAGGCCGCGGCTGCGGCCGCCTTCGCGCACGACTTCATCGCCACGCTCCCCGAGGGTTACGACACCTACCTCGGCGAACGCGGCGTGCGGCTGTCTGGCGGCCAGCGCCAGCGCATCAGCATCGCCCGCGCCATGCTGAAGAACCCGCCGCTGCTGCTGC
>JAURZK010000151.1 GCA_030653505.1 Rubrivivax sp.
GTTCATGCCGATGAAGCCGCAGGCGCCCGAGAGCACCGCGCCGAGCACGAAACCGATGGCGGTCTTGCTGTCGAGGAAGACGAGGATCAGCACCGTGAGCACGACGCCGACGATGCCTATGGTCTTGTACTGCCGCGCCAGGTAGGCTGCTGCGCCCTGCTGGATGGCGCCGGAAATCTCCTGCATACGTGCATTGCCGGCGTCCTGCCTCAGGATCCAGCCGCGCTGCACGAAGCCGTAGACGACCGCGGCCAGGCCGCACGCCAATGCTAGGTATAGCGCCATCATGGTGCTCATGGAAAAGGCTCCTTCCTCGATTGAATCTTCTGCTGGGGTTCGAGCCCGACAAACGACGCGTCGGCGCTGCCCTCTTCGGGCCGCGGCGGATGCTACACGCTGGGCATGCCTGTCCCGGCCGGGGTTTGCCTGTGGTCCTTGCGCTGCGTCAGGGGGCGGAAAGTTCGCCGCCTAAAATCCGCCTTGCCCTGCCGTCTGGGCGTGTTTCGAGAATATCCATGAGCCTGCACAACGTGACCCCCGGCGCCAAGGCACCTGACGAGTTCAACGTCATCATCGAGATTCCGATGAACGCCGACCCGATCAAGTACGAGGTCGACCACGAAACCGGCGCGCTCTTCGTCGACCGCTTCATGAGCACGTCGATGCACTACCCGTGCAACTACGGCTACATCCCCGACACCCTGGCCGACGACGGCGATCCGGTCGACGTGCTGGTCATCACCCCGGTGCCGCTGATCCCGGGTGTGGTCGTTACCTGCCGCCCGATCGGGATGCTGCGCATGGACGACGAGGCCGGTGGTGACAACAAGCTCATCGCAGTGCCCATTCCGAAGATCCTCTCGCTGTACTCCGGGTGGCAGAAGCCGGAGGACCTGAACCCCTTGCGGCTGAAGACCATCCAGCACTTCTTCGAGCACTACAAGGACCTCGAGGTCGGCAAGTGGGTGAAGGTCATCGGCTGGGAAGGCCCGGACGCCGCGCGTACCGAGGTCGTGCAGGGCATGGCGAACTGGGCCAAGACGCACCCGGCCTGATCAGGCCGACTTGAACGGGTTGCGTTCGCGCAGTTCGTCGACGTAGTTCTCGACGCCCTGGCCCTCGCTGGCCAGGAAGTCCGACACCGCCGCGGCGAAGCGTTCGTCGCGCAGCCAGTGCGCCGAGCCCGTGGCCACGGGCAGCAGGCCCCGCGCCATCTTGTGCTCGCCCTGCGCGCCGCCTTCGAAGCGCTGGTAGCCGTTGGCCAGGCACCAGGCCAGGGGCTGGTAGTAGCAGGCCTCGAAGTGCAGGCAGGGCACCGGCTCGATGCAACCCCAATAGCGGCCCCAGGCAACGCGTGATGCGGCGTCGACGGCAATCAGCGAGGCCGCGATCGGCTCGCCGCCACGGTGCGCGACGAACATCACCCAGTGGTGCGGCATGGTGCTTGCCATGCGCGCGAAGAAGTCGCGCGTGAGGTAGGGCGTGCTGTGGTGCGCTGCGTAGGTCAGCGTGTAGCAGCGGTAGAAGAAGTCCCATAGCGGCTCGGCTATGGCTGCGCCTTCATGGGTGCTGAAGCCGATGCCCTGTTCCTGCACACGGCGCCGTTCCTGCTGGATCTTCTTGCGCTTGTCGCGCTGCAGGCGCGAGAGCAGGTCGGGAAAGTCGACGACCGGGATTTCGGTGTCCTGCGTCCAGTGGAACTGCACACCCTGGCGCAGCATCCAGCCGGCGGCGGCAAAGGCCGCCTGGTCGGCGTCGTCGCCGAAGAGCACGTGCGCCGACGACAACTTCGCCTCGCGCGCGTAGCGGCCGATGGCGTCCACGAGCCGCGTGCGCCATGGCGCGCTGCGCGCCAGCAGCCGCGAGCCCGGCACCGGCGTGAACGGTACCGCGCCGAGCAGCTTGGGGTAGTAGCGCAGGCCGTGGCGACGGTAGGCATCGGCCCAGGCCCAGTCGAAGACGTACTCGCCGTAGGAATGGCTCTTCAGGTACAGCGCCGTGGCCGCCATCAGTCCGCCTTCGGCTTCCAGCGTGATGAACTGCGGCGCCCATCCGGACTCGGGCACGGCGCTGCCCGAGGCGTGCAGCGCCGTCAGGTACTCCATCTGCATGAAGGGCGTCGGTGCCGCCTGGGCGGCCAGCAGCGTGTTCCAGGCCTGCGCATCCAGCGTGCCGGGATCGGCGTGAACCCGGATGACATAATCATTTTCGATGCTGCTGTCCTGCGACATTCGAGGCCCGACGACGTGGAAATGAAAAGGTGAAGGCAGCACTGACGCAGATCAACGCCACCGTCGGCGACCTCGCCGGCAATGCCCGCCTGGTGGCTGCTGCCGCCCGCGAAGCCCATCGCCAGGGCGCCCTGCTGGTGATAGCCCCGGAACTGGCGCTGGCCGGTTACCCGCCCGAAGACCTGCTGCTGCGGCCCGCCTTCATGCAGGCCTGCGCCGAGACGCTGGCCACGCTGGCGGCCGAACTGGCCGACTGCAAGGGCCTGCACCTGGTGGTGGGCCACCCACACCAGTTCGGCAGCCGTGGCGATGTTAGGTCGAAGTCGCTTGCCGTGCAGCGGCGCTTCAATGCAGCCTCGGTGCTGAGCGGGGGACACATCCTGGGTACCTACTGCAAGCGTGAACTGCCCAACTACCAGGTCTTCGACGAGCGCCGCTACTTCGCATCGGGCCGCGACGCCGGCCTGCCGCCGCTGGTGTTCGAGGTCGGCGGCCTGCGTGTCGGCGTGCTGATATGCGAGGACGCCTGGTTCGACGAACCGGCGCAGGCCGCCGTGGCCGCCGGCGCCGAGCTGCTGTGCGTGCTGAACGCCTCGCCCTTCCACCTCGACAAGGCCGACGAACGCGAGGCGCGCATGGCCGAGCGCGCGCGCGCCGTCGGCCGGCCCTTGCTCTACGCGCACCTGGTGGGCGGTCAGGACGAGGTGGTCTTCGACGGTGCCTCGTTTGCGCTGGACGCGACCGGTCGGCTCACGGCCCGCGCCCCGGCCTTCGAGCCGGCACTGCTGATGCTGGACATCGACGCCGACCACGTGCCGCACGGCGAAGTGGCCGCTGTGCCCGAGGTCGAGGCGCAGGCCTGGGCGGCGCTGGTCACCGGCGTGCGCGACTACGTGGGCAAGAACGGCTTCCCGGGCGCGATCATCGGCCTGTCGGGCGGCATCGATTCGGCGCTCGTGCTGGCCATCGCGGTCGACGCACTGGGCGCCGACAAGGTACGCACGGTGATGATGCCTTCGCCCTACACCGCCGACATCTCGTGGATCGACGCCCGCGAAATGGCCGCGCGGCTGGGTGTGCGCTACGACGAGATCGCCATCGCGCCGATGTTCGACTCGTTCCGCAGCGCGCTCAGCGCCCAGTTCGAGGGCCGCGCCGAGGACACCACCGAAGAGAACCTGCAGGCGCGCATCCGCGGCACGCTGCTGATGGCGCTGTCGAACAAGCTCGGCTCCATCGTGCTGACCACCGGCAACAAGAGCGAGATGGCCACCGGCTACTGCACGCTCTACGGCGACATGGCCGGCGGCTTCGCGGTCATCAAGGACGTGGCCAAGACGCTGGTCTACCGCCTGGCCGAGTGGAAGAACCGCCAGCCGGTGCGCCGCGCGGACGGCAGCACGGGCCCGGTGATCCCCGAACGCATCATCACCCGGCCGCCCTCGGCCGAGCTGCGCCCCGACCAGACCGACCAGGACAGCCTGCCGCCCTACGAGGTGCTCGACGCCATCCTGGCGCGCTACATGGAAGACGACCAGGGCGTCGACGACATCGTCGCTGCCGGCTTCGACCGCGCCGTGGTCGAGCGCGTGGCGCGCCTGATCCGCGTCAACGAGTACAAGCGGCGCCAGGCTCCGGTGGGGATCCGCATCACCCACAGGGCCTTCGGGCGTGATTGGCGCTATCCCATCACGTCGAAGTTCCGTGCTTAAATCTGCGCCAATCCCTTACCCGCATCACCGGAGCACCTCATGAAGCAGATCACCGCCGTCATCAAGCCCTTCAAGCTCGAAGAGGTGCGGGAGGCGCTGGGCGACGTGGGCGTATCGGGCCTCACCGTCACCGAGGTCAAGGGTTTCGGGCGCCAGAAGGGCCACACCGAGCTCTACCGCGGTGCCGAGTACGTGGTCGACTTCCTGCCGAAGGTGAAGGTCGAGGTGGTGGTCAAGGACGGCGACGTCGACCGCTGCATCGAGGCCATCGTGAAGGCGGCCAAGACCGGCAAGATCGGCGACGGCAAGATCTTCGTCACCGCGGTCGACCAGGTGGTGCGCATCCGCACCGGCGAGACCGACGAAGCAGCCATCTGAGGCGCGCGCCGGGCCTGCCCGGCCTGTGCCGTCTCAAATGCGCGAGTAGTCGTCGGGCGCGCTGGCCCGGCCGGCCTGCGCGGCCAGGCGCAGCAGCAGTTCCACCGGCTCGGCGCCCACCTGCAGCACGGCGTTCTGCGGCGCCGACAGGAAGCCCTGGTCGACGGTGCGGGCCATGAAGCGCAGCAGGTCGTCGTAATAACCGTCGACATTGAGCAGGCCGATGGGCTGGTCGTGGTAGCCCAGCTGGCGCCAGGTCCAGACCTCGTACAGTTCTTCCAGCGTGCCGATGCCGCCGGGCATGGCGATGAAGGCCTGGGCGCGCTCGGCCATCATCTGCTTGCGCACGTGCATGGTCGGCACGACGTGCAGTTCGTGCAGGCCGGCGTGGCCCACTTCCAGTGCCTTCAACGATTCCGGAATGACGCCCACGACGCGCCCGCCGGCGGCCAGCGTGGCGTCGGCCAGCTCGCCCATCAACCCGACCTTGCCGCCGCCGTAGACGAGCTGCCAGCCGCGTTCGCCGATCGCCTGCCCCAGCGCACGAGCGGCGTCGGTGTAGGCCGTCTTCGTGCCGTGGCGGGCGCCGCAATAGACGCAGATGCTCAGTGGGGTGTTGTCGGGCATGGGTACAGGGCCGGCGGGGTGGGTTCCAGGGGATCAGGCGCGTGCCGCACACCACGTCGTGCCAGAACTGGCGTTGCGGATGCAGCCAGGCCAGCGCAGCATAGACCAGCACGCCGGTCACCAGCGCGACGAAGGTGACGCCGCTGCCCTTCAGCCCGCTCCACCACAGCGTGGCCAGCGCAGGCAGGAACCACAGCCAGGCCAGCAGGTAGCGGCACAGCGCGCGCAGCTTGCCCACCGGTCGGCCGTCGCGGGTGACGAGGCGGATGTGCCAGGTCTGCATGGCCAGCGTCTGCCCGCTGCGCGACCACAGGAAGACGAAGTAGCAACCCAGCACGACGAAGGTGAAGACCTGCAGCCCGGTGGTGCCCACCAGCGCGTGCTGCTGGCGCGTGGTGATGCCGTAGACCAGCCCGGCCACCATCACGATGCCGAAGAGCAGCACGCCTTCGTAGACAAAACACGCCAGGCGACGCCGCAGACCGGGCGCGGCCAGGTCGACCGCGGGCGGAGCCGGGTCGCTCACTGCTTGCGGGTGCGCTCGGCGGGCGGCGCCGTTCGAACGGCGGCGCCCTGCGGGCCGCGCTGCGGCAGCAGGGTGTCAGGGTCGACGAAGCCGGGTGTGGCGGCGATCTTGGGCAGGCCCGTCTGGTTGTGCATCGGCGGCGCGGTGCGCGTCGTCATGGTCTTCGTGGTGGCGCCGGGGCGGGCCTGCACCACGGTCGGTGCCACCACGCGTGCCGGCGCGGCCGCCGGTGCGCCGACGATGTTGCGCTTGCCGGTGTCGGCGTCGGGCGCCGTCCGCGCTTGCGCCGCCGGTGCCCCGCGCGCCGCCGGCCTGGCGCGCTGAGTGAGCCTGTCACGCTCCTCAGGTGACAGCGCCTGGTAGGCCTTCCAGCGCTCTTGGCGTTCCTCGGCCGGCAGCCGCTTGACTTCCTGGAACTGAAGTCGAGCGTTGGCGCGCTGCGTGGGTGTCATGCGTGCCCACTCGGCCATGCGCGCCTGCAGGCGCAGGCGTTCGTCGGCGGGCATCGTGGGGAACTTGGCGGCGACCTCGACCCACTTCTCGCGCTGGCTGAGGTCGATGTTGTTCCAGTCGCGTTGCAGCGGGGTCAGCACCTGCCGCTGCGCGGGGGTCAGGGAAGCCCAACTCGGCCCTTGTTCGGCGGCCGAGGCTGCACCGGCGATCAGTAACGCCAAGCCCGCGGCCCACAGCGACAGGCCACGCAGCTTCATTGCGGCGGCGCCGTGCGGAGGTACTCTGCGAAGCCCGGATCACTGTAGGCGCTGGGCGGCAGGTTGTCGGCCAGCAATTGGGCGTCGATGTCGGCGGCGGCCATGACCCGTTCGCGTGCCGACCAGTGGTCTATGGCCACCAGGCCCAGCACCAGCAGCAGCAGCGGCAGCACCGACGCGGCGCGCTGCCACCACGGGGCGGTCAAGCCGGCCAGCACCGCAGCGCCTGATCCCGTCAGGCCGACGACGGCGACCGCCTGGCGCGACTCGCGCGCCCTCAGCAGCGCTCGCTCGCGCGCGAAGCGCAGGCGTTCGGCAACGTCGTGCGGCACGGTCTGCGCCTGCACGGTGAGGCTGCCGGCCAGGCGCGCGCCCAAGCGTGCCTCGATGGCATGCCGGTCTGCGACTCGGTCCCGGCTGTTCATAGCGTGATTCCCTTGGTCTTGAGGGCCTTGGCGAGTGCGTGCACCGCCCGCGAGCAGTGTGTCTTGACACTGCCCTGCGAACAACCCATCAACTCTGCCGTTTCGGCCACGTCGAATTCTTCCCAGTAACGAAGCAGGAAGGCTTCCCGTTGACGCGCGGGGAGTTCGCCGACCTCTGCATCGATGATTTGCAGGATCTGTGCCCGGGAAACCGCGTCGGCAGCACTCTCGGTGCCCAGCGTGTCCTCCAGCGCGTGCAGCGTCTCGAGCAGGTCGAAGTCGCCATCTTCGTCGCTGCCGGAGAATTCCGACAGGTTCTGCATCACGGCACCGCGCGTTTTTTCGCGCCGGAACCAGTCCATCGTGGCGTTGGACAGGATGCGCTGGAACACCAGCGGCAGTTCTGCCGCGGGGCGGTCGGCGTATTTTTCGGCGAGCCGGATCATGGCGTCCTGCACGATGTCGAGCGCGGCGTCGTCGTTGCGCACCGCGTACACCGCCCGCTTGAATGCGCGTTTCTCAACGCTCTTCAGAAAGTCGGAGAGTTCTTTGTCAGTGGCCAACGCGGTGGAAGCGGCTTCGCCCCGGTTCGGGCGCCGGATTATCACACCGTGCCGCTGCGGCACTGGCTTGTCAGCGGGCGTGCGGGCAGCCCGATGCATAATGATGGGCTTCGCACAACGTTCTTTTGGGTCCTAAGCCCGGCCGTCAAACCCCGACGGCGGATTTTCGACCGCGCAGGCACCGAATCGGCCTCACGAGGGCTCGCAGGAGGTGCACCGATGGATTTTCGTCAGAGAAAACCTCAGAGGTTCTTACATGGAAATGTCTGCCGCGGGTGTCTTGCGTGCTGCGACCGTCGATGGTCGCGCCCCTGCCTCCTCTCCCTCCCCAACGTCCGAGCCCAACGGCTCCGAGATCCTCGTTCGCTGCCTGCAGGCCGAAGGGGTCAAGTACCTCTGGGGCTACCCCGGTGGGGCGGTGCTCTACATCTACGACGCCCTGTACAAGCAGGACACCATCCAGCACGTGCTGGTGCGCCACGAGCAGGCGGCCGTGCACGCTGCCGACGGCTACGCCCGCGCTACCGGTGAAGTCGGCGTCGCGCTGGTGACTTCCGGCCCGGGTGTCACGAACGCCGTCACCGGCATCGCCACGGCCTACATGGACAGCATCCCGATGGTGATCATCACCGGGCAGGTGCCGACGCCCGCGATCGGGCTGGACGCCTTCCAGGAGTGCGACACGGTGGGCATCACGCGCCCCATCGTGAAGCACAACTTCCTCGTCAAGGACGTGCGCGACCTGGTGCTGACGCTGAAGAAGGCCTTCCACATCGCGCGCACCGGCCGCCCTGGGCCGGTGGTGGTCGACATCCCCAAGGATGTCTCGCTGAGCACGGCGCCCTTCGCCTACCCCGCGTCGGTGGAGATGCGCAGCTACAACCCCGTGCGCAAGGGCCACGGCGGGCAGATCCGCAAGGCCG
>JAURZK010000157.1 GCA_030653505.1 Rubrivivax sp.
CGCACTACAGCTTCAAGTACGTCAACGGGCACCCGGGCAACGGCCGCCACGGCCTGCCCACGGTGATGGCCTTCGGTGTGCTGGCCGAGGTGGCCACCGGCCGGCCGACGTTACTGAGTGAGTTGACGCTCACTACCGCGATGCGAACGGCCGCCACGTCGGTGATGGCCGCCAAGCTGCTGGCGCGGCCGGGTTCGCGCACGATGGCGCTCATCGGCAACGGAGCGCAGAGCGAATTCCAGGCGCTGGCCTTCCACCACCTGCTGGGCATCACCACGCTGCACCTGTTCGACACCGACCCCGCGGCCACTGCCAAGCTGCAGCGTCACCTGCGCACGTTGCCCGGTCTGCGCCTGGTGGTGTGCAGGAGCACGGCCGAAGCGCTGCAGGGCGCGGACATCGTGACGACCGTGACGGCCGACAAACGCAACGCCACCATCGTCACGCCCGAGATGCTGGCCCCCGGCATGCACCTGAACGCGGTGGGCGGCGACTGCCCGGGCAAGACCGAGTTGCACCCCGACGTGCTGGCCGCGGCCAGCGTGTTCGTCGAGTACGAGCCGCAGAGCCGTGTCGAGGGCGACGTGCAGCAGATGCCTGCCGACTTCCCCGTCACCGAACTGTGGCGTGTGCTCACCGGGCAGTCGCCGGGTCGCCGCAGCGAGACCGAAGTGACGGTGTTCGACTCTGTCGGCTTTGCGCTGGAGGACTTCGCGGCACTGCGCCTGATGGGTACGCTGGCCGCAGAACTCGGGCTCGGTCAGGCCATCGACCTCATCCCCGAGATGGCCGACCCCAAGGACCTCTTCGGGGTGCTGGCGGGCAAGCCCGCGCGGTTGCGCCAGGCTGCCTGAGGCGCCTGCCTCAGGCCGACCTGCGCCGCAGCGCGGCCAGTGCCAGCAGGCCGCCGGCCCAGAGCAGCGCCGTGGCAGGCTCGGGCACTGCCGTCAGCGTGAAGTCGAAGTTGTAGCTGGCGGTGCCGGTGGCAGTTTCCTGGATCCACACTGCGTAGCTGCCCGCGCCCAGCGGCACTTCGAAACCCGACGAGCCGAACGAGGCCACCGCCATCAGCGGCAGCAGGTTGCCGCCGATGTCGTCGGCGCTGTAGAGCGTCCAGCCCAGCAGCCCGGCCGCACTGGGGGTGTCGAAAGGCACGGTCACCTGCGGGCCGGACTGCAAGGCGATGAAGCTGCCGCCGCCCAGCGCCGCGGTGGGCGCCAGCACGTTGATGGCCGTGAACAGGCTGCCCACGGGCACGGTGAAGGTGAAGTAGTCGCGGTCGACCTCGGCACCGGTCATCGGCCGGCCGATGGTGCCGGCGACGAAGTTGGCGCCATTGGCGAAGACCAGCGAGGTCGGTGCCAGCCCCGAATTCGACAGGTCACCGTCGATGGCCTCGTCCCAGGCCCAGGCCCCGGCGACTTGCACCGCGAGCAAGGCCACACAAGCTGAGCGCGCCAGATGGCGCAAAGGGGCGTCGAGTTTCACCTGCATCTCCCTGGGCCCGTCCGGACCGTCGTTCATATTACCGCGGCCATGGCCGCAGCCGTGCGCTCGACATTGCCGGCGTTGAGCCCGGCCACGCACATGCGGCCGCTTCGCACCAGGTAGACGCCGAACTCGTCGCGCAGCCGGTCGACCTGCGCCGCGCTGAGGCCGGTGTAGCTGAACATGCCGCGCTGGTCGAGGAAGTAGCCGAAGTCGCGCCCTGGGCGCATGGCCGTCAGCACCGCATGCAGCCTGCGCCGCATCGCCAGGATGCGCTCGCGCATCGCCGCCACGTCGGCTTCCCAGGCAGCGCGCAGCGCCGGGTCACCGAGCACACGCCCGACGATGCCTGCAGCGTGTATCGACGGGCTGGAGTAGTTGCGCCGCACCGTGGCCTGCAGCTGGCCGAGCACGAGCCGGGCCTCGGCGGCGTCGGCACACACCACGCTCAAGGCGCCGGCACGCTCGCCGTAGATGCTCATGCTCTTGGAGAACGAATTCGCGACGAAGAAGTTCAGGCCCTCGGCAGCCAGCAGGCGCACGGCGTAGGCGTCTTCGGCGATGCCGTCGCCGTAACCCTGGTAGGCCAGGTCGAGGTAGGCCAGCAGTTCACGTTCACGCAGCACCGGCAGCAGCGCCTGCCACTGCAACGTCGTCAGGTCGACGCCGGTGGGGTTGTGGCAGCAGGCGTGCAGCAGCACCATGCTCTTCGCGGGCAGCGTGCGCAAGGTCGCCAGCATGGCGTCGAAGGCCAGGCCGCCGGTGGCCGGGTCGTAGTACGGGTAGGTATTCACCGTGATACCCGCGCCCTCGAACATCGCGCGGTGGTTGTCCCAGGTCGGGTCGCTGACCCAGATCGCGCTGCCCGGCAGCCAGCGCCTGACGAAGTCGGCACCGACACGCAGCCCGCCGCTGCTGCCCACGGTCTGCAGCGTGGCCACGCGGCCGCTGCGCAGGGCCTCGTGTTCGGCGCCGAAGAGCAGTTGCTGCACGGCGCCGCGCATGGCCGCCGCGCCCTCGATGGGCAGGTAGCTCTTGGGTGCGCTTTCGGCCAGCAGCTGCGCTTCGGCCTGGCGCACGCAGTCCAGCACCGGGATGCGGCCGGCGGCGTCGAAGTAGATGCCGATCGACAGGTTCACCTTGTCGGCGCGCGGGTCCTTCTGGAAGGCGTCGTTGAGGCCGAGGATGGGGTCGCCCGCGTAGGGATCGAGGTGGCTGAAGAAGCTCATGCCGGCGTCACGCGGCAGGGGCCGCCAGGGCCTTCTCGATGTCCTTGCGCAGGCTCTCGGGGGTGTCGTTGGGCGCATAGCGCTTGATCACCTGGCCGCCGCGGCCGACGAGGAACTTCGTGAAGTTCCACTTGATGGCCTGGGTGCCCAGCAGGCCGGGCGCCTCGCCCTTGAGCCACTGCCACAGCGGGTGGGCGTCGCTGCCGTTGACCTTCACCTTGGCCATCATCGGGAAGCTGACACCATAGTTCAGCTGGCAGAACGAGGCGATGCTGTCGTTGCTGCCCGGGTCCTGGCCGCCGAACTCGTTGCTCGGAAAACCCACCACCACGAGGCCGCGGTCGGCGTAATCCTGGCTGAGTTTTTCCAGCCCTGCGAACTGCGGCGTGAAGCCGCAGGCGCTGGCGGTGTTGACGACGAGCACGACCTTGCCGCGCTGGGCCGAGAAGTTGGCCGGCAGGCCGGCGATGGAAACGGCGTCGAAGTCGTAGAGGCTGGTGGCCATGGCAGCGGCAGTCCTGCGGTGAGGGACAGGCATGTTAGCGCCGCCCCCTCGGCCTGCGGGCACGCCTGGCCGTTGACAGCAGCGGGGCTGCAGCCCACCATCGGCTGCTCACCGCACCGTCTTTCCGCCCCAGTCCCCCGACTTCCATGCCGCACCGCGTCGCGTTCCTGGGTTTCACCGAGTCCGAGCGCCATGCGCTGAGTTCGTACTTCAGGCTCGGCCACAACCGCATCCCGAGCTACGCGCACGTGGCGACCCTGACCGACGCCGACCTGCTGGTGGCCGACGCCGACCATGCGCCTTCGGTGCAGCTGGTGATGGCGACCGAACGGTTGGTCGAAACCGTCTTCATCGGCGCCCAGGCCCCGGTCGGCAGCGCGGCATGGATGCGGCGGCCTATCGACGCGCTGCAGGTGATGCGCGAGCTCGACGGCATCGTCGGCCGCCTGACGCTGGGCCGCCCGGTGCGCGACGACGGCGGCCAGCACACCACCATCATCCAGGCCATGCGGCGCAAGCGCGAGACCGAAACGGCCCCCGCCGCTGCGCCGGTGCTGCTGGGCGACCTGCCCTTCGGCGCGCCCGACCCGGCGGGCACAGCCGTCGCGGCGCCCCCAGCGGCGGCGGGCTGGCCGGCAGAAGGCGGGCCGGCCCCGCTGGCGGGCCCGCAGCTGCAGGAAGTTGTGCCGGCGACCTTCGATGAGGCGCCTTCGCACCCGCTGCCGCTGACGTTGCGCGACCCGCCGACACCTGCCGCAGGTGAGGCCGACACACCACCGGGGGCCGACCTCTTCCCCGGTGGCGAAGGCCTGGTCGGCCACGAACCGCCGCTGCCAGCGGCGCCGGGCGGCTGGTCGGAAGACCTGACTGCGCTGCACGCGCTGCCGGTGCTGCGCGAGCCGATCCCCGAGCCCGCCGCCGCCGCTGAGCCTGCCCGCGCCGATGCGCCACCCCCGTCGCCGGCGCCGCCTGTCACCGCCGCAGCGGCGCCGCTGCCCGGACCAGCACCGGTGGCGGCACTGCAACCCCTGGCCGCGGCGCCTGCACCCGCGAAGGCCCCCAAGCCACCCAAGGTACCCAAGGCGACGCTGCTGCCGGTCCAGCCCCGCGCGCTGCTCGTCGACGACAGCGTCATCGCCCTGCTTTTCCTTGAAAAGCGCCTGGAACGCTGGCAGATCCAGACCGACCCGGCCTCGAACAGCCAGGCTGCGCTGGCCCTGCTGGCGCAGCACAGCTACGACCTCGTTTTCCTCGACGTCGAACTGGGGCAAGACAGCGAGCTCGACGGGCTGGGCCTGTGCCGACAGATCAAGCACACGCCGGCGTCGATGAACGCGCTGGTGGTAATGGTCTCGGCGCACCACGGTGAACTCGACCGCGTGCGCGGCGCGCTGGCCGGCTGCGACGGCTACCTGGGAAAGCCGCTGGACGAGGCCGAGCTGCAGCGCCTGCTGCAGCGTCAGGGCCTGCGCCCGAAGTCCGAGGCCGGCTCGGTGCCCGGCTGAGCGATCCCCGAAGCTGTCAGTCGCGCCCGGCCAGCAAGGTGGCGCCGACGATCAGCGCCCCGCCGAGCGCCAGCGCCGGCGTCACGCTGCCGGCGCCCAGCCAGATAGCCGAGCCCGCCGCGAACAGCACCTCGGTGATCATGATGACGGCGGTGACGTTGGCCGGCAGCCGCGCCGCGCCGTACTGCAGCGCCAGGTTGCCGGCCAGGAAGGCCGCGGCCAGCGCCAGCGCGCCGAGCACCCAGCCCGCCGCCGGCGCAGGCGGCAGCGGCACGGCACCCGCCGCCGAGAGCGCGGCGGCCAGGCCGCCGGCCACCACGGCACCGCCCAGGAACATGGCCAGCGCCCGCACCGCCTCGGGTTGCGCCGCCTCGCGCCGCAGCATCACGTTGTTGAGCGCAAAGCTGAAGCCGCCCAGCACGCCCAGCCATTCCGGCAGTGTGCGCGGCAGCGGCAGGTCACCCATCCCGGCAGCCGGCCACAGCACGATGGCCGCGCCCGTCAGCGCCAGCGCCACGCGCAGCCCGGCAGCACGGGTCAGCGGCTCGTGCAGCAGCAGCCGTGCCAGCAGCACCGCCCACAGCGGCATGAGGTAGAAGAGCAGCACGACGCGCACCACGTCGCCCACCGTCACGCCCCAATTGAAGGCCGCGTTGGTGACGCCCGCGGCCAGCACCAGCGGCCACAGCGACCGTGTGCGCGCCAGTTCAACCCAGGCGCCACGCCGCCAGGCCGTGATGGCCACCAGCGCCACGCCGTAGATCAGCACCGTGGCCCACAGCGGGTGCAGGCCCTGTGCCTGCAGTTCACGGAAGGGCCACCATGACACGCCCCAGGCGAAGGCGTTGAAGGTGAGCGCCAGCGCCGGGCCGACGCGCGAAACGGCTGCTGCCAAGCGCAGCCTTCAGTGGGTGTCGGAACGCGCGATGACGAGCAGGCGTTCGACCTCTTCGCGGTGCTGCACCGTGTTGCGCTTGTGCCAGCGGCGGATGACTTCCATGATGCCGGCCACGGCCAGCCCGAAGATCGTGATGGCGCCGAAGGCCGAGAGGCCGAACTTCGTCATGCCCGAGTAGAAGGCCCCCAGCGCCAGGATGCAGGCCTGCTCGTTGAAGTTCTGCACCGCGATGCTGCGCCCGGCGCCCATCAGGTTGTGGCCGCGGTGCTGCAGCAGCGCGTTCATCGGCACGATGAGGAAGCCGCACAGCGCGCCCAGCACGACGAGGAAGGGCGCGGCCATGTAGACGTTGGTCAGCACGTTCAGCCCGATCATCAGGAAACCCACCGCGATGCCCATGGGCAGCACCGAGGTGGCGCGGTCGAGCTTCATCACCATCGACGCCGTGACGGCGCCGATGACCGAACCGACGATGACCACGCCGGCCAGGTTGCTGGCCTGCGTGGTGCCATAGCCCAGCGCCGCCGCTGCCCAGGCAAAGACGATGATGCGCAGATTGCCGAAGATGCCCCACAGCAGCGTGGTGGTGGCCAGCGTGATCTGGCCCAGCTTGTCGGCCCACAGGCGCGAGTTGCAGCGCGCGAAATCGCGCACCAGATGCGCGACACCGCCAACCAGCGGCTGCAGCGGCGCCGTGGTGCGCGGGATGTAGAGATTGAACACCGCCGCGATGATGTACAGGAAGACGATGAGCGAGATGGCGGCCTCGGGTGCGGTGTCGACCGGGGTGTCGATCAGCGGCAGATCGAAGGCCAGCAGCATCGGCGCCAGCTTCGGCCCGACGAGTTGGCCGCCGAGCAGGATGCCCATGATGATCGAGCCCACCGTCAGGCCCTCGATCCAGCCGTTGCCCTTGACCAGCTGCGAAGGCGGCAGCAGCTCGGTGAGGATGCCGTACTTGGCAGGGGAATAGGCCGCCGCGCCCAGGCCGACAACGGCATAGGCCAGCAGCGGATGGCCACCGAAGAGCATGTACAGGCAGCCCACCACCTTCACCGAATTGCTGATGAACATCACGCGGCCCTTGGGCAGCGCATCGGCGAAGGCACCGACGAAGGGCGCGAGGATGACGTAGAACAGCGCGAACATCGGCGCCAGGGCCGGCGTCTGCCAGGCCGGGGCCTGGCTCATGCGCAACAGCTCGATGGCGGCGACCAACAGCGCGTTGTCAGCCAACGAGCTGAAGAACTGCGCCGACATGATGGTCGAGAAACCTTTTTTCATCTGTCGCGCGCGCTGCGGCGCCTGGCGTGACCGCCGGCGCGTCTTGTCTCCATCTTCGGGGCGCGCGGGTTATAGCACGTGGTCTGCGCGGGGTCGGTGCGCCGCCGGGCGGCTGGCAGAATCCGGCGGTCTGCCGTGCAGCTCTGCACACGGCCCACCCGACACCCTGCATGCCGCGCCCGATCGAAGCCCTGGTCCACCCCGAAGCGCTGGCGCACAACCTGGCGCGCGCGCGTGCCGCCGCGCCCGACGCGCGGGTATGGGCTGTCGTCAAGGCCGATGCCTACGGCCACGGCATCGAACGCGCCTACCCCGGCCTGCGCAGCGCCGACGGCTTTGCGCTGCTCGACCTGGCCGAAGCCGAACGGGTGCGCGCCCTGGGCTGGCGCGGCCCCATCCTGCTGTTGGAAGGTGCCTTCGAGCCACGCGACCTGGAACTCTGCTCCCGCCTGAACCTGTGGCACGCCGTGCATTGCCGCGAGCAGATCGACTGGCTGGCGGCGCACAAGACGCAACAGCCGCACCGCGTCTTCCTGAAGATGAACAGCGGCATGAACCGGCTGGGCTTCAGGCCCGCGGCCTTCCGCAGCGCCTGGGCGCGGCTGTCGGCGCTGCCGCAGGTGGACGAGATCTCGCTGATGACGCACTTCAGCGACGCCGACGGCGAGCGCGGCGTCGCGCACCAGGTGGCGGCCTTCGACGAAGCGACGCACGACCTGCCGGGTGAACGTTCACTGTCGAACAGCGCCGCGGTGCTGCGACACGGATTGAAGAACGACTGGGTGCGTGCCGGCATCCTGAGCTACGGCAGTGCGCCCGACTTCCCCGCCCACGACATCCACCACTGGGGCCTGCAGCCGGCGATGACACTGAAGAGCCGGCTCATCGCCACGCAGGACCTGCAGCCGGGCGACACCGTGGGCTACGGCAGCCGCTACGTCGCGCAGGCGCCGCAACGCATCGGCATCGTGGCCTGCGGTTACGCCGACGGCTATCCGCGCCACGCCGGCACCGACACACCGGTGCTGGTGGACGGCGTGCGCACGGGCACGGTGGGCCGTGTCTCGATGGACATGCTGGCCGTGGACCTGACGCCGGTGCCGCAGGCTGCCCTCGGCAGCGAAGTCACGCTCTGGGGCCGCGGGCCGGCGGTGGACGGCGCACCCAAGCTGCTGGCCATCGACGACGTGGCGCAGGCCGCCGGCACGATAGGCTACGAACTCATGTGCGCGGTGGCCCCGCGTGTACCGGTGCACACTGCCGGCTGAAACCCGTTCCCGTCCGGTACCCACCGGCACCACCCGTACAACGCAAAGGTCAGCCCCCCATGGCCATCATCAGCAACATCATCCTCGGCATCATCGTCGGCCTGCTGGCGCGCGGCATCATGCCGGGCGAACAGAAGATGGGCTGGATCCTCACCTGCCTGCTGGGCATCGGCGGCTCGGTGCTGGCCGGCTTTGCGGGACGCGCCCTGGGCTGGTACGTCGACGGCGAGCCTGCGGGATGGTTCGCATCGGTCATCGGCGCGCTGGCGTTGCTGTTCATCGTCGGCCTGCTGCGCAGCAAGAAACAAGGCTGACGCGCGATGGCCCGGCGTGTGCTCGTCGACCGCGCCGACGTCGACTTCACCGCCATCCGCGCCCAGGGCGCGGGCGGGCAGAACGTCAACAAGGTCAGCAGCGCGGCGCACCTGCGCTTCGACGTCGCTGCGTCCTCGCTGCCCGACGACGTGAAGTTGCGGCTGCTGGCCCAGTCGGACCAGCGCATCAGTGGCGACGGTGTCATCGTCATCAAGGCGCAGGACCACCGCAGCCTGCCACGCAACCAGGCCGATGCGTTGCTGCGGCTGCAAGACATGGTCGACGAAGCCACGCACCAACCCGCGGTGCGGCGCGCGACGAAACCGACCTACGGCTCGAAGCAGCGACGGCTGGAAGGCAAGGCCGTGCGTGCCGAGGTCAAGGCCGGGCGCGGGCGGGTGCGCGGCGAGTGAACCCGGGCTGAACACTGGCGCGGACTAGCATCGCCTCATGGCCAAGACGATCTACACCTGCCGCGAATGTGGCGGCACGAGTGCCAAGTGGCTGGGCCAGTGCCCGCACTGCAGGGCCTGGAACACGCTCGACGAAGGCGTGGCCGAGACCGCCGGCCCGGCCACGCGCAACACCCGCTTCCAGGCGCTGGCGCGCAGCCAGCCGGTGGCTACGCTGAGCGAGATCGAGGCCGCCGACATCGCGCGCACGCCCACCGGCCAGGAAGAGCTCGACCGCGTACTCGGCGGCGGCATCGTCGAGGGCGCGGTGGTGCTGATCGGCGGCGACCCCGGCATCGGCAAGAGCACGCTGCTGCTGCAGGCGGTGGACGCACTGTCCTCACAGATGAAGGTGCTGTACGTCACCGGCGAAGAGAGCGGCGCGCAGATCGCGCTGCGCGCGAAGCGGCTCGGCCTGCCGGGCACGAAGGTGCGTGTGCTGGCCGAGATCCAGCTCGAGAAGATCGTCGCGGCCATCGAAGCCGAAGCGCCGGCCTTCTGCGTCATCGACTCGATACAGACCGTCTACAGCGACCAGCTCAACTCCGCCCCGGGCAGCGTGGCCCAGGTGCGCGAGTGCGCGGCGCAACTCACGCGTTTGGCCAAGACACGCGGCTGCACCGTGGTGCTGGTGGGCCACGTGACGAAAGAAGGTGCGCTGGCCGGGCCACGTGTGCTGGAGCACATCGTCGACACGGTGCTCTATTTCGAGGGCGACACACACAGCAGCTTCCGCCTCGTGCGTGCGATCAAGAACCGCTTTGGCGCCGTCAACGAGATCGGTGTCTTCGCGATGACCGAACGCGGGCTGAAGGGTGTGAGCAACCCGAGTGCGATCTTCCTGTCCACCCACGGCGAGCCGGTGCCCGGCACCTGCGTATTGGTGACTCTGGAGGGCACGCGCCCGCTGCTGGTCGAGATACAGGCCCTGGTCGACAGCGGCGGGCCCAGCCCGCGGCGACTGTCCGTCGGTCTGGACCGCGACCGCCTGGCCATGCTGCTGGCCGTGCTGCACCGCCACGCCGGCGTCGCATGCCTGGACCAGGACGTGTTCGTGAATGCGGTCGGCGGCGTGCGCATCGGCGAGCCGGCGGCCGACCTGGCGGTGCTGCTGGCCATCCAGGGCAGCCTGCGTGGCAAGGCGCTGCCGCGCGGTTTCATCGCTTTCGGCGAGGTAGGGTTGGCGGGCGAAGTGCGGCCGGCGCCGCGTGGTCAGGAACGGCTGAAGGAAGCCGCCAAGCTGGGCTTCAGCGTCGCCGTCGTGCCCAAGGCCAACGCGCCGAAGAAGGCCATCGAAGGGCTGACGGTGCATGCGGTCGAACGCATCGAGCAGGCCATCGAAGCCGTGCGCGGGCTGGGGTGATGACTGCCGGCCCTTGTCGCGCAGGCCTGCCGGCCCCATCTTGATGACTGTTGCCGCGTCGAAAGGAAACACCATGTGGAAACGGCTGGCCATGCTCTGGGCCTTGGTGCGCGGCGACGCGCGGCGGCTGTGGCTGGCGTTGCGGCACCCGCAGTCACCGGGCTGGCTGAAGCTGGCCGTGGTGGGGATGGTGATCTACCTGATCTCGCCGATCGACCTGCTGCCGGACTTCATCCCCGTGCTGGGCATCGTCGACGACCTGGTGCTGCTGCCGCTGGCCATCCGTTTCGTGCTCGACCGCCTGCCCGACGGCGTGCGCGCGGACATCGGCCACGGCCTGCGCGGCTGAAGGCGGCCGGCGCATGCGCCTGGGCGTCGTCTCCGACATCCACGGCAACCTGCCGGCACTGCTGGCCGTCGCCGTCGACGCCGAGTCGCGCGGCGGTGTCGATGGCTGGTTGAACCTGGGCGACATCCTCAGCGGCCCGCTATGGCCCGCCGAAACCGCCGACTGGCTGATGCGGCGTGGCTGGGCCACGATGGCCGGCAACCACGAGCGCCAGTTGCTTGCGCAGGTACCGAATCAGATGAGCGCCAGCGACCGCCATGCCGCCGAGCGGCTGACACCGGCACATCGAGCCTGGCTGACAGACCTTCCAGCGCAGCTGCGTCCGGCAGCGGGCGTGCTCTGCGTGCACGGCACACCCTCCAGCGACCTGAAGTACCTGCTGCAGACCGTAAACGCGGCCGGCCAGCGCGACGCCACGCCCGAAGAGGTGGCGCGCCGGCTGGGCGACCCCGCCGCTGCGCTGGTGCTGTGCGGCCATTCGCACCTGCAGCGCCAGATGACGGTGACGCTGCCTGCGGGCCCGGTACAGGTGATGAACCCGGGCAGCGTCGGCCTGCCGGCCTTCGACGACGACCACGGCCGCCCGCATGTCAACGAAGCGGGTTCACCGCATGCGCGTTATGCGCTGATCGAAGACGACGGCAACGGCTGGCAGGTCCAACTGCGCCTGGTGGTCTACGACTGGGAAGCCGCCGCGACGCAGGCCGAGCTGAACGGCCGCGGCGACTGGGCCGACGCCTTGCGCACCGGGCGTGTCGGCCGCACCGAGCGCGACATCGGCGCCTGACGCGCCCGGCGCGTGGCGTGTGAGTCCGGTGGCGCGCCTTCAGGCACGCCGTTCGCGCAACGTCTCGCCCAGCCCGTAGACCAGCCGCCGCAGTTCGTTGCCCAGCCGGTAGGCGTAGGTGCTGCCGCGCTGCGTCCACGGGAACTTGCGTGTCGTGCCGGCCGAGGTGCCGATGGTCGACGCGATGGTTTCGTCGTGCCTGCAGGGTGTCGGCGTGACGAGCCGGAACTTCAGGCCAAAACGCCAGCCCTGGTCGAGGACATGGTCGTAGGGCAGCTGCATCGGCAGCAGGCCGCCGGGTTCGCGCAGATAGGCCTGGGCAGCGCGGCGGTTCATCAGGTAGGCGCTGCTGCCGGTACAGCGGCTGAGCATCACCGCCAGCTGGTGGCCGGGCGCAACTTCCAGGTAGGGCATGGGCGTGCCGCGGTGCACGGCCGAGAGCTTCGCCACGTCCCAGCGCGCGGGGTGTGACATCAGGCCCAGCAGCACCGCGGGCAGGCTGGGCTCGAGCAGCACATCGTCCTCCAGCACCAGCGCAAAGGCGGCATCGCTGGCCAGGAAGTTGCGCATGACCGCGACGTGCGACAGGTAACATCCCAGCTCGCCCAGCACCGGGCTCATGCCGTGCTTGCGGCGGTAGGCCGGCTCGTCCAGCGCGGCGCGCTGTCCGGGCGTCAACGCACGTGCATCCACGGCGGCCAGCCGCGTGAAGGGCAGCTGCAACTGCTGCAGCTGCGCACGCACCCGGGCCAGCCGCTCAGGCGCCCTGTCGAGGTTGATCACCCATGTCTGCAAGCCCGTCATCGATGCGATTCTCCGCGAAGCCCCCGCCGGCACCGGCACGCCGCCGCCCATGAACGGCGCCTGGCTCGGCTGGGCCCTGGCGGTGGCTGCTGTGGCTGCAGGCTACGTCGGCTACGGCTGGAAGGGCGTGGCCCTGGCCTTCACGGTGGCCTTCTTTTGGCTGCTGCTGCAGTTCAACCAGTCGCTGCGGGTGCTGCGCATCGCTTCCGCACGCCCGGTGGGCATGGTGCCGAACGCCGTGATGCTGAACGCGCGGCTCAACAAGGGCATGCGCTTGCCCCAGGTGCTGAAGCTCACGCGCAGTCTGGGCCGCCGCGTCGCCGATGAGCCCGAGACCTGGGCCTGGGCCGACGAGGGCGGCGACGAGGTCGAAGTGCAGCTTGCACACGGCCGCATCACCCACTGGGAACTCAAGCGCAAGCCCGCCGAGCCTGCAGTTGCCGGCACGCCCGGGACCTAAAATCAGCGGCTTCACCCCACGTTTGCCCCAAGGAGCTCCCATGTCGATGTCCGACCGCGACGGCAAGATCTGGATGGACGGCCAGCTCGTCGAATGGCGCGACGCCAAGATCCACGTGCTGAGCCACACGCTGCACTACGGCTGCGGGGCCTTCGAGGGCGTGCGCGCCTACAACACGGCGCAGGGCACGGCCATCTTCCGCCTGCAGGAACACACCGAGCGCCTGTTCAACAGCGCCAAGATCCTGCGCATGAAGATCCCCTTCACGCCGCAGCAGGTGATGGACGCACAACTGACCGTGGTGCGCGAGAACAAGCTCGAGAGCTGCTACCTGCGCCCGCTGGTGTGGATAGGTGACGAGAAGCTGGGCGTCAGCCCCAAGGGCAACACCATCCACCTGATGGTCGCCGCCTGGCCCTGGGGGGCCTACCTCGGCGAAGAAGGCCTGAAACGCGGCATCCGCGTGAAGATCAGCAGCTACACACGCCACCACGTCAACATCACGATGACGCAGGCCAAGGCGGTGAGCAACTACACCAACAGCATCCTGGCCAACATGGAGGCCACCGACGAGGGCTACGACGAGGCGATGCTGCTCGACCCCAGCGGCTTCGTCAGCGAAGGCGCCGGCGAGAACCTGTTCGTCGTCAAGAAGGGCGTGGTCTACACACCCGACCTGTCGGCTGGAGCCTTGAATGGAATTACGCGCGACACCATCCTGCACATCTGCGACGACCTCGGCGTGAAGCTGGTGGAAAAGCGCATCACGCGCGACGAGGTCTACATCGCCGACGAGGCCTTCTTCACCGGCACCGCCGCCGAGGTGACGCCGATCCGCGAGCTGGACCGCATCGAGATCGGCAGCGGCAGCCGAGGCCCGATCACCGAGAAGATCCAGACAGCCTTCTTCGACATCGTGAACGGCCGCAACCCCAGATACGCCGAGTGGCTGACACTCGTCTGAGACAAACACCATGGCCGAGCCCAAAGCCCTCGTCGAACTCGCCGCTGCCGATCTGGTGGGCCCGGGTGTCACCTTCTGCCCCAACCCGAAGATGACGCTGTGGAACCAGCATCCGAAGGTCTTCATCGACGTGGCCACCACCGGTGAAGGCCGCTGCCCGTATTGCGGCACGGTGTACCGGCTGAAGGCCGGCGAGAAGCTGCACGCCGGGCATTGATCCGGCGCCGGCCTGGTTTTTGGCCGGGGCCAGCCAGTTGCAGGCCTCCTTGCCCGGCGTCTTGCACGGGGCTGATGCCCCTCATCCGGGCGGGCACCCCGCTGCGCGGCGCCAAGCGAGCCTCAGATCGGCTTGAAGCTGCCCTTGAAGGCCTCCTTCAGCGGCGCGTGCGTCAGCGGCGGAAAGTCGATGGCGACTTCGGGCACCGCGTGGTCGGGCAGCTCGTCGAGCAGGTGGCGGATGAGCTTCAGCCGGCCGCGCCGCTGGTCGTTGAAGTCGACCAGCGTCCAGGGCGTGCGCTTGCCGTGGGTGGCTTCCAGCATGGTGTTGCGCGCTGCGGTGTAGTCGGCGTAGCGCGCACGCGCCTCGACGTCGATGGGGCTCAGCTTCCAGCGCTTCAGCGGGTCGGCCAGGCGTTCGGCGAAGCGTTCTTCCTGCAGCGCCTGGTCCACCGTCAGCCAGTACTTGAAGAGCAGGATGCCGTCGTCGACCAACATCTTTTCGAACACCGGCACCTGGTTCAGGAAGGCCTCGGCCTCGGCTTCGCTGCAATAGCCCATCACGCGCTCGACGCCGGCACGGTTGTACCAGCTGCGGTCGAAGAGCACGATCTCGCCGGCTGCCGGCAGATGCGGCACGTAGCGCTGGAAGTACCACTGCGTGCGTTCACGCTCGGTGGGTTTCGGTAGCGCCACGGTGCGGCACTGGCGCGGGTTGAGCGTCGACGAGATGGCCGTGATGGCGCCGCCCTTGCCTGCCGTGTCACGCCCTTCCAGCACCACCACCAGGCGCTTGCCGGTGTGCTGCAGCCAGCGCGCCATGTCGTTGAGTTCCAGCTCCAGCGGCGCCAGCAGCTCGTAATAGTCGTTCTTGCTCAGGCGCGACGGCGAACTGCCTTTGTCCTTGCCCGACTTGCTCTTGCGTTCTGACTTGGCCATGGTGCTGCACTCTCCTGCGGTGGTGTTGAACGGCGATGCTGCTCCGGCAGCAGGCTAGCGCAGACCCCCGCGCGCGTCGATGCACACCACAGGCTCAGCGGGTGGCCAAGACCGCGGGCCAGAGCAGCACCTGGCCGGTGTCGCGTGCGAAGCGCTCCAGGTCTGCGGGGGTGTCGATGTCGACCTTGTAATTGCGGTTGTCGGTGACGAAGGGTGCCACGGCGGCGGCGTTTGCCGCCTGCCACTGGCGGCAGCCCACGCTCGCCGCGTCGGCCAGGATCTGTGCACGCACGTCGGCCGTGAACATCACCGGGTTGCCGCGCTCGCCGGCCACTTGCGGGTAGACGACCGAGCCGGACTGACTGCGCCTCTTGAAGGCGCCCTCGAGCGCCGTGATGTCTTCTGCACGGATCAGCGGCTGGTCGGCCAGCGCAACGATCACCGCTTCGGGCCTGTCCGTCAGCGCGGCCAGCCCCAGGCGCTGTGAACTCACTTGCCCGTCGTCGGGGTTGGGGTTGTGCACGAGGGTGACGGGGAGGTTCATCACGACCGGTTCGATCAGCTCGGCGTGGTGACCGAGCACGACGACGATCTCGTCGACACCTGCGTCCATGAGCGCGAAGAGCAGGCGGCGGATGAGTGGCACACCGTCCAGTTCGAGCAGGCACTTCGGCCTGTTGCCGAGGCGCGATCCGCAGCCGGCAGCCAGAAGCACGGCCCCGACGGCGAGCCGCTCTTGGGTGCCAGGGCAGCGGGGCAGATCAGTCCCGGCGGGGCCTTCAGGCTTTGCGGCGACGGCGGTGGTGTGCGCGGCGCGGTGCCGCGGGCTGGGGAACGCGGGCCCGTTCATGGTCGCGTGATCAGGCCTTCTTGCCGAAGAGGCCGGCCAGCCAGGCCTTGAACACCGTCCACATCAGCGCCAGCGCGTTGAGCTCCTTGACCTGCGCCGGTGGCTCCATGGTGGGCGCGGCCGGGGGTGCAGGCGCTGCGGCGGGGGCGGGTCCGGCTGTGCTCGCGGCCACCTCAACAGGTGCGCGGGGGAGTGCGGACGACGCAGCAGGCGTTTCCGAGGCGGTCAGCGCCGCCGCGGCGGCGCGGAAGTTGTCGGCGAACTGCGCCAGAAGGGCGTCGCTCACCGGCACCAGCAGGCGGCTGCCGAACTGAGCGAGCTTGCCACTGACCGTCACCGTGGCCTGGCCCACCAGCACCGACGTGCCGGTGGTCTCGCCTGCTTCCAGGTGGGCCTTCAGCTTCATCGTGGCCGACGACCCCGACCTGTCGGCGCCCTTGGCCATCAGGTCCAGTGCATGCGTCGCAGCGTCCGCGCCCAGCAGTTCGATGTCGCCGACAAAACTCATCACTGCCGGGCCGACCTTGGTCTTCACGGTGCCCTTGTAGTGGGTGTCGTCCGTCTGTTCGGTGATGGCTGCGCCGGGCATGCAGCCTGCCGTGGCCCGGATGTCCGCGAGCACCGCCCAGGCCTGCGCCACGTCCACCTGCAGCGCGTAACGCTTGTTGAGCACCACTTCCATTCAGGGGTTCACTCCAGTGGTCACCTGTTGCTGGCGATCGCGGCGGCGGGATGGCCGCGCGGTCGCTGTTGCGCACGCCCGGGTGGGCGCAAGCCAGGACCTTGGCCGAGGTGAACCTGGGCATGATGTTACCCAGGTGCGGCGGTGCCTACACGACGCCTGGCCCTGTGCCCTTGGCACAGGGGTGGCGCACACGGCGGTGTGGCGGCGCTTCATGCGGTCGCCAGGCTGCAGCGGTGGGCGTCGGCCAGGAAAAACCCGCCGGGCCGAAAGCCGGGCGGGTGCGTGTACAGGTGCGGCGCAGCGGCCGCCGCGCCTACTTCTTGCGCAGCTTCTGGATCGCCGCCAGTTGCGCCGCCATCGTGGCGAACTCGCTCGTCGCCGCCGCCAGGTCGATGTCGCTCTTGGCGTTGCGCATGGCTTCTTCGGCCAGCTTCTTGGCTTCGACGGCCTTGGCTTCGTCGAGGTCCTTGCCGCGGATGGCAGTGTCGGCCAGCACGGTGACGACGCCTGGCTGCACTTCCAGGATGCCGCCGGCGACGAAGACGAACTCTTCCTCGTTGTTGTCTGCACGCGTGATGCGCACCGCACCGGGCCGGATGCGCGTGCTCAGCGGCGTGTGGCGCGGCAGGATGCCGAGCTCGCCGTTCTCGCCCGGCAGGGCGACGAACTTGGCCTCGCCGCTGAAGATGCTCTCTTCGGCGCTGACCACGTCGACGTGAAGGGTCGCCATGTCGGCTCCTTAGTTGATCTTCTTGGCCTTCTCGAAGGCCTCGTCGATGGTGCCGACCATGTAGAAGGCCTGCTCGGGCAGCGCGTCGCACTCGCCGGCCGCGATCATCTTGAAGCCGCGGATGGTCTCCTTCAGCGGCACGTACTTGCCCGGGCTGCCGGTGAACACCTCGGCGACGTGGAAGGGCTGGCTCAGGAAACGCTGCATCTTGCGCGCGCGGCTGACGGCCAGCTTGTCTTCCGGGCTCAGTTCGTCCATGCCCAGGATGGCGATGATGTCGCGCAATTCCTTGTAGCGCTGCAGGGTGCTCTGCACGGCACGCGTGGTCTCGTAGTGCTCCAGGCCGACGACGTTCGGGTCGACCTGGCGGCTGGTGCTGTCCAGCGGGTCGACCGCGGGGTAGATGCCCAGCGAGGCAATGTCGCGCGACAGCACGACCGTCGCATCCAGGTGGGCGAAGGTGGTGGCGGGCGAGGGGTCGGTCAGGTCGTCCGCAGGCACGTACACGGCCTGGATCGAGGTGATCGAGCCGACCTTGGTGGAGGTGATGCGCTCTTGCAGGCGGCCCATTTCCTCGGCCAGCGTCGGCTGGTAGCCCACGGCCGAAGGCATGCGTCCCAGCAGCGCCGACACTTCCGTGCCGGCCAGCGTGAAGCGGTAGATGTTGTCGACGAAGAACAGCACGTCGCGGCCCTCGTCACGGAAGCTTTCCGCGATCGTCAGGCCGGTCAGGGCCACGCGCAGACGGTTGCCGGGGGGCTCGTTCATCTGGCCGTAGACCATGGCCACTTTCGACTCTTCGAGCTTCTCGAGGTTGACGACGCCCGAATCGGCCATCTCGTGATAGAAGTCGTTGCCCTCGCGGGTGCGCTCGCCGACGCCGGCGAACACCGACAGGCCGCTGTGCGCCTTGGCGATGTTGTTGATGAGCTCCATCATGTTCACGGTCTTGCCGACGCCGGCGCCGCCGAACAGTCCCACCTTGCCGCCCTTGGCGAACGGGCAGATCAGGTCGATGACCTTGATGCCGGTTTCCAGCAATTCCTGGCTCGGGCTCAGTTCGTCGTAGGCCGGGGCCTTGCGGTGGATGACGGCGGTGAGGGTCTGGTCGACCGGGCCACGTTCGTCGATGGGGTTGCCCAGCACGTCCATGATGCGGCCGAGCGTGGCCTTGCCCACCGGCACGGTGATGCCGGCGCCGGTGTTGCTGACCATCAGGCCGCGGCGCAGGCCGTCCGACGAGCCCAGCGCGATGGTGCGCACGATGCCGTCGCCCAGCTGCTGCTGCACTTCGAGCGTCAGGGCCGTGCCTTCGAGCTTGAGGGCGTCGTAGATGCCCGGCATGGCATGGCGCGGAAACTCCACGTCCACCACGGCGCCGATGCACTGGACGATCTTGCCTTGGGCTTGTGTATTCGACATTTTCAAAGGTCCTTCAAACTGGATGCGTGTTCGGGGGCGCGGGCGGCTGTGCGTATCTATCCGCTGATGGCGGCAGCGCCGCTGACGATCTCGGACAGTTCCTTCGTGATCGCGGCCTGGCGGGTCTTGTTGTAGATGAGCTTGAGCTCGCCGATCAGCGTGCCGGCGTTGTCGGTGGCGGCCTTCATGGCCACCATGCGCGCGCTCTGCTCGCTGGCCATGTTCTCGGCCACGCCCTGGAACACCAGGGCTTCGATGTAACGCGTCAGCAGGTCGTCGATGACGGTGGGCGCATCGGGCTCGTAGATGTAGTCCCAGCCGTACTGCTTCTTCTCGGCCGCGGTCTGTTCCAGCCGTCCCGCGGCCAGCGGCAGCAGCTGCTCGACCACCGGTTCCTGCTTCATCGTGTTGATGAACTTCGTGTAGCACAGGTAGACGGCGTCGAGCTTGCCGCCAGTGAAGGCGTCGAGCATCACCTTCACGGGCCCGATCAGCCTGTCGAGCTGCGGGGCGTCGCCCAGCTGCGTGGCGTGGCTGATGACGTTGGCGCTGATGCGGTTCAGGAAGCCGTAGCCCTTGTTGCCGATGGCCACGGCCTGGATCGTGCCGCCGGCCGTCTGCACGTCCTTCATCTTCTGCGTCACGATGCGCAGGATGTTGGTGTTCAGGCCACCGCACAGCCCCTTGTCGGTGGTGACGACGATGAAGCCCACGGCTTTCGTCGCGCCGCCCGCCTTGGTCACGTCGCGCATGTACGGCGAGCGGTACTCGGGGTTGGCCCCCGACAGGTGGGCCGTGATGTTGCGGATCTTGTCGGCGTAGGGCCGGGCCGCGCGCATGCGCTCCTGCGCCTTGCGCATCTTCGAGGCGGCGACCATTTCCATGGCCTTGGTGATCTTCCTGGTGTTCTCCACCGATTTGATCTTGCCGCGTATTTCTTTGCCGACCGCCATGGTCTGGGCTCCTTCAGGTCAGGCTGGGGACGCGGTCAGGCGAAGGACTTCTTGAACGCCGCAATCGCGCCGGCCAGCTCTTCTTCCGCGCCCTTGTCCATCGCCTTGTCGTTTTCCAGCTTCGCCAGCAGCGCCGCGTGGCTGCTCTTCAGGTGCTGGTGCAGGCCGTGCTCGAAAGGCAGGACCTTCTTGACGTCGAGGTCGTCCACGTAACCCTTGTTCACCGCGTACAGCGTGGCGGCCATCAGGCTGATGGGCAGCGGGCTGTACTGGGCCTGCTTGAGCAGTTCGGTGACACGCGCGCCGCGGTCGAGCTGCTTGCGCGTGGCGGCGTCCAGGTCGGAAGCAAACTGCGCGAAGGCGGCCAGTTCACGGTACTGCG
>JAURZK010000096.1 GCA_030653505.1 Rubrivivax sp.
CGAGTTATGCGCCGGGCCATGGACCCGAGCACCGCAGGGCAGCCTGAGCGAAGCGAAGGCCGCTTCAGTCGCCCGCCGTGCCCCGCCCGGACAGCCCTTTGCCGCCACCACAGTCAACGCGCCAAAGCAGACGTTCACGAATGTCTGCAACGGGCCGAGAGCGGTCCTCCGCGTGCAGAAATGAGCCGGTCCGTCGAACTGCCGCGATGGATGGATGTGGCGCTACTGCCCGCCGTCAACCTCGGCATCGCACTGCTGGTGGCAGGCATCGTCGTCACCCTCGTGGGCTTCGAGCCGGGGCAGGTACTCACGCTGTTGGTCAAGGGCGCCTTCGGCTCGCAGGCCGGTATCAGCTACACGCTCTATTACGCCACCACCTTCGTCTTCACGGGTCTGGCCGTCGCCGTGGCCTTCCACGGCGGGCTCTTCAACATCGGCGGCGAAGGCCAGGCCATCATGGGCGGCCTGGGCGCCGGGCTGATGGCGCTGGGCTTCAGCGACAGCCTGCCTGCCGCTGTGATGCTGCCGCTGATGGTGCTGGGCGCGGCGGTCTTCGGCCTGGTGTGGGCGGCCATCCCCGGTGCGCTGCAGGCTTGGCGCGGCAGCCACACGGTCATCACGACCATCATGTTCAACTTCATCGCGTCGGCGTTGTTGGGCTACTTGCTGGTGAACCAGCTGAAGGAGCCGGGCAACATGACCCCCGAGAGCCGTGCCTTCGGCGAATCGGCGCATCTACCGGGCGTACACGAGGCGCTGGGCTGGCTGGGCATCGAATGGCCGCGCACACCGCTGAACCTGACGGTGCTGCTGGCGGTGCTTTCTGCCTTGCTGGTGTGGCTGGCGCTGTGGAAGACGCGCGGCGGTTATGCGCTGCGTGCCGTGGGCTTCGCGCCCGATGCGGCCATCTACGGCGGCATCCGGCCCAAGGGCCTGATCGTCGCCTCGATGGCCGCTTCGGGCGCCCTTGCCGGGCTGGTGGGCGTCAACGAGATCGCCGGCGTGCATGGCCGCCTGCTGCCCGACTTCGTCGCCGGCGCGGGCTTCGCCGGCATCGCCGTCAGCCTGATCGGGCGCAACCACCCGCTGGGCATCGTGCTGGCTTCGCTGCTCTTCGGCGCGCTCTACCAGGGCGGCTCGGAGCTGGCCTTCGAGATCAACGGCTTTTCGCGCGACATGGTGTTCATGCTGCAGGGCCTGGTCGTGCTGTTCGCCGGCGCCATGGCGCAGGTGGCGGCGCCGGCGCTGTTCAAGGTGTGGCGCTTCGCCGGCGGGGGCCGCCATGGATGAGGTCTTCGTCGGCACCATCGTCGCCAGCACGCTGCGCGTATCGGTGCCGCTCATCCTGTGTGCGCTGGCCGGCGTGCTGTGCGAACGCTCGGGGGTCATCGACCTCGGCCTCGAAGGCAAGATGCTGATGACGGCTTTTGCTACCGCAGCCGTCGGTGTCGTCAGCGGCTCGCTGGGGCTGGCACTGCTGGCGGCGCTGGTGGTGGGCGTGGCGCTGTCGATGCTGCACGGCTACGCCTGCGTCAGCCATACCGGCGACCAGGTGGTGCTGGGCATGGCCATCACGATGACCGCCGCGGGGCTTTCCGTGGTGCTGGGCATCGCCTGGTTTGCGCAGGGCGGGCAGACGCCGCCGGTGCCCGAGGCCGTGCGCCTGTCACGCTGGTTCATCGGCGCGGGTGACGTCGTGGCACAGATTCCGCTGGTCGGCACCGCGCTCTCGCTGGCCTTCTTCGGCCACAACCTGATGGTCTACGGCACGCTGGCGCTGGTGGCCTTCGTCTGGTGGCTGCTCTACCGCACCCGCTTCGGCCTGCGCCTGCGCGCCGCCGGTGAGAACCCGACCATGGTCGACGCCGCGGGCGTCAGCGTGAAGTTGCTGCGCTACCAGGCGCTGGCGCTCAACGGCGTGCTCAGCGCGTTGGCCGGCGCCTACCTGGTGATCGCGCAGAACCCGAGTTTCATCCCCAACATGACCGCCGGCCGCGGCTACATGGCGCTGGCGGCGCTGATCTTCGGCAAGTGGCACCCGGTGGGTGCCCTGTGGGCCTGCCTGCTGTTCGGTTTTCTCGACGCGGTGTCGATACGCATGCAGGGCGCCGAGCTGCCACTCATCGGCGCCGTGCCCGTGCAGTTCATCCAGGCACTGCCCTATATCCTCACCGTCGTGCTGCTCGCCGGTTTCATCGGCAAGAGCGTGGCGCCGGCGGCGCTGGGCAGGCCCTATGTCAAGGAACGTTAGGCTGCGGCGCGTGTGTGCATCCACGGAACCCAACGGAGGTGATCGCGATGGCTACGGTGCGTGAAGGCGACAGGACGGTGCTGCTGGTCGTCGACGTGCAGGTCGGCGTGATGGCCGAAGCCTGGGACGCCGGACGGGCCATCGGCCGGGTTGCGCGCACCGTCGAGCGCGCCCGCGCACAGGGCGTGCCGGTGCTGTGGGTGCAGCATGCCAGCGAGGAACTGCCCAGCGGCAGCGCGCCCTGGCAGTGGGTGCCGGACCTGGCACCAGTGCCCGGCGAACCGCTGATCCACAAGCAGTTCAACTCGTCGTTCGAGCAGACGACGCTCGAGGACGAACTGCGTCGCCTGGGCGCCACGCGCATCGTGCTGGCCGGCGCCTCGAGCAACTGGTGCATCCGCGCCACCGCCTATGCAGCGCTGGAACGGGGCTACGACCTGACCCTGGTCAGCGACGCCCACACCACCGGCAGCATGGAACTCGACGACGGCGTGACCATCGCCCCCGAGAACGTGATTCGGGAACTGAACATCGCGATGACCTGGCTGAGCTACCCCGACCGCAAGAACAGCACGGCCACGGCCGAGGACGTGGCCTTCAACACCGCCGCATGAAGCCCGACGAGCACCGCGACGCCCTCATCGCCGCCGCCCGCGCTGCACGTGCGATGGCGCATGCGCCCTATTCGCGCTTCGCCGTCGGCGCCGCGGTGCTCGACGAGCAGGGCCGCATGCACGCCGGCTGCAATATCGAGAACGCGGCCTACCCGCAGGGCTGGTGCGCCGAAGCTTCGGCGCTTTCGGCGATGGTGATGGCCGGAGGCACACGTGCCATGGCCGTGGCGGTGTGCGCGGTGGCGCCGCAGCCGGTCACGCCCTGCGGTGGCTGCCGCCAGAAGCTGCGCGAGTTTGCCGCTGACGATTGCCCCGTGTGGGTGGCCGACCTCGAGGGCCATCGCGCCACGTTTACGCTGGGCGGCCTGCTGCCGCACAGCTTCGGCCCCGAGCACCTGAACCCATGAGCCCGACCCTCGCCCACGACGTCGCCATCTCCGCCGCCACGCTGCAGCGGCTGCTCGGCCCGGCGCCCGCCATCGCCGTGCTGCTGGGCTCGGGCTGGGGGCCCTTTGCCGAGCAGGTGCAGGGCGGCAGCGATGTGCCTTACGCCGAGCTGCCGGCCTTTCCGGGGCTGGCCGTCGGTGGGCACCAGGGCCTGGTGCGGGCAGGCTCGGTCGGCGCCAAACGCGTGGCCGTGCTGGCCGGCCGAAAACACGCCTACGAAACAGGCAACGCCGACGGCATGCTGGGCGCCATCCGCAGCCTCTCCGCCTGGGGCGTCAAACTGCTGCTGCAGACCAACGCTGCCGGCAGCATGGACGCCCACATGCGCCCCGGTGAGCTGATGCTGATCACCGACCACCTCAACGTCGTGCAACGCTCGCCCCTCATCGGTGAACCCGGCGACAAGCGTTTCCAGGACATGTCGGCCGCTTACGACCCCGCGCTGCGTGCACAGGCCAAGGCCGCCGCCGCCGCGATGGGCACGGCGCTCTACGAGGGCATCTACGCCTGGGTGCTGGGCCCGCAGTTCGAGACGCCGGCCGAGATCCGCATGCTGCGGGCTTTCGGCGCGCAGGCCGTGGGCATGAGCACGGTGCCCGAAACCATCGCAGCGCGCCACGCCGGCCTGAAGGTGCTGGCACTGTCGATGATGACCAACATGGCCGCGGGCATGGAGAGCGAGGTGCTCAGCCACGCCCACACGCTGGCCACCGCCCATTCCGCAAGCGACCGCGCCGTCGCCACCCTGGCCGCCGTGGTGCAGGCCCTGGAGATCTGAAGATGACGATGAAGAACCCGTTGCGTTACGGTCCGCGCCTGGCGCTGGCTGCCCTGGCCGCTGCGCTACTGACAGGCTGCGCCGTCACGCCGCCGGCCGGGCCCGTGAAGGTCAAGGTGCTGGCCATCAACGACTTCCACGGCAACCTCAGGCCGCCGCAGGGCGGCATCCGCGTGCGCGACGCCGCGGGCACGCTGGTGCCGGTGCCGGCCGGCGGTGCCGAGCACCTGGCCACCGCGGTGGCGCAGATCCGCGCCAAGAACCCGAACCACGTCTTCGTGGCCGCGGGCGACCTCATCGGTGCCACGCCGCTGCTCAGCGCGCTGTTCCGCGACGAGCCCACCATCGAGTCGCTGAGCCTGATGGGCCTGGAGGCCAGCGCCGTGGGCAACCACGAGTTCGACAAGGGCGCGGCCGAGCTGCTGCGCATGCAGAACGGCGGCTGCACGCCCGACAGCTGCAAGGGTCCGCAGCCCTTTGCCGGCGCGAAGTTCCAGTACCTCGCGGCCAGCACCATCGACGTGAAGACGGGCCGGACGCTGCTGCCTTCGACCTTCGTGAAGACCTTCGAAGGCCTACCGGTGGGTTTCATCGGCCTGACGCTGAAGGGCACGCCGGCCATCGTGGCGCCCTCGGGCGTCGTCGGCCTGCGCTTCGACGACGAAGCCGAGACCGTCAACCGCCTGGTGCCCCAGCTGCAGCGCCAGGGCGTGCAGGCCATCGTCGTGCTCATCCACGAAGGCGGCGTGCCCACCGGGGACTACAACGAATGCCCGGGCATCAGCGGCCCCATCGTCGATATCGTCAAGAGGCTCGACAAGGCCGTGGACGCCGTCGTCACGGGCCACACCCACCGCGCCTACAACTGCCGCATCGACGGCCGCCTGGTCACCAGCGGCGACAAGTACGGCACCATCGTCACCGAGATCGACCTCGTGCTCGACCGCAGCACACGCGACGTCATCAGCGCCACCGCCGACAACGTCATCGTGCGCACCACCAGCTTCATGAAGGACCCGCGCCAGACCGAACTCATCGCCGCCTACGAGAAGCTGGCCGCACCGCTGGCCGGCCGCGTCGTGGGCCGCCTGGGCGCGCCGCTGCCGCGGCAGAACAACCCCGCCGGCGAGAACCCGTTGGGCCAGGTCATCGCCGACGCGCAACTGGCCGCCACGCGCGACGCCGGCGCGGTGGTGGCCTTCATGAACCCGGGTGGCATCCGCGCCGCGCTGGACATGCCGGCCGATGGCCTGGTGCGCTACGCCGACCTGTTCGCGGTACAGCCCTTCTACAACAACCTGATGACGATGACGCTCAGCGGCGCGCAGCTGCTGCAGCTGCTGGAAGAGCAGTGGTCCAACCGCAGCGACGGCGGCCGCGTGCTGCATGTCAGCCAGGGCTTCAGCTACAGCTGGGACGGCAAGGCGCCCATCGGCCAGCGTGTCGTGCCCGGCAGCGTGCGCATCCACGGCCAGCCGCTGGATCCGGCGGCCGACGTGCGCATCACCGTCAACAGCTTCCTCGGCGGCGGCGGCGACAACTTCCCCGTGCTGCGCCAGGGCCGCGACCGCCGCACCGGCATGATGGACGTCGACGCGCTGGAGCTCTTCGTGAAGGCCAACCCGACGCTGGCGCCGGGGCCGCTGAACCGCATCATGCGGGTGGAATGAGACCCCCAAGCTCGCTAGCGCTCGCTACCCCCCGGGGGGGCCGTCCGCCAGCGGCCCGGCGAAGCCGGTCCCGCGGCGGGAAGCTGGGCCTTGTCAGTCATCGAAGCGCGCCCACGGGGCGCAGCGGCATCGAATGAAGATGGACCCCGCCACCCGCGTCATCGCCACCAAGCGCGACGGCGGCGTGCTGAGCACGGCGCAGATCGAGGCCTTCGTGCACGGCCTGGCGCACCCGCAAGGCACCGGCGCCTGGAGCGACAGCCAGGCCGCCGCGCTGGCCATGGCCATCGTGCTGCGCGGCATGAACCGCGAAGAGACCGTGGCGTTGACGCAGGCGATGACGCACTCGGGCGACGTGCTGCGCTGGGCCGCCAGTGGCCTGCACGGTCCCATCCTCGACAAACACTCCACCGGCGGCGTCGGCGACAAGGTGAGCCTGATGCTGGCGCCCATCGTCGCGGCCTGCGGTGGCGTCGTGCCCATGGTCAGCGGCCGCGGCCTGGGCCACACCGGCGGCACGCTCGACAAGCTGGAAGCGCTGCCCGGCTACACGGTCGACCCGCCGCACGACCGCCTGCTGGCCACGCTGCACGACGCGGGCTGCGCCATCGTCAGCGCCAGCGCCACGCTGGCGCCGGCCGACCGCCGGCTGTATGCCATACGCGACGTCACGGCCACGGTCGAGAGCGTGCCGCTGATCACCGCCAGCATCCTGAGCAAGAAGCTCAGCGCCGGGCTGCAGGGCCTGGTGCTCGACGTCAAGGTCGGCAGCGGCGCCATGCTGCCCGGGCTGGACGAGGCGCGTGTGCTGGCACGTTCACTCGTCGACGTGGCGCGCGGCGCAGGGCTGCCGGCGCGGGCACTCATCACCGACATGAACCAGGTGCTGGGCCACACGGCCGGCAACGCACTGGAAGTGCAGGAGACGCTGGACTACCTGAGCGGCGCCGCACGCGAGCCGCGGCTGCACGCGCTGACGCTGGCGCTGGCCGGCGAGATGCTGCAGCTGGGCGGCCTGGCCGCCAGCGCCGAAGCCGGCGCGGCGATGGCCACGCAGGTGCTCGACGGCGGGTTTGCGGCAGAGCGCTTTGCGCGCATGGTGTCGGCGCTGGGTGGGCCGCGGGACGTGTTCGGCGACGCAAAACTGCCCGTGGCACCCGTACGCAGGCCGGTGCCCGCGCTGCGCGCAGGCTACGTCGGCGACATCGACGTGCGTGCACTCGGCTGGGCCGTGGTGGCGCTGGGCGGAGGACGGGCGCGGCCGGGGGATACGGTCGACCTGCGGGTGGGCCTGTCTGCCGTGGCCGGGCCTGGCGTTTGGCTGGCCGCTGGCGAGCCCCTGGTTTTCGTGCACGCGGCTGACGAAGCCTCGGCCGACGCCGCGGTGGCCGAAGTGCAGCGCGCGATGCCGATGGCCGACGTGGCGCCGGCAACCTGGCCCCTCATCGCCGAGACCATCGGCAACTGAACAGCAGGCTCACACGCCGTAAGGCACCCAGACGTTCTTCACCTGCACCGCCTGCTCCAGCAGCGCGCGCGGGTCGTCGAGCGCCGCTGCGGCGCCGGCACCGACCCAGGTGCGCTTCAGGTTCGACACCGACAAGGCTTCCATCCGCTGGCACTGCGCCGGCGTGGCGGTCGGCCACCACAGCGCATCCACTTCCGCATGCGCGGCCAGCGTGTCGGCCAGCGCATCGGCATCGCCGGTGACGAGGTTGAGAACGCCTGCCGGCACGTCGCTCGTCTCCAGCACGGCGTAGAGCTCGGCCGCCACCAGCGGCTGGCGACGCGAGGGCACCGCCACGACCCGGTTGCCCATCGCCATGACCGGTGCCACCAGCGCGATCAGGCCCAGCAGCGGTGCGTCGTCGCCGGCGATCACGGCGATGTTGCCCACCGCCTCGTGCAGGGCCAGGGTCACGCCGTGCATCGGCGGCTGGTGCACCGCGCCGTCGTACTTGTCGGCCCAGGCCGCGAAGTCGAACAGACGCTCGACGCTGGCCTGCACCTCGGCCGCCGCGGCCTTCGCGCTGCTGAAAGGCGCCAGTGTGTCGATGAAACGGGCACGCTGGGCCTGCAGGTTTTCGGCCAGGTAGTACAGCACCTGGGCGCGACCATGCGCACTCTGGCGTTCCCAGCCGGCGGCGGCGCGCGCGGCTTCCACCGCGTTGCGGATGTCCTTGCGGTTGCCCTCGGGCACCAGCCCCAGCAGGCGCTTGCCGGCCCAGACCTCGCGGCTGTAGCCGCCGTCGGGGCGCACCTGCTTGCCGCCGATGTAGAGCTTGGCGGTGCGGTCGATGGCATTCGGATCTGCAGGCACGACGGCGCCGCGTGTGTCGGCAGCCGTCGCGGGCTTGCCGGCCTTGGCTGCCGCCTTCGCCGCGGCGACAGGCTTCAGGTATTCACGCAGGCCTTCGCGCCCGCCCTCCCGCCCGTAGCCCGATTCACGCACGCCGCCGAAGCCGCAGGCGGCGTCGAACTGGTTGGCTGTGTTCACCCACACCACGCCGGCCTTCAGGCGTGGCGCGACCTCCAGCGCCAGCGTGATGCTCTCGCTCCACACACACGCGGCCAGGCCGAAGCGGGTGTTGTTGGCGAGCTCCACCGCCTCGGCCGGCGTGCGGAAGGTCTGCACCGTCAGCACGGGGCCGAAGACCTCCTGCTGCACGATCTCGCTGGCGGTGTCGACGCCGGTCACGAGCGTAGGCGGGAAGTAGCAGTGTTCACCCGCAGGCAATGTGTTGGCGCAGGCCTGGAAGACCTCGGCACCTTCGGCGCGCGCGCGCTCGACAAAACCGTGCACACGCTGCCATTGCGTGCGGTCGATCAGCGCACCCATGTCGGTGCTCTTGTCCAGCGGGTCGCCGACGCGGATCTTCGCCATGCGCGCCTTCAGCTTGGCCAGGAAGACCCCTGCCGTGCCCTCGTGCACCAGCAGGCGCGAACCGGCGCAGCAGACCTCGCCCTGGTTGAACCAGATGCTGTCGACCAGGCCTTCGACGGCGGCGTCGAGGTCGGCATCGGCGAAGACGAGGTAGGGGCCCTTGCCGCCGAGTTCCAGGCTCAGCTTCTTGCCGCTGCCGGCGGTGGCCTGGCGGATGAGCCGGCCGACCTCGGTGCTGCCGGTGAAGGCGATCTTGGCGACGCCCGGGTGCGCGGTGATCGCCTGGCCCACGGCACCGTCGCCGCTGACGAGGTTGAAGACACCGTCGGGCAGGCCCACTTCCTGGCAGACCTCGGCAAACAGCAGCGCGGTCAGTGACGTCTGCTCGGCAGGCTTGAAGACCACGGTGTTGCCGCACGCCAGCGCCGGCGCCACCTTCCAGGCCAGCATCAGCAGCGGGAAGTTCCAGGGGACGATCTGGCCCACGACGCCCAGAGCCTCGTGCCCAGGCATCTCGCGCGCCAGCAGCTGCGCCCAGCCGGCGTGGTGGTAGAAGTGGCGCACCGCGAGTGGCACATCGGCGTCGCGTGTCTCGCGGATGGCCTTGCCGTTGTCCAGCGTCTCCAGCACCGCGAAGAGCCGCGCGTGTTTCTGCAGCGCGCGCGCCAGCGCATAGAGGTGCTTCGCGCGGCCGTGGCCGCCCAGGGCGCGCCAGGCTGGCAGCGCTGCGGCGGCGGCCTGCACGGCCGCGTCGACGGTTTGCGCATCGCCCTGCGCCACGGCGGCCAGCACCTGGCCTTCTCTCGTCAAGGCGGCCGGGTTGACGCTGTCGAAGTGCGACGCACCCGCAACCCAGCCGCCGCCGATGAAGTGGCCGAAGCGGCGCTCATGGCGCACCAGCCAGGCCTGGGCCACGTCGGCGCTTTCGGGGGAGGGGCCGTAGTCCATGGTGGCGAGGATGTCTTGCAGGGTGGGCATGGCGGTGGGTGGGCTCACGGCATGGCGTGCCGGTGCGCGGCGCTGTAGTGGCCGGTGACGTGGTGTTCCAGTTGGCGCTCGATGTCGGTGAGCAGGCTGCTGGCGCCGAAGCGGAAGAGGCCGGGCTGCAGCCAGCGATCACCCAGCTCTTCCTTGATCAGCGCCAGGTACTGCAGCGCCGCCTTGGCCGTCGCAATGCCGCCCGCAGGTTTGTAGCCGACGACCTGGCCGGTCTCGGCCTGGAAGTCGCGTATCGCGCGCACCATCACCAGCGACACGTCCAGCGTGGCGTTGACGCCTTCCTTGCCGGTGCTGGTCTTGATGAAGTCAGCGCCGGCCATCATCGCCACCCACGAGGCGCGGGCCACGTTCTCCAGCGTCTGCAGTTCGCCGGTGGCCAGGATGGTCTTCAGGTGCGCGTTGCCGCAGGCCTGCCGGTAGGCGACGATTTCGTCGTAGAGCGCGGCCCAGTCGTGGGTCAGCGCGTGGCGGCGGCTGATGACGATGTCGACCTCCTGCGCGCCGGCGGCCACCGAAAGCTCGATCTCGCGCAGCTTCGTTTCCATCGGCGTCTGCCCGGCCGGGAAACCCGTCGACACCACCGCCACCGGGATGCCGCTGCCCTGCAGCGCCTGCACCGCCTCGGCGACCATCTCGTGGTAGACGCAGACCGCGCCCACACGCAGCGACGGCAGGCCCAGCGCTGCCAGCAGATCGGCACGCAGAGGTGCACGCGCCTTGGCGCACAGCCGGCGCACGCGGCCAGGCGTGTCGTCGCCGGCCAGCGTCGTGAGGTCCATGCACTGGATGGCCTTCACCAGCCAGGCCGCCTGCCAGACCTTCTTCACCGAGCGGCTGCCGTTCAGGCCGGCGACGCGCCGCGCCACCGCGGGCTGGTTCACGCGCGTGGCGCGCACACGCGCCAGCTCGAGCGCCGTGCCGACGTTCAGACGCGCGAGGGTTTCGGTGACGGCATCGGCGCTCATGCGTCGGCACTCCAGGGCTGGCAAGGCCGGGGAGCATAGCGCCTGGGGATGCAAGACCACGGTCGGCAGCGGCACCGTCTGGCCAGCGCAGTCTGCGTCCCGCTAGCATCTTGCACTGCCCCACCGGGCAGCCCGAGCCCACGCCCATGAAGCCCCAAGCCCTTACCCGCCTGACCGCACAGCTGTTGGCCTGCACCCTGCTCGCGGCCGGCAGCGCCGGCGCCCAGCCCAGTGCGGCCGAGCTGCCGGTCGCCCCCGTACGCAACGTGCCGGAGACCTTCTTCGGCACGACGGTGAACGACCCCTACCGCGACTTCGAGAACACCAGGACGCCGGCCGTGGCGGCGTGGATGAAGGCGCACAGCGACGCCGCGCACGCCACGCTGCGGTCGATCAGCGGCCGCGACAACTTTCGCGCGCAGCTCGAGCGCTACGACAGCGCCGCGCCCGGCCGCGTGGGCAGCGTCACGCGGCTGGCCGGCGATCTGTACTTCTACGAGAAGCGCGGGGTCGACGACGACCAGTTCAAGCTCTACCTGCGGCGTGGCCTGCAGGGCGCCGAGCAGCTGCTCTTCGACCCCGAGGCGCTGAGGAAGCGTACCGGCAAGCCGCACGCCATCAACTACTTCACGCCTTCGCCCGACGGGCGCTGGGTGGCGCTGGGTGTCTCGGCCGCGGGTTACGAGGACGCGCTGCTACGCGTGCTGGACACGGAGTCCGGCCGTCAGGTTGGCCCCGAGTTGCCGCGCGTGCTGACTGGCTACATCGGCTGGACGCCCGACAGCCGGCACTTCTTCGTCACCCGCACGCAGCCGCTAAAGAGGGGCGCGCCGGCCACACACAAGTACATGCGCAGCATGGTCGGCCTGATGCGACCCGGCGCGGGCGAGAAGGACATCCGCCGCATCCTGCGTGCCGGCGACGCCGGCGCGGTGGTGATGCCGGCCACCGAGTTCCCCATCGTGCAGGTGCTGCCCGACGGGCGCGTGATCGCGCGCGCGATCGACGGCGTGTCATCCGAGTTCGCCGCCTGGCACAGCACGCTGGCGGCGCTGCAGGCCGGCAAGCCGGCGTGGAAGCCACTCTTCACCAAGGCCGACGGCATCACCGCCCTGGCGCTGCAGGGCGACCGCGTCTACGCGCTGAGCTTCAAGGGCGCGTCGCGCTATCAACTGTTGGCCGGGCGCCTTTCGAGCTTCGACCCCGCCACCGCGCAGGTGCTGGTGCCGGAGAGCGCACGTGTGCTGACGGACATCGCGGCCGCGCAGGATGCCCTGTACCTGCAAGCCCGCGACGGCAACGTGCAGCGCCTGCTGAAGCTGGCCTACGCCGACGGCGCCACGCCCCAGGAAGTGCAGCTGCCGGTGCTGGGCGCCTACGGCTTTGCCGGCGCGCAGCCCGACCTGCCCGGCGTGCTCATCGACCTGCAGAGCTGGACACGTGAACGCCAGGTCTACGCCGTGGCCGCCGACGGCAGCGTGGCCAACACCGGCCTGCAGCCCGCCGGGCCCTTTGATGCGCCGGCGGACATCGTGGCCACCGAGGTGATGGTGAAGAGCCACGACGGCGCGCTGGTGCCGATGTCGATCATCCACAAGCAGGGCACCCAGCTCGACGGCCGCAACCCGACGCTGCTCTACGGCTACGCCAGCTATGGCGTCACCGAAGAACCGTTCTTCAGCATCGGCCGCCTGGCCTGGATGGGCGCCGGCGGCGTGTTTGCCGTGGCCAACCCCCGCGGCAGCAGCGTCTTCGGGCGGGAATGGCACGAAGCCGGCAAGCAGGCCACGAAGCCCAACACCTGGCGCGACTTCATCGCCTGCGCCGAGTGGCTGATCGCCCGGAAGTGGACGTCGCCTGCGCGCCTGGGCATCTGGGGCGGCAGCGCCGGCGGCATCCTGGTGGGCCGTGCGATGACCGAAAGGCCCGACCTCTTCGCCGCCGTGGTGCCCGAGGTGGGCTCACTCGACATGGTGCGCATGGAGACCACGCCCAACGGCGTGCCCAACATCCCCGAGTTCGGCAGCCGCAAGACCGAGGCCGGCTTCCGCGCGCTGCTGGCGATGAGCACCTACGCCCACATCCAGGACGGCACGGCCTACCCCGCGGTGCTGCTGACGCACGGCGTCAACGACCCGCGCGTGGAGGTCTGGAACAGCACGAAGACGGCGGCACGCCTGAAGGCCGCCAGCACATCCGGCAAACCGGTGCTGCTGCGCCTGGAATACGACTCGGGCCACGGCATCGGCAGCACCAAGACCCAGGTCTTCGACGAACGCGCCGACCTCTTCGCATTCCTGATGTGGCAGTTCGGCGTGCCGGGCTACGCGCCCAAGCCCTGAGCCAGGACGAGTGGCTCTGGAAGGAGCCTCACGCTTGGCGAAGGCCCGAGGGCGACTTCACGCCCGAGGGCTGAACATCCCCCGGCGGCCGCATGTCCAGCAGCCTGGGCCGCGGCGGCTCACCGTGCATGTAGTCGGTGGGCTCGAAGAGTCCGATGCGCTTCAGGCTGCGCACCATGACCTTGCCGCTGTCGGGATAGGTGCAGACCTCGTGCGGGTCGTTCAGGCCAACACCGAGATAGACCAGGTCCTCGTCGTAGGGGTTGGCGATCTGGTGCGCCGTGCCGGTGCCGGCGGGGCAGGCGATGCAGTCGCCGGGGCCGATCTCGCGCACGGTGTCGCCATAGCGGAAGAGGCCACGCCCGGACAGCACGTAGAAGATCTCGTCTTCGCGCGCATGGGCGTGGAAGGGGCAGCCCGAACGCCCCGGTGGCACACGCGACAGGTTCATGCCCAGGCGCACGCCGCCCTGCTTGCCTAAAGCGTCGAGTGCCGGCGTCAGCGGCTTGAAGGCGCCGCCCCAGTGGGCGTCGTCCATCTGCACGGTCTCGGGCACGTCGGCGACGTTCACTACGAGGAGCGGCGTGGGTGAAACATCGGCTGCGGTCATGGGCGCAGTTTTCACCGGTCGTAGCCGTTGAGCAAGTCCTTGCGCAGGGGGTGGACCTGCTCGCCGATCTGCACGCTGCGTTCGCGCCAGGGTGCGCCCCTCACCAGCCGGTATCCGAGCACGCGACCAGTGCCGCCTGCTGCGGCCGGCGGCTTTGCCTGAGCCCTGCCCGGTTTGACGCCCCGGCTGCCGGCCGCGTCCCGGCGCAGCCCGGTTTTGCGCTACCGTGGCGGCCGATGTCTGCCACCCCGCCCGCGCCGCCCGCATCGGCCTGCCCGAACTGCTTCCACGCCTACCCCGGTGCGCAGCCGAAGTTCTGCCCCGAATGCGGGCAGGAAACGCACGTCAGGCCGCCCAGGGTGGTCGAGTTCCTGCAGCAGATCGGCGGCGCCTACCTCGCCACCGAAGGCGCGCTGTGGCGCACGCTGAAGCTGTTGCTGCTGCAGCCCGGCGAGCTCACCGCACAGTACCTGGCCGGCAGGCGAAAGCACTACGTGCTGCCGCTACGCCTATTCCTGAGCATCACGGTGCTGATGCTGCTGACGATGCGCGTGGTGGGCTCGCTCGAGGCGGTCGACTTCGACGACCCCGAGGTGCGGCGGGCCCTGCCCGAACGGCCGAGCTCGATGCACATCGAGCTCGGCTTCGGCCAGGCCGGGCTGCAGGACGGCAGCTTCTACTGCGAGAACCTGCCGCCGTGGCTGTGCCGGCGCATCGAGCGCCGCGTCGACACCGACACGCGCTCCCTGGTGATGCAGATGCAGCGGGTGAGCGAGCGTGTGGCCAGCCACGCCGGCGCCGCGGCCTTCGTGCTGCTGCCGGCCTTCGCTGTCGGCCTGTGGCTGCTGTTCTGGCGCCGCGGGCTGCACTACACCGAGCACCTGGTGTTTGCAGTGCACGTGCACGCCTTCTGGTTCCTGCTGGCCGCGCTGATGATGCTGGGCGTGGAAGTGCTGGTGTGGGCCGGCGCGCTGATGATGCCGGTGTACGGCCTGCTGGCGATGCGGCGTGTCTACGGTGGCCCGTGGTGGGCCCTGGCCCTGCGCGCCGTGGTGCTGGGTGCCGTGCACCTGGCGCTGGTGGCGCTGACGGTGGCCGCGGTGACGCTGGCCGCGCTGCTGCTGTGAACGGGCCGAGGCCGACCCCGCCCCGTGCCTGCGCGAACTGCGGCGCCGTGCTGCTGCTCCTGGCCGACGCCACGCCGCCACGCTTCTGCGGCGCCTGCGGCCAGGAAACGACCGTGAAGCCGCCGACGCTGGGCGAGTTCGTGCAGCAGTTCGGCGGCGCCTACCTCAGCACCGAAGGCGCGCTGTGGCGCACGCTGAAGCTGCTGCTGCTCAAGCCCGGTGAACTGACGCGCCTGTACCTCGCCGGCCAGCGCAAGCACTTCCTGCTGCCGCTGCGCCTGTACCTGACGATCAGCGTGCTGATGCTGCTGGCGCTGCGCATCTCGGGTGCGCTGCAGGTCGAGCTCGATGCGCCGCCGGTCGAGGTCGCCAGCGGCAAGAAGCCCGATGTGTCCATCATGACCTTCGACGACGGCACCGGCATGGGGCTGCGCAACGGCGTCTTCTACTGCGACAACTTCCCGGCCTGGATGTGCAAACGTGCGCAGCGCCGCCTGGACATCGACCCCAAGGCCGTGGCCGAAGCGGTGGACCAGTTCAAGGACCGCTACATCGGCAACATCGGCGCAGCGATGTTCCTGCTGCTGCCCAGCTTCGCGCTGTGGCTGAAGCTCGTCTACCTGAACCGGCGCCTGCGCTACACCGAGCACCTGGTGTTTGCGCTGCACGTGCACGCCTACTGGTTCCTGGCCTTTGCACTGATGCTCAGCGGCGTCAAGGCACTGGTGCTGGTCGGCGCCTTGGCCGTGCCCTGGTACACGCTGGCGGCGATGCGCCGCGTCTACGGCGGGCGACGCTGGCCGCGGCTGCTGCGGGCCGCGGTCGTGACGCTGCTCTACGCCGTACTGCTGGGGCTGGCGATGGGGCTGGTGGCGCTGTGGTCGCTGCTGTTCTGAGCTGGCGGGCCGCTGCCGGCGCCGCGCGCCGCTTCGAGTTGCGCTGCCAGGGCCACGAAGTCGGGCGCGACGAGGTCGAACTCGCCTGCGTCGTGCGGCTCCATCGCGCCCCCGAAGCCACGTTCCAGCGGGCGCGGCACATAGGTCGTGCGCAACCCACAGGCGGCCGCCGCGCGCAGGTCGCTGGGGTGGCAGGCCACCATCATCAGCTGCTGCGGCTGCAGGTCGAGCAGGCGGGCCGCGCCGAGCGCCTGTTCCAGGTGCTGGTGCACCGTGGCGCGAAGGTGCGCGAAGTGGCCTGCGAGGCCTGCGGCGACGAGACCTGCCGCGCCGAAATCCGCTGGTAAACCGGCACCGCCTGCGCGCCCTCGGCGACGGGGCAGGCACCTAGAATCGATGACTGCGCTTCGCGCTGCCGGCCCTGCGGCGGGCGTGGCGTCAGCCCTCCCTTCCTGCCCGGCCGCCCCGCATGCACCTCTCGCCCCTCACCGCCCTTTCGCCGCTGGACGGCCGCTACGCCGGCAAGCTGGCAGCGCTGCGCCCCGTGCTCTCGGAGTTCGGCCTCATGCACCACCGCGTGCAGGTCGAGGTGGAATGGTTCATCGCGCTGTCCGATGCCGGCTTCGACGAATTCAAGCCGCTGTCCGCAGCCAGCCGGGCCCTGCTCGCCGGGCTGGTGACCGACTTCGACGAGATCGACGCGCAGTCCATCAAGGACATCGAGCGCACGACGAACCACGACGTCAAGGCCGTCGAGATGTGGATCAAGGGCCGCTTCGAAGACCAGACGGAACTGCAGGCCGCGGCCGAGTTCGTGCACTTCGCCTGCACCAGCGAGGACATCAACAACACCAGCCACGCCTTGATGCTCAAGCGCGCGCGCGACGAGGCGCTGCTGCCGGCACTGGACAAGCTGCTGGCGCAACTGGGCGCGATGGCACACACGCTGGCCGCGCTGCCCATGCTGAGCCGCACGCACGGCCAGACGGCCAGCCCGACCACGGTGGGCAAGGAAGTGGCGAACGTCGCGGCGCGCCTGGCCACGGCGCGCCAGCGCATCGCCGCGGTGCCGCTGCTGGCGAAGATGAACGGCGCGGTGGGCAACTACAACGCGCATGTCGCTGCCTACCCGGGTTTCGATTGGGAAGGCTTCAGCCGCCGTGTCGTCGAAGAGCGCCTGGGCCTGGCCTTCAACGCCTACACGATCCAGATCGAGCCGCACGACTGCATGGCCGAGCTCTTCGACGCCGTGGCGCGCGCCAACACGCTGCTCATCGACTGGGCGCGTGATGTCTGGGGCTATGTCTCGCTGGGCTACTTCAAGCAGCGGCTGAAGAAGGGCGAGGTCGGTTCGTCGACCATGCCGCACAAGGTCAACCCCATCGACTTCGAGAACGCCGAAGGCAACTACGGCCTGGCCAACGCGCTGCTTTCGCACATGAGCCACAAGCTGCCGGTCAGCCGCTGGCAGCGTGACCTCACCGACAGCACCGTGCTGCGCAACATGGGCGTGGCCTTGGGTTACGCGCTGCTGGCGCACGACAGCCTGAGCCGCGGCCTGGACAAGCTGGAAGTCAACGAGGCCGCGCTGGCCGCCGACCTCGACGCCGCCTGGGAAGTGCTGGCCGAACCGGTGCAGACGGTGATGCGCCGCCACGGCCTGCCCAACCCCTATGACCAGTTGAAGGAGTTCACGCGCGGCCAGCCGATCACGCGTGAGCTGATGCAGGGTTTCATTCGCGGCCTGGCGCTGCCCGAAGAAGACAAGACGAGGCTGCTCGCCATGACGCCCGCCAGCTATACGGGTCTGGCCGAGCCGCTGGCGCGGCGCTGGAAACCATGAGCCCCCAAGCACGCTGGCGCTCGCGACCCCCCAGGGGGGCCGTCCGCCAACGGCCCGGCAGAGCCGCTTCCGTGGCGGGAAGCTTGATCGAGTGGCCAGGGGACCCGCATGGCCAAGCCTGACTTCCGTGCCCAGCTCGTGGCCACCCAGGCTACGAACGGCTCGATGCTCTGCGTCGGCCTCGACCCCGAACCCGCGAAGTTCCCCGGCGCGTGGAAGGACGACCCCGCGCGCATCTTCGACTTCTGCGCCGGCATCGTCGACGCCACGAAGGACCTCGTCTGCGCCTTCAAGCCCCAGATCGCCTACTTCGCGGCGCAGCGTGCCGAAGGCCAGCTCGAACGGCTGATCGCGCACATCCAGACGGTGGCGCCCGGCTTGCCGGTGATCCTCGACGCCAAGCGCGGCGACATCGGCAGCACCGCCGAGCAGTACGCGCGCGAGGCGTTCGAACGCTACCGCGCCGACGCCGTGACGCTCTCGCCCTTCATGGGCGGCGACTCCATCGAACCCTACATGCGCTGGACGGGCAAGGGCCTGATCCTGCTCTGCCGCACCAGCAACCCCGGCGGCAGCGACCTGCAGGCGCAGCGGCTGCAAGGCGGCGGCCTGCTCTACGAACACATCGCCCGGCTCGCTGCCGGCGAGTGGAACCGCGGCGGCCAGATCGGCCTGGTCGTGGGCGCCACCTTCCCGGCCGAAGTCGCCAGGGTGCGCGAACTGGCACCCACGCTGCCGCTGCTCATCCCCGGCATCGGCGCGCAAGGGGGCGATGCCGAGGCCACCGTGCGCGCCGCCTGGCGGCCGGGCGCACCGGTCATCGTCAGTTCGTCACGTGCCGTGCTCTACGCCGGCACGGCATCGGACGACGGCTGGGCCGACGCTGCGCGCCGCGCGGCGGCCTCCACGCGGGCGCAGCTGCTGCAGGCGCGTCCCCTGGCCTGAGAGCCTGCCGCCGCGCCAGCATCAGCCTGTGACGTCAGCGCCCCCCGAGACCCTGGCTGCCGTGCCGCAGGCGCTGCCGCTGATGACCCGCGCCTACCTGTGGATGGTGGCCGTCACCGGCTTGCTCGGCGCCGTGATGCTGGCGGCCACCGCCGGCGGACAGGACAGCGGCCAGTGGGCGGCCGGGCTCCTGGCCGCGCTGGCGGTGGTGTCGCTGGCAGCCACGCGCCTGCCCGACCGGCTGCTGAACATCACGGTCACCGCCATTTTCGGGGCCGCCGTGCTGACGGTCGGCGGCGCCAGCGTGCTGCTGGGTTGGGGGCTGCGAGCCCCGGCGCTGCCGCTCGTCGGCCTGGTGGTCTGCATGGCCAGCCTGGCGGGTGGCTGGCGGGCCGGCGCGCTGCTGGCCGGCTTGGGGGCGATCCAGGTGCTGCTGATTGCCGTGCTGGCGCCGGGCCCGACCGGCGGCCCCGACGCGCCACCGGCGGCCGTGCTGCTGGGCACGCACCTCGCCAGCATCGCGGCCGGGCTGATCTGCGGCGCGCTGGCCTCGCGCGTGATGCTGCGCTTCGCGGCCAGCGCGGGCGAGCGCGAACACCGCTTTCGCCGCCTGCTCTCGCTGGCTGCCGACGCCTACTGGGAAACCGACGCCGCTTACCGCGTGCGCGCGTTCGCCGGCGCCTACGAGGCCCTGCCGCCCCTGACTGCCTCTACTGGCCTGGGCCACGCGTTCTGGGATCTGCCGCAGTTCGGCTGCGATGCCGACACGCTGGACACCATGCGCGCCGACATGGAATCGCGCCGGCCCTTCCGCGACCGGCCGGTCCGCTGGACCTTCGAGCACGACCGCAGCCACGACTTCCTGAGCAGCGGCGAGCCGCGCTTCGACGAGCGCGGCAACTTCGCGGGCTACTGGGGCGTGGTGCGCGACGTCACCGTGATCCAGCGCGCGCAGCGCGCCCTGGCGGCCACCGAGACGCGCTACCAGGACCTGTTTTCCTGCATCCCCACACCACTGGTGCTGCACCGCGACGGCCGGGTCCTCGACGCCAATCCGGCTGCGCTGGCGCTGTTCGGCTTTTCCGACCTGGCGGCCATGGTCGGCAGCGAACTGCTGCTGAGCTACGAGGAAGGCGATTCACGCGAGCGCGCGCACGAGCGCATGGACGCGTTGCAGGCGCAGCCGCCGGGCAGCAGCCTGCCGGTGGCCGGCTTCAGGCTGTGGGTGCAGGGCCGACCGGTGTCGGTGCGCGCCACCAGCGTCTGCGTCGACACCGACGGCGGCCCCGCCTTGCTTGCCATCTATGTCGACGACACCGAGCGCCTGGCCGCCGAAGACGCGCTGCGGCGGTCGCAAGGCCTGCTCTCGCATGTCGTGGCCACCAGCCCCGACGTCATCACGCTCACCGAGCTCGAGAGTGGGCGCTACGTCATGGTCAACGCCAGCTTCGAGCGCCTGAGCGGCTGGCGCGCCGACGAGGTCGTCGGACGCACCTCACTGGAAATGGGGATCTGGGCCGACCCTGCCGAGCGCCAGGTCTTCATCGGCGAGGTGAAGGCGTTCGGCGTGGCCGCCGACCTGCCGATGCGTTTCGTCGCCCGCGACGGCCACGCCATTCCGCTGCGGGTCTCGGCGGCGCGCTTCGCGATGGAAGGCCACGACTACCTCGTGATGAGCGGCCGCGACATCAGCGCCACGCAGCGCCAGCAGCTGGAACGCGAGGCCATCCTGGCCAACGCCTCGGTTGGCATCGCGGTGACGCAGAACCGCCGCTTCGTGCTGAGCAACCCGCATTTCGACCAGCTCTACGGCTGGGCGCCGGGTGAGCTGGTAGGCCAGCCGGGCACCGTGGTCTGGCCCAGCGAAGCGGACTACGCGGCGCTGAGCCACGAGCTGGGCCCGAAGCTGGCGCGCGGCGAAGCCATTGCCGTGCAGCGGCAGGCGCGGCGCAAGGACGGCAGCACCTTCCTGGCCTTCGTCCGCGGCCGCGCCGTCGACCCGCTGCGACCGGCCGAAGGCGGCACGGTGTGGATCGTCGAGGACATCACCGAGCGCCACCAGGCGCAGCTGGCGCTGGCCGCCGCGCGCGACGCCGCCGAGGCCGCCAGTCGCGCCAAGAGCGCCTTCCTGGCCAACACCAGCCACGAACTTCGCACGCCGCTGAACGGCATGATCGGCCTGGCCCGGCTGGCGCAGGACCCGCGCACCGACGCTGCCCTCCGAAGCCAGTACCTGGACCAGATCGTCGAGAGCGCGCAGTCGCTGGCCGGCATCATCTCGGACATCCTCGACCTGTCGAAGATCGAGGCGGGCAAGCTGCAGCTCGAGACCGGCAGCTTCGACCTCGACGCGCTGCTGCAGACGCTGCAGCGCACCTACAGCACACTGGCCACGGCGCGCGGCCTCACGCTCGCGCTGCAGACCCCGCCCGCACTGCCCGGCGCGCCGCTGGGCATGGTCAGCGGCGACGCGCTGCGGCTGCGCCAGGTGCTCAGCAACCTCCTTTCCAACGCCATCAAGTTCACCTCGGCCGGCGGCGTGGTGCTGCGCGCGCGCCGCCTGGGCGACGGCCAGGCCGGTGCCACCGCCGCGGGGGTGCGCTTCGAGGTGCAGGACAGCGGCCCCGGCATCGCCGCCGAGGCGCAGGCCCGGCTGTTCGAACCCTTCACGCAGGCCGACCAGAGCACCACCCGGCAGTTCGGTGGCACCGGCCTGGGCCTGTCGATCTGCCGCGAGCTGGCCGCGCTGATGGGTGGCACGGTGGGTGTGCACAGCGCGCCGGGACAGGGCAGCACCTTCTGGGCCGAGCTGCCGCTGCCGGCGGCCGGAACCGCGCCTGCCGGCACGCCGCCGGCTGCAGCCAGCAGCCTGCACGGCGCGCGTGTGCTGATGGTCGAGGACAACACCGTCAACATGATGATCGCGGTGGCCATGCTCGGACACTGGGGTGTGGAGGTGGCCCAGGCGACCGACGGCCACGAGGCGCTGCAGGCCGTGCAGGCCGCCGCCGCCGCCGGCCGGCCTTTCGACGCCGTGCTGATGGACGTGCAGATGCCGCGCATGAGCGGCTACGAGGCCACACGCGCGCTGCGCGCCGCGGGCCAGCGCCTGCCGGTGATTGCGCTCACCGCGGCGGCGCTGGTGAGCGAGCGCGAGGAGGCGATGCGCGCGGGCATGGACGACTTCCTCACCAAGCCCATCGACGCCGAGCGGCTGCAGGCGACGCTGGCGCGCTGGTGCGCTGGTGCGAGCTAGGCCGCGTGTCGGGTTGATCAGCGGGCGCGGATCGCGCCGCGCGGATCAAGCCGCGCCTATTGAGTTGCGCGTCAGATCGCGCTCAGCGCCACCGGCCGCCCAGTGAGGTAACCCTGCACGAGCTGGAAGCCCATGTCGCGGCAGACCGCGGCCTCGGGCTCGGTCTCAATGCCCTCGGCCAGCGGCACCGAGCCCAGGTCGAGCACCAGGCGCACCAGCTCACGCACCATGCGCTGGCGGCCTTCGGGGGCGGTGTCGATGCCGCGCAGCAGGCCCATGTCGAACTTGACGAAGTCGGGCGGCACCTCGGCCAGTTCACGCAGCCGCGCCTGGCCGGCGCCGAAGTCGTCGTAGGCGAAGGGCACGCCGATCTCGTCCAGCCGCGCCGCCAGGCGGCGCATGGCCTCGACCTCGACCACGGCGGTCTCGTGCACCTCGATGACGATGTTCGGTGCGTCCGGCTGCGCGCGCCACTGTGCCAGCCAGTCGAAGAGCCCGTCGGTGAAGGTTTCCTCAGGGTGGGTGTTGACGAAGAGCCGCGCGCCCTTCAGCCTGGGCGCCATTTGCTCGACGCCGTACGTGCGGAAGGCGCCGCTGAGCTCGGCTTCGCGGCCGAGCATGGCCGCCAGTTGGAACAGGTGCATGGGCGAGGCCGGCAGGTCGGGGTGGGTGCTGCGGCCCAGCAGCTCGTAGGCGAAGAGCCGGCCGTCGAGCGCGCTGACGATGGGTTGCACCACCGCCGAGATGCCCCGCCCGGCCAGCAGCTGCAGGAACTCGCGTTCTTGGCGCACGAAATGGGCCGAAAGCCCGCGCCCGGCCGGCGCGATCATCGTGCGCTCGCTGTCGTCGCTGGCCACGCTGTCGGGCCCGCCCTCGATGCCGAGCCGGTACTCGGCGTTGCCGAAGTGGATGACGTCGTCACCCGCCAGCACCCGCGTCGCACTGATGCGTTCGCGGTTGACGAAGGTGCCGTTGGTGCTGCCCAGGTCGGTGACCTGCAGGCGGCCGGCGCTGTTGGTGTCGATGATGGCGTGCTGGCGGCTCAGGCCGCGGGCGGCGACGACGAGGTCGTTGGCGGCGTCGCGGCCGACGCGAAAGGGCAGCCGGCGGATGGCGTGCGCGACGTGGCTGCCGTCGGCGGCTATGGTTTCCAGGTACCAGGCGTCGCTCAAGCTGATTCCCCCACGCGCTTTGCGTCGGCGGCGCGCCGCGCACCGGCCGCCACGGCCATGTGCAAGCCAATGTAAACGCAAAGCCCGGCCCACCGCGAGACACAATTCGCGGGGTGAGCACCACCGTACACCACCACCCCGAACATCAGCGCTTCGACGCCGTCGTCGACGGCCACCTCGCGCTGTGCAGCTACCACCGCCAGGGCGACACGCTGGTGCTGCCGCACACCGAAGTACCGCCGAAATTGCAGGGCCGGGGCGTGGCCGCGGCGCTGGTGGCTGCCGCGCTCGCCTGGGCCCGCCACGAAGGCCTGCGTGTGCGGCCGACCTGCAGCTACGTGGCGGCCTACCTGCGTCGTCATCCCGAGATGCAGGACCTGCTGGACGACCGCGCCGCCCGGGTGCGGGCCTTCTGGTTCGGCGAGCCGCCAACAGCCACGCCGCGCGAAGCCTGGTTCCGCAAGGACGCGGCCTTCGACGGCCAGATCCGCGAACGCTTCGGCGACCTCATCGAGACGGCGCTGGCCGGCGGCCTGCAGGCCTGGGACGCCACGCCCGCCGGCACGCTGGCGCGCATCCTCGTGCTGGACCAGTTCACGCGCAACACCTTCCGCAACAGCGCACGCGCCTTTGCCGGTGACGCCCTGGCGCTGGCCGCCGCGCAGGCTCTGGTGGCCGGCGGCGGCGACCGCGCACTTACGCCGCTGCAGCGCTGGTTCGCCTACCTGCCCTTCGAGCATGCCGAGGACCTGGCGCTGCAGCGCCAGTCCCTGGCACTCTTCACTGCGCTGGCCGAGGAACACCCGGATCTCGCCGACGCGCAGCACTGGGCGCAGAAGCACTTCGACATCGTCGAGCGCTTCGGCCGTTACCCGCACCGCAACGCGCTGCTGGGACGCAGCTCGACGCTGGAAGAGGCGGCCTTCCTGCTGCAGCCAGGCTCGAGCTTCTAACTTCGCGGGCCGCGCGCTCAGGCCACGGCCGGCTGCAGGTAACGCAGCGTGCCGGCGTCGGCGTTCATCTCCACCGGCAGGCCCACCGGCAGCGTGAACTTGCGCCTGATGTGGCCAAAGAGCGCGCCGCTGTAGACCGGCACGTTCAGCGGCTTGAAGTAGTCGTCGAAGACCTCGTCCAGCGTCAGCGTGCCGTAGTTGCCATCGCCCGGGCCGCAGTTGGTGAAACCACCCAGCACCACGCCGGCCACGCGGTCCAGCGCGCCACTCAGTTTGAGCGTGCTGAGCATGCGGTCGACGCGGTAGATGTACTCGTTGATGTCTTCCAGGAAGAGGATGGCGCCGTCGAAACGCGGCCAGTAGGCCGAGCCGGCCAGCGCCGCCAGGACGGCCAGGTTGCCGCCCACCAGCGGCCCGCGCGCGCGGCCGCCGCGCAGCGTGGTGATGCGGCCGATCTTGGGCACGATGTTGTCGTCGCGGTCCTTGGGGTTGGCCAGCGTCAGTGCCTGGGCGTCCATCACCGCGCCGCGCAGCCAGGAGATGCTGAACTCGTTCCACTCGCTGGACGCCATCGGGCAGTGGAAGGTGACGAGGCCCGTGTGCACGTGCACGGCGTTGATCAGCGCCGTGAGATCGGAAAAGCCGCCCAGGAACTTGGGTGTGCGGCGGATGGCGGCGTAGTCCACCAGCGGCAGCATGCGGTTGCCGCCCGAGCCCCCCGTCATGGCCAGCATGCCGTGCACCGTGGGGTCGGCGAACATGGCGTTGACGTCGGCCGCGCGCTGCGCGTCGGTGCCGGCGAAGTGGCCGTAGCGCGCACGCAGGTGGGGCGCCTCGCGCACCTGAAAGCCCAGCGCCTGCAGCGACTCGGTGGCGATGGCGTACGGCGCACGTTCGTAGATGGCACCCGAGGGGTTGATGAGCGCGATGGTGTCGCCCGGCTTCAGGCGCGGCGCTCTCAGCAGGGGTGGCGGGGCCTGCGCCGCGGCCCCGCCTGGAGCGACCGCGGTCGCTGCGGCACCCATCGCGGCCGCGCCGCTGGCCATGAACTGCCGTCTCGTCGTCGTCATGCCTGTGCCCTCACCACACCCGTGGCAGCTCGCGCCGCACACGCTCGCGGTCGCCGAAATCAAAATGCCACCACTCGGTGGGAATGCCGTGGAAGCCGCCGTGCACCATCGCTTCGTGCAGGCAGTCGCGTTCGGCCACCTGCGCCAGGCTCAGCACGCCGCTGGCCAGGTGCTCGGCGTGCAGCGCGGGGTGCGAGGCCTCGCTCATCTCGTCGAAGCCGCTGCCCATGTCGGCTTCGCGGCCGTGGGGGTCGATCAGCGTCACGTCCACCGCCATGCCGAAGCTGTGGATCGAGCCGCGGTGCGGGTTGGCGAAGTAGTGCTCCATGTCAGTGCCGGCCACGTCGTGCCAGATCGCCTCCTGCACCCGCTGCGGGCGCAGCGCGTCCAGCACCAGGATGTGCCAACCCGGACGCTGCCGGGCCAGCCAGGCCGCGGCGGCTTCCAGGCCTGCGGCGGCTTCGGCGCGCAACCAGGCGCAGTCCATCGTGCCGTAGAGGTTCAGGCTGGCGAAGTTGTTGGTGCCGGCGTAACGCAGGTCGTAGGGCACGCCGCGCAGGCCGTCCAGGCGGCGGAAGCCCGGGTGGCCCGCCACGTCCTCGACGCGCAGCATCGGCAGCGGGTTCACCGGTAGACACCTTCGAAGTCGACGCTGCCGTTGGGCGCCATCACGAAACCCTGCACGTCCTTGCGCAGCGGGATGTAGACCGAGGAGTGCGCCATCGTGATCCACGGCCTTTCGCGCTTGAAGATGGCCTGCGCCTGCTCGAACATCGCCAGCCGCTTGGGCTCGTTGACCTCGGCGCGTGCGGCTTCCACCAGTGCGTCGAACTCGGCGTTGCAGAACTTGATGCCACCGCGGCTGGCCGCGCAGGTGAGGTTGGGGGTGAGGAACTCGTCGGCAGCGGCCAGGTCGGTGCTCCAGCCGCTCATGTAGACATGGTGTTCGCCGGCGTTGGCGCGCTTGAGGTACTCACCCCACTCGTAGGTGAGGATGCGCGCCTTGACGCCGATCTTCGCCCAGTCGGCCTGGATCATCTGCGCCATCAGCTGGCCGTTGGGGTTGGTGGGGCGGCTGATGGGCAGCGCCCACAGGTCGACTTGCAGTTCACGCTTCACGCCGGCGGCGGCCAGCAGCTGCTTCGCGCGCTCGGGGTTGTATTCGTTCTTCAGCGTCTTGTTGTAGCCGGGCACCGCGGGCGGGAAGGCGCTGACAGCCTGCAGCGCATCACCCCGCGGGAACAGCACCTTGAAGAGCGCGTTGCGGTCGATGGCGATGTCCAGCGCCTCGCGCACCTCGCGCTTGTCCACCGGCGGCCGCTTCAGGTTGAAGGCCAGGTAGCTGATGTTCAGCGCCTGGATCTTCTGCACCACCACCTGCGGGTGGCCGGTGAGTGCCGTGATGTCGACGTCGCGTATCGCCGCGGCGACGTGGCATTCGCCGCGCGACACCTTCTGCACACGCACGTTGGGTTCGCGGCTGATGGCGTAGACGAGCCTTTCGGTGCGCTGCACGCCGCCCCAGTAGGCGGGGTGGGCCGTCAAGCGCAGCACGTCATCCTTGCGGTAGCTCTTGAAACGGTAGGGCCCCGTGCCCACGGGCTGGTTGTTGATGGCGCTGGCGCGGCTTGCGCTCAGCAGCTGCGCCGCGTACTCGGCCGAATGGATGCCGGCGAAGCTGCTGGCGAAGTAACCCAGGAAGTTGACGTTGGCCTTGTGCAGGCGGAAGCGCACCTCGTGGTCGCCCACACGGTCGATGCCGGCAATCATCTGCGCCAGCCCCAGGCTCTGCGGGTAGACATAGGTGGCCGGGAAGGCGCCGTTGAAGGGCTGCTGCGGGTCGATGAGCCGCGTGAACGTGAACATCACGTCGTCGGCGTTGAACTCGCGTGTCGGCGTGAAGTAGGGCGTGGTGTGGAAGGCGACGCCGCGGCGCAGCGTGAAGTGGAAGGTCTTCGCGTCGGGGCTCACCGTCCAGGTGGTGGCCAGGCGGGGCTCGAGCACCGCGGTGCCGCGCTTGAAGGCCACCAGGCCCTGGAAGATCTGCGAGGTGACGTTGCCGGTGCTGCTGCTGTCCCACAGCGCGGGGTCGAAACCCTCTGGGCTGGCGTCGGCACAGTAGACGAGTGGCTTGGCCGCCGGCGCGGCCGAGGCCGGGGCCGACACGAGCACAGCGCAGGCGGCCAGCAGTCCGAGGGGGCGGGAAAACACGCGGCGGATCATAGCGGCGGGGTGGCAACTCTCGGCCCGTTGCTGTCGATCGCGAGCGAGTGCGTTCGTGCCGCTTGCGCGCCAGCACCTGCGCAGGCCGAGGCCGTTGGGTGGGCTGCTGCGTTCATGTCCCCCGGCCCGGGCTTCGCCCGGGCCTCCTCCTTTACTTCACTCCGCAGCCCACCCAACACCCTCGGCCAGCCAGCAGCGGTGGCGCGCGCAGATGAACGCCACCGGCAGATGCGCAGGGCGGCGGTGGCACCTGCGGGCGTAGACCCCATGCGGGGCCGCCCGTCAGGTGGGTCATCGATGGCGGTGTTCATGGCAGAGCGGTGGATTCGCCACAGTGGTCGACCGCGCGGTGGGTCGGAGAACGCAGGTGACGCCGCCGCCCTGCAGCCACGAACGCAAGCACGCCCAACGCCAGCGACCAACAGCAACGGGCCGCAAGCCGAACTCAGGCCGCAGGCGGCTGGAAACGCCTGTCGGGCTTGCCAGCGGAATGGAACATCGGCTGGACGCGCGCCAGCTTGGTCTGGATGTCCCGTATGCGCGTTTCGCCCGCAGGGTGGGTCGACAACCACTGCGGCGGCGCCTTGCCGCCGGTGGCCGCACCCATCTTCTGCCACAGCGTGACGCCGGCGCCGGGGTCGTAGCCGGCGCGTGCGGCCAGCAACAGGCCCAGCGCATCGGCCTCGGACTCGTCCTGGCGGCCGAACCTCAAGCTCAGCAGCTGTGTCGCGCCCTGCGCCGCCAGGTCGCCCAAACCGCCCAGGCCGAACAACGCCGCGGCGCCGCGCAGGAACAGCTCGGTTCCGCCGCTCTTGGCCATGCGTTCGCGTGCGTGTTCCAGCAGCGCATGCGCGACCTCATGGCCCATGATCATTGCCACCTCGTCGTCGTTCAGCTGCAGCTGCTGCAGGATGCCGCTGAAGAACGCGATCTTGCCGCCAGGCATGCAGAAGGCGTTGACCTGCTTGCTGTTGAACAGGTTGACTTCCCAGCGCCACTGCGCCGCCCGTTCGTTGCACTCGGTCGTGTAGGGCACGATGCGCTGCGCAATGTAGCGCAGGCGCTGCATCTGCGGGTGCGTGGCCGGTACCAGGGCGCCCTGGCCCTGCGCCTGACGCAGCATCTGCACGTACTGCTGCTGGGCCGTGCCCTCCACCTGATTGGCCGGCACCAGCCCCGACACGCGTGAACGGCGGCATTCGGGGATCTGTGCCTGCGCTAACGCGACGGGCGCGAGTGCGCCGGCGGCCAGCAGCGCCGTGAAGCGGCGCCGGCCGTGCAGCGTGCACGCGCAACCACAGGTGGCGGTGGAATGCGAAATGTTGTCTTGCATGGGTTGGATTGTGGTCAATGCTGGCGTAGACCGCTGCCGGCGGCCGAGGGTTCCGCCGGCGGCGCCGGATGGCTTGCAGTTTCGCGGCCTGAAGTCGCCGCACGGACTCAGCCCTCACGCGTGAAGTCGCGTGCGGGCCTTCGCCAGCCTTGCAACCCCTTCCGGGCTTGCACGGGCGAGCTCAGTCGTCGCTGCGGCCTAGTGTGGCGGGATCGACATCGAGCGCCTGTACGCTGGCGCGCAGCCACCACAACATCACCAGCGCCGGCAGCGCCAGCACGGTGCTGACGATGAAAAAGCTGGGCCAGCCTATGCTTTCGGCGAGCACGCCGGCCAGCGGCCCCACCCAAACGCGGCCCACCGAGGCAAAGGCCGACAGCAGCGCAAACTGCGTCGCCGTGTAGCGCTGGTTGCACAAGCTCATCAGGAAGGCGACGAAGGCCGCCGTGCCCATGCCGCCCGACAGGTTCTCGAAGGCCACCACCGCCAGCAGCCCGCCATCCACCGGCGTCGGCGCCGCCAGCTTGACAAAACCCCAGTCGAAGGCCGGCAGCACGGCGCCGGGCAGCACACCCTTGCCTTCGGGCCCCAGCGTGGCCAGCCACCAGAAACCCAGGTTGCTGGCCAGCTGCAGCACGCCGAAGAGCAGCAGCGAACGCCACAGCCCCAGCTTCAGCATCAACGCGCCGCCGAGCAGCGCGCCGCCTATGGTCAGCCACAGCCCGATGACCTTGTTCACCACGCCCACCTCGGCCGGGCTGTAGGCCATGCTCTTGAGCAGGAAGGGCGTGAGCAGCGAACCCGCAAACGCGTCGCCCAGCTTGTAGAGCACGATGAAGAGCAGGAAAGCGCCCGCACCGGCGGTGCTGAAGTAGCTGCGCAGCCCGCCCAGCAGGGTCTCGAAGCGCGCCTGCTTCGCGGCCCACGCGGCCAGCGGCAAGGTGAAGGCCACGCCCAACAGCAGCGCCACCAGGTCGACCCAGCGCTGCTGCAGCACCGCCGGCAGGCTGCCGGCCGCCAGCCACGAACCCACCAGTGCCTGCGCCACCGCGCCGCCATAGCGGTCGCTGAGGAAGGCGCCCAGCACCACGGCCAGCACCACGGCGGCAAACCCGCGCAGGTCGTTGCCCGCGGGCGGCGGCGTCGTGGTGCGAACGGGCAGCCGCGGCAGCAGCAGCGCCGAGAGCACCGCAGCACCCACCAGCAGCGCCGCCATCAGTCGGTAGACCTGCGGCCATGTCCAGCCGCCGCCCTGTGCCGGGTCTGTCCAGATCAGCGCGATGCCGCCCGACAGGATCATCGCCAGCCGGTAACCCATGACGTTGAGCGAGGCGCCAAGCCCACGTTCCGGCGCCGGCAGCAGCTCGGTGCGGTAGGCGTCGATGACGACGTCCTGCGTCGCCGACAGGAAGGCCAGCCCCACTGCCAGCAGCGCGAAGGCGCGCAATTCCGTGCGTGGCGAGGTGGCGGCCAGCAGCATCAGTACACCCGCCAGCCCCAGCTGCGTCAACACCAGCCAGCCGCGGCGGCGCCCCATGAAGGCGAAACCGGGCAGCTCGAAACGGTCGAGCAGCGGCGCCCACAGGAACTTGAAGGTGTAGGGCACGCCCACCAGGCTGAGGAAGCCGATGGTGGCCAGGCTCAGGCCTTCGACGGTCAGCCAGGCCTGCAGCGCCTGGCCGGTGAGCGCCAGCGGCAACCCCGAGGCAAAACCGAGCAGGCTGACGATGAGCAGGCGGTGCAGTGCGGCGAGGCGGTGGTTCAGGGGCATGGGGTGCGAGCATAGGGGCGACGACACCCCGTGCGGCCAGTTGCACGCCGTAGCGACCGGTCACCACCGGATGCACGGCAGCGAACAGAGGGCCACCGGGCACTGACCTCGCCCGGCAGTGCCGGCGTCCCGCCTGCGCTTGAAACGGCGCCTGCTCCCACCACATGACGCAGATGAACGACACCAAGCTCCACCTGCCCTGTCCACATTGCGGCGCGACCAACCGCCTGCCGGCCGCGCGCATCGACGAGGCGCCGGTCTGCGGCAAGTGTGGCCAGCCGCTGCTGGCGGGCCAGCCGCTGGACCTGGACGACGACACTTTCGACGCCGTCGTCGCGGCGACGAAGCTGCCCGTGTTGGTCGACTTCTGGGCTGCCTGGTGCGGGCCCTGCCAGATGATGGCGCCGGCCTTCAAGCAGGCGGCAGCGCAGCTGCAGGGCCGTGCGCTGCTGGTGAAGGTGAACAGCGACGACAGCCCGCAGCTGAGCCAGCGCTACGGCATCCGCAGCATTCCGACGCTGTTGCGCCTGCACGGCGGGCGCGAGACGGCGCGCCAGTCCGGCGCGGTGCCGGTATCGGCCATCGTCGCGCTCGCGGGAGGTTTGAACGCCTGAAGGTCCGCTCACCGCGCGCTGACTTCAGGCCGGCATGCCGCGCTTCTGCGCCAGCGCCGGCACATCACCGCGGCCGTGCCACGTTCACCGCACCGTCTGCACCCGCAGCAGCGCCGCGCCGAAGGCGTCGGAGCAGGGCGCTGCGCCCGGCTGGCCGCAGCCCGCCGCAGGCGTGCCGTTGCCCAGCACTTCCTGCAGCCGCGCGCGGCCGCTGGCGTCGAGCAGCGTCTTGGTGAAGGGGCCGGACCGCTCCTGCACCAGACTGCCCAGGTCGCGCGGGGCGTCGGTGACCATCACCAGCAGCGTCTCGGGGCCGGGCGGGCCGGCGGCGACGATCTCCCAGCCGGCTGCACCGGGCAGGCTGACACGCTGGCCGGCGCGCACGCGGTTGTCTGGGGCCAGCGTGTTCGGGTAGAGCAGCACCAGGCTCCGGCCGTCGGAACCGGCCATCGCCACATAGAGGTACCCATCGCGCTGCGGCGTGACGTCGATGTCCAGCGAGTCGCGGCCGATCTTCATCACCGGCTGGCGCACGGTGGCGACGATGCGGCGCGTGCCGTCGCGCTGGCCGTGCACCTCGCCCAGAATCTCGGACGACGTGGCGCGGCGCAGGGGCGCGGCGGGGGCGGGCACCTGCACGGCCACGCCCGGCGGCGTCAGCGCGGCCACCGCTGCGGCCACGGCAGGCGGCATCGCCGCGGCGGGGCCCGCCGCGGCAGGGGATGCCGTGACGACGGGAGCCGCTGGCCTGGTGAAGTCCGCCCCCATCCACGCCGGCACGAAGCCGGCGTTGCCTGCCACCGTCATCTGCTGGCCCAGGATGCCCGGCTGCCCGGCCAGCGCGCGGTCGACCTCGGCCTGCGCGCAGCGCGTCACCTCGTCGGCGGTGATGGCGCCGCTGCCGTCCAGGTCCTGCGCCTGGCCGAGCAGACAGTCGCGCCAGGCGGCGGTGGCAAAGCCGCCGACGGTGCTGCTGTCGAAGCTGACCTCGTCGGGCCGGCTGGCCGCGATGTGCACGACGTTCTGCGGCACGGCCTGCGCCTGCTGCATCACCAGCGCCAGGCTGCGCGTGCGGAAGTTGCTGGGCTGGGCACACATCTCCGGCGCACCGGCGCGTGTGAACTTGGGCGTGATCTGTTCGCCCTGCAGCGAGAAGCCGCGTGTGCGGAAGGGCGCGCCGGCGACACCACCGGAGAAGCAGGCGTCGTAGAACACCAGCATCTTGTCGGCGCGCTGCGCCAGCGGCGCCAGGCGCTGGCCGAGCTCGACGCTGCTCAGTACCCGGCCGTCGCTGGCCATGAGGCCTTCGGTGCAACCGTCGAGCTTCACACTCTGGTCGTACCAGCGCGTGCCGTGGCCCGAGTAATAGACGAAGACGCGGTCGCCATCCCTGACGCGGCCGTTCAGTGCCGTGATCTCGGCGCGGATGCGGTCGGCCGTGGCCTCGTGGTCACGCAGCACCGTGATGTTGGCCGGCGCGATGGCCATCGCCGCGGCCATGCGTCGCGCGCTGGCCACGTCGTGCACGGCGCCCTTCAGGCGCGGGATCTCGGGATCGCTGTACTCGCCGATGCCTATGACCAGTGCGTGCCGCGTGTTGCGTTCGGCCGGCGGTACCTGCCCGAAAGCGCCGGCCAGGCCCGATGTGCAAAGCAGCGCTGCCAGCAAGGCCAGGGGCCGCAGGCCGGGGGCCTTCATTCCAAGGTCACCACGCGCACGCGGCGGTTCGCGGCCGCGCCCGGGTCGCCGGCATCGGCCAGCTCGCTGGCGCCCTTGCCTACGGCACGCAGCCGCGCGGGGTGCACACCCAGCGATACCAGATAGAGCCGTACCTCATCGGCACGTTCCTGCGACAGGCGCTGGTTCTGCGTGGCCCCGCCGCGCGGATCGGCATGGCCTTCGATGAGGAAGCGGCTGCCTTTGAGCTCGGGCGACTGCATGGCGGCCACCAGGCTGCCCAGCACGGTGCCGCTCTGCGGCCGCACACGAGCCGAATTCGGTTCGAACTGGATGGCCAGCGCCAAGCTCGGTGGCCGTCCGGGCGTGACGGGGGGTGCGGAGGAGACCGGTGCCGCAGCGCTTGCGGGTAGCGCCACTGCCGGCGCGCCGTCGGAAGACGCCGCCGCGGAAGCTCCAGAGGCTGCAGACGCTGAATACGATGATGATGCAGCCGACCCTTCCGCCTTCTGCCGCACCACCAGGTTACGCATGCTGCGCGAGGCGGCGGGCATCAGCGCCTCGATCATGGCCTGGATGTCGGTTTCGGCGACCTGCGGCCTGCCCGGCGGGGCGGCCGGCGGCGCCGCCTCGGCGCAGGCCAGCGCGAGGGCGCACAGCCAGGCGCCGGCCGCAGCCCGCGCCGCGGCCTTCACGAAGCCGCCCCCACGCGCAGCCGCAGCTCCTGTTCGGCGGTGTTGCCCTGGTCGTCGGCCACTTGCAGGATGAGCCGGTGCTGGCCCGCCGGCACACGCGCCTGGTCGACGACCACACCCTGCTCGGTGACCACGGCGTGCTTCTTCAACCGGTCGGTGAGGTCGATCTTGAGCAGGCCGTAGAGCACGCGGAAGGTCGAAGGCACGATGCGCGTGCCGGGCGCGGGCTTGAACGCCGCTTCGATGCGCACCGGCGCGTTCACGGCGTTGCCGGCCACCGTGGGCGTGACCACCTCGATGGCGGGCTGGCCGGGCCTGGTGACGGGCAGGCCGCGTGTGCGCACCTCGCGCGGCGCCGCGGCCACGGCCCGGGCTTCCAGCTGCGCCTCTTCATCGGTGATGAGCTCGAAGCCCTCGGCGCGGCTCGTGGCCGACGCGGCCAGCAGAGCCAGGCAGAGCAAGGGGGTTCGCAGCGCGTTGTTCATCGAAGGGTCCTTGGTTCGTTGTCGTTCGACGCGGGGCATTTTCTGCTTACCACGGCGCCTCGGCAGCGTCGAATTCATTGAATCCGACCGCCACAACGGCGCCCATGATCCCGTGGGATACCCCCTGCCCCGGTGCCGTGATCAAGTCGGCGCATGGCGGCGCAGCGTGGCCACCAGCAGCGCCAGCGGCACCGGCTTGCCCAGCACGGTGCAGCGCTTGGGCATGGGCACGGTGCCCATCACTGCGATGCGCCCTGTGACGATGACCGCCGGCACCTGCAGTTCCCATTCGGCGCGCAGCTCCTCCAGCGCCGCCAGGCCGTCGGGGTGGCCGGGGCCGAGGTCGAGATCGAAGACCAGCGCGTCGGGGAAGCGCGGTTCGCGGTCCAGCGCCGCCTTCAGCTGTGCCAGCGTGGGCGCGTCGACGATGGTCGCACCCACGCCTTCCAGCGCCGCGCGCAGCGCCGCGCGCGGCGCCGTCTCGTCTTCCAGCAGGGCCAGCAGCCAGCCGTCCAGCCGCGCCGGGTCATCACGACGTGCGCCCGGCGCGGCCGAAGCCGGTGGCGGACACTCGCGCCGCTGCGCGGCGGGCACCAGCAGGCGGAAACGTGTGCCGCGGCCGACGGTGGAACGCAGGGGCGCCAGTTGCAGCCCCAGTTGCGAGACCAGGCCACGCACGATCGCCAGGCCCAGGCCGCGCCCGCCGCGCGACGCGCCGCTGGCGGCATCGGCCAGCTGCACATAGGGTTCGAAGATGGCTTCGCGCTGGTCGGCCGGGATGCCGCGGCCGTTGTCGACCACGTCGATGGCCAGGCCGGTCGCACCGTCGGGTGCGGTGTGCGGCCGCACCGCCAGCACCACGCGCGCGCGCTGGCCGGGGCGTGCGCCCAGGCTGTAGCGTGCGGCGTTGCCGGCCAGGTTCTGCACCAGCCGGGTGAGCTGGGTGCGGTCGGTGTGCAGCCATTGCCGGCGGCCGTGCACGGTGACGGACAGCGCCTCGCGCGGGTGCGTGGCCTGCAGCGTGGCCGCCACGCCGTCGAGCACGTCACGCACGTCGAGCAGCTCGGAGTGCGACTGCAGCGCGCCCTGCTCGATGGCGCTGAACTCGCTGAACTGGTCGAGCATGGCCACGGCGTCGTCGGCGGCGCGCATCTGCTGGCGCAGCAGGTCCTGCCGGCGCTGCGGGGCTTGTGTGTCGGCCGGGTCTGGACGGGCCTGCAAGGCCTCGGCAAACAGGCGCACGGCCTGCAGAGGCTGACGCAGGTCGTGGCTGATGCTGGCCAGCAGCCTGGTACGCGCGCCCTGCAGTGCCGTGAGCTGCTCGCCGCGCTGGTCCAGGCTCGTGATGAGCGAGTCACGCTCGGCCAGCGCGCTGAACAGGCGCCGGTCGTTGGCACGGATGTGCATGTGGTCTATCCACACGAACATCAGGCACAGCACCGCGGCGGCCAGCCACAGCGTCGGGTAGCCAGACATGGCCGCATCCCAAGCCGCCACGGCCGCCGCGGTGGCCACCAGCAGCATCAGGCCACCCTCGCGCCGCGCCTGCCAGCCCAGGCTGGCCACGCCCACCAGCAGCAGCATCGCCGACGACGCCGCCGGCCCACCTGCAGCGACATGTGCCGAGCCCAGCGCCAGCCCGCACAGCAGCGCGCCACCCTGCGTCTGCACCAGCGAAGCCGAACGTGAGCGCGCCAGTGCCACCAGCAGCGCCGCGCACAGCAGCGCCCAGGCCCAGACCAGCTGCGCGGCGCCGAGCGTCGGTGTCTTGCTCAGGCGGCGCATCGTCTCCAGCGCGGCCAGGTCGTAGGGCAGCAGCCACTCGACCCAGCTTTGCGCAGCCAGCGCGACCACGCCCAGGCCGACGAGCGCGAGCCCCAGCCGCCGTCGGCGCCGCGGCAGCTGCTCGCTGATGCTGGCCGCGTCGCCGTCGGCCGCGGCGGCGCGGGGGGTGGCCGCAGTTCCGGTCTCGGCTGTGGACATACACGCCGCGCTCAGTCGGGCGCGCCCACGGCGCCAGGCCGCATCGACGGCACGCGGTAGCCGCGCTGGCTCAGCAGCACCAGCAGCTTGGTGCGGTTGGGCGCCCCCAGGGCCTGCAGCGTGGCGGTGACGTGTTTTTTCACCACCACCTCGGACCGGTCGAGCAGGCGCGCGATCTCCTTGTTGCGCAGGCCCTGCACCACGTAGCCCAGCACCTCGATCTGGCGCTCGGTGAGGCCCAGCGCCGACAGTTCGGCCAGCTCGCGCCCGCCGCTGCCGTCTGCGCCCAGCGCGGGCACCGCGGCCATGCCGCCCGAGACCGACTGTGGCAGGTGGATGCGGTGGTCGATGAGCACACGGGTCAGTGCCTCCTTCAGCTCGGCCGGCGCCGCGGCCTTGCTGATGAAGCCCATGGCGCCGCCGTCCAGCGTCGCCAATACGGTGTCGCGGTCGTCCTGGGCGCTGAGGATCACCACCGGCACGTACGGGAATTCGTCACGCAGGCGGTGCAGCCCGGCCAGGCCATGGACGTCGGAAAGCGTCAGGTCGAGTAACACGAGGTCAAAGCGACCGAGGGTTTGCAACGCCTGCACGGTCTCGGCGAGCGAACTGGCCAGGTGCACCCGCAGCTGGGGCAGCACTTCGGCTATCAGCAGCTGCAGGCCGTGGCGCACGAGGCCGTGATCGTCGGCAAGAAGTACCGAACCGGCAGGGTTCATGGGCGTGTTCATGGGTGTGGGCAAGCGGCGATGGTGTAGGCGCTGTCGCGCCGGGGGCACGGTACCAAGGTATCACGCCGAAACCGCGTGCAGGTCGGGGCGCCGTATACCTTGGTGTCCTGTTCAGCACTTGCTGCAACGGGCGAAATAGACCCAAGCCGGGCCCTGCCCGGCGCTCCACAGCCCACACCACCGGAGTCTCCATGAGCAGCCACACCCTGAAGTTCGTCGCCGCCGTCGCCTTCGTCTCGGCACTCTTTCTCGGCGGCACCGGCGTCGCCTTCGCCCAGACACCCGACCAGGTGAAGGCCGAGTTCGCCCGCGCCGTCTACCAGACCTCGGCGGCCAAGGTGCACAACGAACGCCCGCAGCCGCTGCTGCGCGCCGTGGTGGTCCTGCGCGTCAAACTCGACGAGCAGAACCAGTGGAAGGCCGAGGTCTTCCGCGACAACCCGGAGCAGCCCGAGATGACCCGCGCCGCGCTGGAGTCTGTGGCCAAGCTGCCGGCGCCCACCGGGCTGACGCCGCGCGCCGCCGAGATCCTGCGCAACGAAGGCCTGATCGAAGCCTGGCTGTTCCAGAACGATGGCCGCTTTGCACTGAAGACGCTGGCCAAGCCGCAGCGCGGAGCCTGAGCGGGGTTCGCCTCCCCCAAAGGCACGGCATCCGCAGCGGCCCCCACGGCGTAGCATCGCAGTTGTAACGCGGGGTCACACACCCCTCACCTTGAAGGACTGCCATGAAACACGTTCGCAATCTCGCCTTGCTGGCCATCGCCTCGGTGTTCGCTGTCGGTAGCGCACAGGCGCAGGAGAAGGTGCTGCGCGAGGGCCAGGTCACCCAGGAAGCGCTGATCGACGCGCTGTCTCCGGCCGCGTCGGCGGCGGAGGATGGCGGCGCGGGCGGCGTGCGCACCCGCAGCTTCCGCCCTTCGGCACGCCCCGCGGGCGCGGTGGCCGGCACCGCCGCCGCATCGGCGCGGCCGGCGCGGGCGTCCATCCTGGTGACCTTCGTCACCAACTCGGCCGACCTCACGGCAGGCGCCAGGAGCGCGCTGGACGTGCTGGCCGCGGCGATGAAGAGCGACAAGCTGGCGAGCGTGAAGTTCGTCATCGAAGGCCACGCCGACCCGCGCGGCGGCGACGAACTGAACCTGCGCCTCAGCCAGGCGCGCGCCGACAGCGTGCTGGCCTACCTCACCAGCACCCACGGCCTGTCGGCCGAGCGTGTGAAGGCGGTGGGCAGGGGTTCCAGCGCACTGATGAACCCCAGCGAGCCGGCCGCGCCCGAGAACCGGCGCGTGACCATCGTCGCCCAGCCGGGCTGACGACCGTTCGACCGCAGCGCCCTCCTGCGCGCTGCCCACCCAGAACGCACGCCTCGGCGTGCGTTTTCACTGGCGCGCGGGCGCTACGCCACAGCCACCCAGCGGTACCAGTCGCTGTTGAAGGGATGGCGCAGCGGCCCCTGCACGCGGAGCCGGAAGAGCTCGGTCACCACCGGGTGGTAGTGGGCGATGTAGGGCACATAGGCCAGCATCAGGCGGTTGGCCTGCTGCATAAGCGCCAGGCGCTCGGGGCCGTCGGGCAGCACACGCTGGCGTTCGTAGAGGCGGTCGAAGGCCGGCAATCTGAAGCGGGCGTCGTTGCTCTGGTCGGCGTTCGGCCCGTAGGCCAGGCCGAGGAAGAAGTCGCCGTCGGGGACGCCGCTCCAGGTGAAGCCCCACATCATGATCTGCCCGGCCAGCGAACGGCGGATGAGCTCGCCGAAAGGCGCGAACTCGAATTGCACGCGCAAGCCCACGGCCTTCAGGCGCTTGAGCCAGAGCTCGCTGGACGCGCGTGAGCGCTGGTCGGCGCGGAAGGCGATGCGCAGCAGCAGCGGCTGGCCGTCGGGCTGCTCCCGCCAGCCGTCGCCGTTGCGGTCGGCGTAGCCGTACAGGTCCAGCAACGCCTTGGCGCGCGCCGGGCTGGGCGCCGTCATTTCCGAGCGCAGCGTGGCGTCGTGGCCATAGCAGCCAGGTGGCACCAGGCTCTGCGCCGCCTCGCCCTGGCCGTGCAGCACCAGGCGCAGTTCCTCGGCGCTATCGAAGGCCAGCATGACGGCACGGCGCAGCGCTACACGTTCGGGCGTGTAGCCGCCGATCACCGGGTCCTCGCAATTGAGAAAGGTGTGCGCGATGCCGTTGAAGTTGCGTTCGGCGCGCATGCCCTGGCGCTGCAGGAAGGGTGCCAGCTGCCCGCCGGGCATGGCCAGCTGGCCGAGTTCGGGCGGCATCGTCATCACGTCGTGCTCGTCGCCCAGGAAGGCCAGCCAGCGCGGTTGCGACTCGTCGATGATGTCGATCTCCACGCGGTCGACGCGCGGTGCGCGCGCACCTGCCAGCGCCTCGGCGTGGTGCTGCAGGCCCGGCCCCGCGCCGACGGTGCTGAAGACCTGCTCGCGAAAACGCGGGTTGCGTTCGAGCACGATGCGCGAGGCGCGCCGCCACTGCGCGAGGCGGAATGGGCCCGTGCCCACGGGGTGGGCGTTGGGGTCGTCGGCGTAGGCCTCGACGACCTCACGCGCCACCGCGCCGCAGGTCCACGCTGCCAGCTGGTGCGCAAAGCGAGGCGAGGGCTCGGCGAGCACGATCTCGAAGCGGTAACGGTCGAGCACACGGAGCCCCGGCACCTCGACGTCGTAGGGGAAGGGTGTCTTGTCCTTCAGCGCCTGCCGGCGCAGTTCGCTTAAGGCCAGGATCTTCTCGTTCTCGAACAGGTGGAGGTGTTCGGTGCGTATCGCGGGGTCGTAGTAGCGCTTGAGCGTGTAGACGTAGTCGGCCGCCACCAGTTCGCGCGGTCTGCCCTGGAACACGGGGTCGTCGGCGAACAGGATGCCGGGCTTGAGCGTGACGACGAAGCGCCTGAAGTCGGCCGAGACCTCGGGCAGTGCCGCTGCTGTCAACGGCACCAGCACGGCCGGCCGCGCCAGCGGGTCGTAGGTAAGCGGCGGCTCGAAGATGTGGGCGATGACGCGGATGGACGACTGGTCGCCCACACGCGGCGGGTCGAAGCCGGTCTCGGCGAAATTGAAGGCCAGGCGCAGCGTCTTGCGCCCCGGCAGTGGGGCCGAGGTTTCTGGCCGCGCCGGGGCGGCGCGCAGCGCCGCCAGCCCGGCAGCGCCGGCCAGAAGGCCGCGCCGCTTCACGCCGCCGTGCCCGCCCGGCCGGGGTCCATGTCCACGAGGTGCCACCAGCCGTTCCAGAAGGCCGGGCGACGGTACCCGTCGACGCCGGCCACCATCAGGTCGGCGACGTAGCGGTGGCAGTGCAGCTTGTAGGGCGCATAGGCGATGGCCAGGCGCTTGGCCTGGTCGAAGAGCGCCAGGCGTTCGGGGCCGTCGGGCATGCGCGTCATGCGCTCGTGGATGTCGTCGAAGGCCGGCAGCTTGAAACGCGACAGGTTCTGCAACCCGGCCTGCGGGCCGTAGTAGCGTGTCAGCATGCCCTGGCCGTCGCCACCGCTGGCGGAAGACGCCACGCCCCAGATCTGCAGCTTGCCCGCGCGTGCCGCCTTCAGGTTCTCGGGCCACTTGGCGGGCTTGAAGACGATCCTGACGCCGATGGCGTTCATGTTCTTCTGCCACAGCTCGTTGAGCTGGCGGCTCTGCTGGTCGGGCTGGGTGGCCGATTCCAGCACCAGCGGCTGGCCGTTCGGCTGCTCGCGCCAGCCGTCGCCGTCGCGGTCGACGTAACCGTAGAGGTCGAGCAAGGCCTTGGCCTTGGCCGGGTCGTAGTCGCTGTTCTCGCTCTTGAACGCGGCGTCGTAGCCGCTCAGGTGCGGCATCACCGGGCTCTGCGCCGGGATCGCCATGCCGCGGCGCACGAGCCGGATCTCGCGGTCGAGGTCGATGGCCAGGTTCAGCGCCCGGCGCAACGCCACGCGCTCGGGCGTGTAGCCGCCGATCACCGGGTCTTCCATGTTGTAGTAGGTCATGACCACGTCGGAGACCAGCACGCGCTTGCCCCGGATGCCCTGCTTCGCCAGGTTGGGCGCCACCTTGCCGCCGGGCATGGCCACGTCGATGAACTCGGCCGGCAGGCGGTCGATGAAGTCGGCCTGGCCGTTGAGGAAGGACAGCCAGCGCGGCTGCACCTCCTCGATGATGGCGATCTCGACACGGTCGAGCAGTGGCACGCGGCGGCCCTTCAGCCGCGCCGCGATGGCCTGGCCCTCGGCGTCACTTTCGGCAGGCTGACAGTCCCACAGGCGTTCGCGGTAGCCCGGGTTGCGCGCCAGCACGATCTGCGACGAACGACGCCACGACGCGAGGCGGAAGGGCCCGGTGCCCACCGGATGCTCGGCGATCCTGTCACCGTAGAACTGCGTCACCTCGCGCGCCACCGCGCCGAAGAGGTCGCTGACGGCCAGCGTGTCGAGAAAACGCGGCCGCGGCTCTACAAGGTTGAACTGCACGGTGTAGCGGTCGAGCGCACGCAGGCCTTCGATGGGGCGGTCGTAGTCGAAGGGCTGCTTGCCCGCCAGCGCCTCCTTGCGCAGCGCCCCCAGGCCGACGTACCGCACGTCCTCGACGCTGGCCCAGATGGGGCTCTTCACCGCCGGGTCGGCAAAACGCTTGAAGGCGAAGACGAAGTCCTCGGCCACCAGTTCACGCCGGCTGCCCTTGAAGGCCGGGTCGTCGGCGAAGTGGATGCCGGGGCGGACCTTCACCGTCCAGCGGCGGAAGTCGTTCTCGACCACCGGCATGCCGTCGGCCACCAGCGGCAGCACACGCGCCGGTCGCGCCAGGTGGTCGAAGGCGTACAGCGCCTCGAAGATGTGCGCGGTGACGGTGCGCGAGTAGGTGTCGCTGATCTGCGCCGGGTCGAAGCCCGTCTCGGCGATGGGGAAGGCATAACGCAGCACCCGCGGCGCCGTTGCCGGCTGCGCCAGCGCCTGCAGTGCCGGCAGCGCGAGGCCGGCACCCACCGCCGCGGTGGCGGCCGCGCCGAGCGCCAGGGTGTCTCTGCGCTTCAATGTCATGCCCTGTGTGCCTTTCGGTCAGGCCGCCTTGCCCGCAGGCAGGGGTTCGACGTCCACCATGTGCCACCACTCCTGCCAGTAGGCGGGGCGGCGGTAACCCTGCACCTGCGCCGTCATCATGTCGGAGACAAAACGGTGGCAGTGCAGCTTGTAGGGCACGTAGGCCACGGCGATGCGCTTGGCCTGCAGGAACAGCGCCTCGCGCTCGGGCCCGTCGGGCAGCAGCGTGAGCTTGTCGAACACGGCGTCGAAGGCCGGCAGCTTGAAGCGCGCCAGGTTGCCCTGGCCGGCCGACGGGCTGTAATAGCGCTCGAGGATGCCCTGGCCGTCACCGCCCGAGGCCGAAGACGCCACGCCCCACATCTGCAGCTTGCCGGCGCGAGCGGCCTTCAGGTTCTCGGGCCACTTGGCGGGCCTGAACTCGATCTTCAGGCCGATGGCCTCCATGTTCTTCTGCCACAGCTCGTTGAGCTGGCGGCTGCGCTGGTCGGGCTGGGTGGCCGACTGCAGCACCAGCGGGCTGCCGTCGGGGCGCTCGCGCCAGCCGTCGCCGTTCCTGTCGACGTAGCCGTACAAATCGAGCAGCGCCTTGGCGCGTGCCGGGTTGTATTCGCTGTTCTCGCTCTTGAACTTCGGGTCGTAGCCCGTCGTGTAGGGGATGAGCGGGCTCTGCGCCGGGATGGCCATGCCGCGCCGCGCGACACGGATCTCGCGCTCGAGGTCGACGGCCAGACTGATGGCCCGGCGCAGCGCCACCTTCTCGGGCGTGTAGCCGCCGACCAGTTCGTCTTCCATGTTGAAGTAGGTCATCACCACGTCGGTGGTCAACACACGCTGCCCGCGGATGCCTTGCTTGAGCAGGTTGGGCGCCGTCTTGCCGCCGGGCATGGCCACGTTGACGAAGTCCTCCGGCAGGCGTTCCAGGAAGTTGGCCTGGCCGTTCAGGAAGGACAGCCAGCGTGGCTGCGACTCCTCGATGATCGAGATCTCGACGCGGTCGACCAGCGGCAGCCGGCGCCCCTTCAGCTTCGCGACGATGGCCTGCCCCCCCGCATCGTCGGGCAGCGGCTCGGCCTGCCAAAGCCGTTCGCGGTAGCCGGGGTTGCGCTCGAGCACGATCTGCGATGAACGCCGCCAGGCGCCGAGCTTGAAGGGGCCGGTGCCCACCGGGTGTTCGCTGATCTTGTCGCCGTAGAACTCGACCACCTCACGCGCCACGGCACCAAGCAGGTCGGTCGCGGCCAGGATTTCTATGAAACGCGGTCGCGGCTCGTCCAGCCTGAACTGCACGGTGTGGCGGTCGAGCGCTCGCATGCCTTCGATGGGCTGGTCGTAGTCGAAGGGTTTCTTGGTGTCCAGGGCCTGCTTGCGCAGCGCGTTCAGGCCGACGAAGCGGGCATCCTCCATCGTCGGCCAGGCCGGGCTCTTGTTGACCGGGTCGGCAAAACGTTTGTAGGCGTAGATGAAGTCTTCGGCCACCAGCTCACGCCTGACCTGGCGCCCATCAGGCCCCTTGAACGCCGGGTCGTCGGCGAAGAAGATGCCGGGCTGGATCTTCACCATCCAGACGCGGAAGTCGGCGCTGATCTCGGGCATGCCCACGGCCACCGCGGGCACCACCCTGGGCGGCCGCGCGAGGTGGTCGTAGGTGTAGAAGGCCTCGAAGATGTGCGCTGTGACGGTGCGCGAGTAGATGTCGCTGAGCTGCGCGGGGTCGAAACCCGTCTCGGCGACCTGGAAGGCATAACGCAGGACCCGCAGGGCCTGCACCCCGTCGTTCGGCAGCACACGCTGGCCGGTAGCGGCCGCCTTCTGCGCGTCCGTGCCGGCGGCTGCGTGCAGCGCCGGCAGTGCCAGCGCCGCACCGACCGCCGCACCGGCGGCCAGCGTGTCGCGACGCTTCACAGCGCGGCGCCGCGGCGGCGTTGCAGGGCGTCGGCGTCGACGTCGACGTACTTCCAGAACTCGCGCACGAAGATGTTGCGGTGGTAGCCCAGCACCCAGGGCTGCGCCAGGTCGGTGAAGATGCGGTGCACGTGCACCTTGTAGGGCATGTAGGCCACCATCAGCCGCGCCGCTTCGGCCATCACGGCGGTGCGCTCGGGGCCGTCGGGCATGCCGCGCTGCTGTTCGTAGAGCCTGTTGAAGGCCGGCAGGTCGAAACGTGCGTGGTTGGCCTGGCCCTTGTTCGGGCCGTAGCCCAGGGCGAGGAAGGTGTCGCTGTCGGGGCCGCCGCTCCAGCCCACGCCCCACATCATCAGCTTGCCGGCGCGGCTGGTCTTCAGGTTCTCTGGCCACTTGGCGGTCTTGAAGACGATGCGGATGCCCACAGCCGTCATGTTCTTCTGCCACAGCTCGATGAGCTGGCGGCTCTGCTGGTCGGGCTGGGTGGCGTACTCGATGACGAGCGGGCTGCCGTCGGGCTGCTCGCGCCAGCCGTCGCCGTCGCGGTCGACCCAGCCGTGCAGGTCGAGCAGCGCCTTGGCGCGGCCCAGGCTGTAGTCGCTCATCTCGCTCTTGAACTTCGGGTCGTAGGCCGTGGTCTCGGGCGCAATGGGGCCCTGGCCGGGAATGGCCTGGCCGCGGCGCACGATGCGGATCTCGCGGTCGACATCGGTGGCCAGGCTGATGGCGCGACGCAGCGCCACCCGGTGCGGTTCGTAGCCGCCGACCACCGGGTTCTCCATGCCGAAGTAGGAAACGGCCACGTCGGCGCGCGGGTAGCGCACCATCTGTATGCCCTTCTTGGCCAGGTTGGGCGCCAGGCGGTTGTTGGGCATCACCGTGGTGGCGAAGTCGGCGGGTACCTCCTCCAGCACGTCGTGTTCCTCGTTCAGGAAGGCCAGCCAGCGCGGCTGGTTCTCCTCGATGATGGAGATGTGCACCTCGTCGATGAGCGGCAGGCGCTTGCCCTTGTACTGCTGCGCCACCGCCTGCAGGCGGCGCACGTTCTCGCTACTGCCTTCGGGCGGCGTCTCGTCGTAGAACACCTCGCGGTAGTTCGGGTTCCTGGCCAGCACCATGCGCGAGCTGCGCTTCCATGCCGCCAGGCGAAAGGGGCCGGTGCCGACCGGGTGCTCGTTGATCTTGTCGCCGTAGAACTCGACCACCTCACGCGCCACCGCGCCGGTGAAGGAGCCGTCGGTGAAGTTGCTTGCAAAGCGCGGTGCGGGGTCGGCCAGCCTGACCTGGAAGGTGTAGCGGTCGAGCGCGCGCAGGCCTTCCACCGGGGTGTCGTAATCGAAGGGCTTCTTCTCGGCCAGCAGTTTCTTGCGCAGCTCGCTCAGGCCCAGGATCTTGGCGTTCTCCAGGACGTAGAGGTTGCCGCTCTTCCAGCGCGGGTCGTAGTGGCGCTTGACCGAATACACGTAGTCCTCGGCCGTCAGCTCGCGCTTTGTGCCCTGGAAGGCGGGGTCGTCGGCGAAGTAGATGCCGGGTTTGATGCGGATCGTGAAAGTCCTGAAGTCGGGCGATATCTCGGGCATCGCCGCCGCGGTGTTGATCCGCATGCGTGCCGGCTTGGCCATGAACGCGTACTCGTAGGGCGCGTCGAAGATGCCCGCTGCCACGGTGCGCGAATACAGGTCGGTGATTTGCGGCGGGTCGAAGCCCGACTCGGCGATGCGGAAGGCATACCGCAGCACCTTCAGGGGCTGCGCCGCCTGATTCGGAAGCACCTTCAGCGGCTGCGCAGCGCCGTTGGCCTGCGACCACGACGGCGGCGCAAGCACCAGAGTCGTCATCAGTGCCGCAGCGGCCAGCAGCGATCGAAGGAAGAAGTTCATCGGCATGAGGCGAACCCCGGAAAAGCGCGAAGTCTAGGCCGCCGCAGGCACGGCCCTTGCTGGCAATCACCCGCATCCCAGGGGGGAAACCACCGGCCGAAGCGGGCAAGAGGCCCCCCTAAACTCGCGCATCCCAAATTCCGGGTGCCCTGCCACGCGCAGCTGCGCCCGCCGGAGTCCCCATTCGATGGCCGCCTACCTGATACGCCGCCTGTGGCAGATGGTTCCCACGCTCGCGGGCGTGGTGCTGCTGGTGTTCTTCCTCTTCAAGTACTTCGGCGGCGACCCCGCCGAAGTGCTGGGTGGCCTGAACGCCAGCGCCGAGCAGATCCAGGCCATCCGCCAGACGCTGGGTCTGGACGAGCCGGTCTGGTACCAGCTGTGGCTCTTCGTCAAGCAGATCGTCACCTTCGACTGGGGCAAGAGCTGGGCCACGAACGAGGCCGTGAGCAACCTCTTCGCCACCCGCCTGCCGGCGACGCTGACGGTGATGATCCCCATCCTGATCCTCGACGTGGTGCTGGCCCTGCCCATCGCGATGTGGGTGGCCTACCGCCGCGGCAGCCTGACCGACCGTGCGCTGATGGTCGTCACCACCGTGGCGCTTTCGATCAGCTTCCTGGTCTACGTCATCATCGGGCAGTACGTCTTCGGCTTCCAGCTCGGCTGGTTCCCGGTGCAGGGCTGGAGCGACAGTGTCTGGACCAACCTGGCCGTCTACACGCCGCTGCCGGTGCTGCTGGCGGTGATGGTGGGGCTGGCGCCGCAGACGCGCCTGTACCGCAGCTTCCTGCTCGACGAACTGGGCCAGGACTACGTGCGCACGGCGCGGGCCAAGGGCATGACCGAAGGCGTGGTGCTGTTCAGGCACGTGCTGCGCAACGCGATGATCCCCATCCTGACCAACATCGGCCTGCAGCTGCCCGGCATCTTCGTCGGCAGCTTCCTGATCGAGGTCTTCTTCTCGATCCCGGGCCTGGGCCGCGAGGTGCTGCTGGCGGTGAACCGCAGCGACTTCCCGGTCATCCAGGCCGTCACGATCTATCTCGCGGTGCTGACGATGTTCATCAACCTGCTCACCGACCTGGCCTACAAGATCGTCGACCCCAGGGTGGTGCTGAAGTGAGCGCCGTGTTGTCTGCAGAAGCCTCGCTGGCCGACACCCAGCAGAAGAGCGAAGGCGTCTGGCACGCCGCCTGGCGCCGCTTCAAGAGCGACCGCGTGGGCCTGGTCTCGCTGGCCATCGTGCTGGCCTTCCTGCTGATGATCGTGCTGTCGTTCACCGGCGTGGTCGGTGCGAAGTGGCAGGACGAGGTGGGCGTGCCCAACGCGCCGCCGGTTTTCATCGGTCCCAAACCGCCGGCAGCCACCGGCGCCATCGAGGTGCCCACCGGCCCCAACGTCGACCTCTCGGACATCGACCCGCTGGCGCCCCGCTACAAGGAATGGGACGAGCTCGCCAAGAAGTTCCAGACCACCGAGACGGTGAAGGCCGAAACGCTGCCGCTGGGCGCCGACCGTCTGGGCCGCGACGTGCTCAGCAAGACCATCAAGGGCACCGAAATCAGCGTCTTCGTCGGTGTCATGGCCGCCGTCGTGGCCACCACCATCGGCGTGCTGCTCGGCGCCTTCGGCGGTTTCTTCGGCGGCAAGGTCGGCGACTTCCTGGAGTGGGTCTACAACGTCTTCGAGAGCATCCCCAACATCCTGCTCATCTTCGCCTTCGCGGCGGTGGTGGGGCGGGGTGTCGAGAGCGTGGTCATCATCCTGGCGCTGACCGGCTGGACGGGCATGTACCGCCAGGTGCGCGCCGAGTTCATCAAGCACAGCAGCCGCGAGTACGTGCGCAGCGCGGAAGCCATCGGCGCCACACGCATGAGCCGCATGTTCCGCCACATCCTGCCCAACGTCAGCCACGTCGTGCTGGTGCGCATGGCGCTGCTGGTGGTGGGCTTCATCAAGGCCGAGGTCATCCTGAGCTACCTGGGCCTGGGCGTGCGTGTCGACCAGGTCAGCTGGGGCACCATGCTGGCCGAGAGCCAGGCCGAACTGCTGCTGGGCCACTGGTGGCAGCTGGCCGCGGCCACGCTCTTCATGGCGGTGTTCGTCACCGCGTTTTCGTTGATGGCCGACGCCTGGCGCGACGCGCTCGACCCGAAACTCCGCGGCCTGGAATGAGGACGAGAACATGCTGCTGAGCATCCAGGACCTGAAAGTCTCGTTCCGCATGGGCAAGGGCGTGATGGCCGACGCCGTCAAGGGCGTCAGCTTCGACGTGCCCGAGAACACCACCATCGCCCTTGTCGGCGAGTCGGGCTCGGGCAAGAGCGTCACCGCGATGTCGGTGCTGAACCTGCTGCCCGACAACGCCGTCCGCACCGGGCGCGTGCTGTGGCAGGGCAAGGACCTGCTGCAGGCCAGCCTGCCCGAACTGCAGGCGCTGCGCGGCAAGGAAATCGCCTGCGTGTTTCAAGACCCGATGAGTTCGCTGAACCCGGTGTTCAACGTCGGCCAGCAGCTGTGCGAGCCGCTGATGAAGCACCTGGGCCTGAGCGCGCGCCAGGCCATGGCGCGCGCCGAGGAACTGCTGAACGAGGTCGGCATACCCGAGCCGAAACGCCGGCTGGAAAGTTATCCGCACGAGATGAGCGGCGGCCAGCAGCAGCGCGTGATGATCGCTATGGCCCTGGCCTGCGAGCCCAAGCTGCTGATCGCCGACGAGCCGACGACGGCGCTGGACGTCACCATCCAGCGCCAGATCATCGAGCTGCTGGCGCGGCTGCAGGACAAACACCGCATGAGCGTGCTCTTCATCAGCCACGACCTCGGGCTGGTGGGCGAGATCGCCCGGCACGTGGTGGTGATGCGCCACGGCATCGTCCGCGAGCAGGGCGACGTGACGAGCATCTTCGAGCGGCCCCAGGACGGCTACACCAAGGCGCTGCTGGCCTGCCGCCCGAGCCTGGAAGGCAACCCGGCGCGGCTGATGGTCATCGACGACCACATCGCCGGCCGCGATCTGCAGCAAGTGGCCAAGGCCAAGGACGCCGACGCGCCCGTGGTGCTGGAAGTGCGCGGCCTGGCCAAGAGCTTCTGGCTCAAGCAGGGTGTGTTCGGCAAGCGTGAATTCAAGGCCGTGCAGGATGTCAACTTCAAGCTGCGCAAGGGCCACACGCTGGGCGTGGTGGGCGAAAGCGGCAGCGGCAAGACGACGATGGGCCTGACGCTGCTGCGCCTGCACGAACCCACCGGTGGCGAAGTCATCTTCGACGGCAAGAACCTACTGAAGCTGAGCGACAGCGAACGCCTGCCGATGCGCCGCCGCATACAGGTCGTGTTCCAGAACCCCTATGCCAGCCTGAACCCGCGTTTCACCATCGGCCAGACGCTGGTGGAGCCCATGGCCATCCACGGCATCGGCAAGGACTTGGCCGAACGCGAACAGCGCGCCCGCACGCTGCTGGAAAAGGTGGGCCTGGACGGCAGCGCCTTCGGCAAGTACCCGCACGAGTTCAGCGGCGGCCAGCGCCAGCGGGTGGCCATCGCGCGCTGCCTGACGCTGAACCCCGAGGTGCTGGTGCTGGACGAGGCCGTCAGCGCGCTCGACGTGAGCGTGCAGGCCCAGGTGCTGAACCTGCTGAAGGACCTGCAGGACGAGTTCGGCCTGAGCTACGTCTTCATCAGCCACGACCTGGCGGTGGTGCGTTTCATCAGCGACGAAGTGCTGGTGATGAAGGACGGCGTGGTGGTCGAACAGGCCAGCGCGGCGCAGATCCTGGCGGCGCCACGAGAGGACTACACGAAGCGGCTGCTGGCGGCCATTCCGAGAGGCTACCGGGCGGCTGCCTGAGCTCCTCCGCCGAAGGGGCCGCGCGCCGGCGCCCACAGCGCCGTTGAGCCCTGTCAACGGCGGCCCTCGGCGCCTGCCCCACCATGGGCTTCCTCACGCAACGAGGAGCCCGTCATGTCGATCCTGAGCCTGAAGCACCGCCGGGCGCCGGGCAGACGCGGGTGGTGGCGCCTGCTGCTGGTGGCCGTGCTCCTGCTGCTGGTCTTCGGGTCGCTCGCCGGCTGCGCGTCGATGGAAGGCAAAACCAAGCAGCGCCAGGTGGCGTCGATGCTCGGCTTCCTGTTCCCGGGCAAGGAGGCGCCGAGCGTGACCACCGAAGTGGCGGTCGTCCACGTGCCCTTCCGCATCGGCGTGGCCTTCGTGCCCGACAGCGGCGGCGCCGAGTTCCGCCTGTCGGAGAACGACCGCCTGCGCCTGGCCGGGCAGGTGCGCGACGCGTTCAGGAACTACCCTTTCATCCAGTCCATCGAGGCCGTGCCCTCGCTCTACCTGGAAGCGGGCGGCGGCTTCGACAACCTCGACCGCGTCGCCACGCTGCTGCGGCTGGACGTGATCGCCCTCATCTCCTACGACCAGGTGCAGTTCTCGGGCGCCAACTCGTGGAGCTTCCTGTACTGGACGGGCATCGGTGCCTACCTCGTGGAAGGCGACAAGTACGACGTGATGACCGCGGTGGAAACCGCCGTCTTCGACATCAAGAGCCGCCGCCTGCTGATGCGCGCTGCCGGCACCTCGACCATCAAGGGTGAAGCCACCTGGGTCGGTTTTGCCGAACGCTCGCGCGCCGCGCGCACACAGTCCTTCGAGGCCTCGGTCAAGCAGATGACCGAGCAACTGCATGGCGCAGTGCGCGACTTCCGCGAGCGAGCGCCCAAGGACCCGAACATCCGCCTCGTGCTGCCGCCGGGCTACAACCCCGCGGCGCCGCGTCCGCCGGGCTGACGGCGCGGCCCTCAGCCGCGTACGGCCAGCAGCGCCGCCAGGCCCTGCAGCATGCTCGAGCGGCGCGCCGTGCAGCGCGTCTTCAGCGCACGTTCGAGCGCCGCGTTGCTGAACTTCGACGCGCTCTGGCGCGTGCGGCACAGCCACAGCAGTTCACGTTCCAGCGGCATGAAGTTGTCGGTGTCGTTGCTCAAGGCCAGCACCACGCTGCGCTGTTCAGGCGTCAGTGCCTCGCGGAGGAAGAAGACATTGACCTCGCCCTCGTGCCCGACGGCGCCGTGCTGCGCCGCGGCCGACGCGGCCACCGCCTGCACCTCGGCCGGCGTGCGCACGAAGGCTTCGCTCATGAAACACAGCCGTGGCTGCAGACCCGACTCCAGCGTCGCCGCCAGCGTGCGAGCGTTGCGCGCCTTGGCCTCGAAGATCACGTTGCCGCTGTTGATGCAGGTCGACACGTCGCCATACCCCAGCGCGCGGAAGTGCTCGGCCAGCGCCGCCATCTTGATGAAACGCCCGCCGACGTTGATGGCGCGCAGGAAGGCCACGTAGCGCGCCATGCCCGCGCTTCAGCCCTGCGCCACCGCAATGTCGATGCGCCGCGACGGGGCCTCGGCACGCGCGCGCAGCTGGCCGCAGCCGGCGTCGACGTCCTGCCCAGCCGAATGGCGCAGCTTGGTGAGCACGCCGCGCCGGTGCAGCGTGCGCGCGATCTGTGCCGCGCGTTCCCAGCTCGGGCGCTGGAAGGCCAGGCCTTCCACCGCGTTGTAGGGGATGAGGTTCATCAGCGCGTACTTGCCTGTCAGCAGCCGCACGATGCCCTCGATCTCGTCGTCGCCGTCGTTCACGCCTTCGATCAACGTCCACTGGTACTGGATGGGATAACCGGTGGCGCGAGCGTAGGCCTCGCCGGCGGCCACCAGCGCTTCGGGGTCGAAACGTGGCGCACGCGGCAGCAGCGTCAGGCGCCTGGTGGCCACGGTGGTGTGCAGCGACAGCGCCAGTGCAGGCTTCACCTCGCCCGGCCCCAGCGCGTGCAGACGTGCGAAGACCCGCGGGTCGCCCACAGTGCTGAAGACCAGATTCTTGTGACCGATGCCGCCGCCGGTGCCCAGCAGCTGCACCGCCTCCATCACCGCATCGAGGTTGTGCGCGGGCTCGCCCATGCCCATGAACACGACCTTGTTCACAGGGCGCAGCGCACGCGCCAGCACCACCTGGGCCACGATTTCGGCGCTGCCCAGCTGGCGCACGAGGCCCCCCTGGCCCGTCATGCAGAACACGCAGCCCACAGCACAACCGACCTGCGTGCTGACGCACAGGCCACCGCCGGACATGGCCCGCGAAGGCCGGCGCTTCGGTCGGTCGGGCGGCAGCAGCACGCTCTCGACCTGCTGGCCGTCGTGCAGCGCCACCAGCAGCCGCGCCGAGCCGTCTTCACCCGCGTGCTGGCTGTGCAGCCGCGCCAGGCCCGCGAGCTCGTCGGTGATGGCGGGCAGCGCGGTGCGCAGCGCCAGTGGCAGAAAGTGCTGCAACTGCTTGCGCCCGCCCTCCTGCGGCTGTGCCATCGCCCAGCGGCGCAGCACGCGGTCTTCGTGTACCGGCAGCGCGCCCAGGGCGCGCAGGCGTTGGCGCAGATCGCTGATGTGCATGTCAGCAGCGCCGCTCGACCCGGTGGGTGTCTGCTTGCGGCCCGTTGCTGTCGTTCGCGTGTGTCTGCTTCGCGCGTTCGAGGCTGTACGCGGGTCGCGGCAGGCGGCACCCGGCGGCGTCGCCGACTGTGGCGGCCTTCGCTTCGCTCAGGCTGCCCTGCGCTGCTCGCCTTGAGGGCGTGCCGCATAACTCGCTGCGCTCACTTCGTTCGCTACGCTCAAACAGGATGCGGCAAGTCAGTTCACGAAGCTCGCTGCGCTCGCCGCCCTCAAGGCTGCGCTGCTCGGCGCCACACACGGCGCC
>JAURZK010000164.1 GCA_030653505.1 Rubrivivax sp.
CCATCAACCGGCACACCGGGGGGTCTGCGGTGGCGGCGATCTCGACCAGATCGACGTCCAACTCCCCTGCCATGCGCAACGCGTCCATCGTGCTGACGATGCCCAGTGGCTCGTTCTCAACCCCGTTCAAGCGCACCTGCAGCGCCATGATCTCCCGGTTCAGCCTGTGTTTGCGCTCCGCGTTGGGTACGCGGCGGTCCATGAAAGTAGCGATGGTTCCAGCTCCTGTGGCAGCCCGAAGGCAATCGGGCCACGTAAAAATCTTTGCGCGCCTGGAGGCCTACACCTTCATGGCGATGTCACTGGTGATCTTCTGGAGGAAGTCTGCCAGCGGCATCACACCAAGGTCTTGATTCCCCCGGGCGCGCACGGCAACGGTCCCGTTTGCCTTCTCCTTGTCGCCTACGACCAGGATGAACGGTACCTTCTGCATGGAATGCTCGCGGATTTTATAGTTGATCTTCTCGTTGCGCAAATCCAGGTTGATTCTAACTCCTTGTTTTTGCAGCGATTTCGCCACGCTTGCGGCGTAGTCCGCCTGCACCTCGGTGATCGAGGCCACCACCACCTGCACCGGGGCCAGCCAGGCCGGCAGCGCGCCGGCGTGCTGCTCGATCAGGATGCCGATGAACCGCTCGAGGCTGCCGACGATGGCGCGGTGCAGCATCACCGGGTGGCGGCGGCTCGAATCCTCGGCCACATAGACCGCGTCCAGGCGCTCGGCCATGCTGAAGTCGACCTGCATCGTGCCGCACTGCCAGGGGCGGCCGATGGCGTCCTTCAGCGTGTACTCGATCTTCGGGCCGTAGAAGGCGCCGTCGCCCGGCGAGATCTCGAACTCGCAGCCGCTCTGGCGCAGGCTCTCGATGAGGGCGTGCTCGGCCTTGTCCCAGATCTCGTCGCTGCCGATGCGGGCCGCCGGGCGCGTCGCCACCTTGTAGATGATGTCGGCGAAGCCGAAGTCCTTGTAGACCTGCTGCAGCAGCGTCGTGTAGGCCACGCACTCGGGCAGGATGTGGTCTTCGGTGCAGAAGATGTGGCCGTCGTCCTGCGTGAAGCCGCGCACGCGCATGATGCCGTGCAGCCCGCCCGTGGGTTCGTTGCGGTGGCAGTTGCCGAACTCGCCGTAGCGCAGCGGCAGGTCGCGGTAGCTCTTGATGCCCTGCTTGAAGATCAGGATGTGGCCCGGGCAGTTCATCGGCTTGATCGCGTAGTCGTGTTTCTCCGACTCGGTCGTGAACATCGCGTCGCGGTACTTCTCCCAGTGGCCCGACTTCTCCCACAGCTTGCGGTCGAGGATCTGCGGGCCCTTCACTTCCTGGTAGCCGTTGTCCTGGTAGACGCGTCGCATGTACTGCTCGACCTGCTGCCACACCGTCCAGCCCCTGGGGTGCCAGAACACCATGCCGGGGCTGTATTCGTCGAGGTGGAAGAGGTCGAGTTCGCGGCCCAGCCGGCGGTGGTCGCGCTTCTCGGCTTCCTCCAGCATCGTCAGGTACTGCGCCAGCGCCTCCTTGCTGGCCCAGGCCGTGCCGTAGATGCGCTGCAGCTGCTCGTTGGCCTGGTCGCCGCGCCAGTAGGCCCCCGCCACCTTCATCAGCTTGAAGTGCTTCAGCCGCCCCGTGCTGGGCACGTGCGGGCCCCGGCACAGGTCCTCGAAGTCGCCTTCGCGGTACAGCGAGACGTCCTGGTCGGCCGGGATGCTGCCGATGATCTCTGCCTTGTAGAGCTCGCCCTGGGCCTTGAAGTGCTCGACGGCCTCGTCGCGCGGCAGCACGCGGCGCACGACGGGCTCGTTCTTGGCGGCCAGCTCGCCCATGCGCTTCTCGATCGCCACCAGGTCCTCGGGCGTGAACGGGCGCTTGTAGGCGAAGTCGTAATAGAAGCCGTTCTCGATCACCGGGCCTATGGTCACCTGGGCCTCGGGGAACAGCTGCTTGACGGCATAGGCCAGCAGGTGCGCCGTGCTGTGGCGGATGATCTCCAGCCCGTCGGCGTCCTTGTCGGTGACGATGGCAAGCACCGCGTCGGCATCGATGCGGTGGCTGGTGTCGACGAGCTTGCCGTCGACCTTGCCGGCCAGCGCCGCCTTGGCCAGGCCGGCGCCGATGCTGGCAGCCACCTCGGCCACCGTCTGCGGCTGCGGGAACTCGCGGCGCGAGCCGTCGGGCAACGTGATCGTGATCATCTTCGGGGCTTTCAGAAACGAAAAAAGCGCGGGGGGCGCCGCGCTTGTCTTCAGGGGAAAGGTGGGACGTGACAGCGCAGCCGACTTACTTCTCGGTGACGAACCGGGTAGTCCGCGGTGTCATAACCATGATGCCTTTCCCTGCCCTTGTTGGGTTGCGAAGGCCGCCAGTGTAGCCCAGCTCAGGCCAGCGGCAAGGCTTCGACCGGCCGACCCTCACGCGCCAGTTCGGCAAATTCATCGGCCAGGCGCTGGCTTTGTGCCAGCGCGACCCGCCATGCGCCCTGGCGGGCGGCAACGTCCTCGCCATAGCGCTTGATGTCGCTGCGGTCGGGCAGCTTGCCGCACGGCAGCGTGGCCACCCAGGCCGGGTTGGGCGACAGCACGACGAGGTTGTCCAGGGCCGAGCTGGCCCGGTGGCGGCGCTTCCAGCCCTTGTCGAGCCAGCCGGGCACGACCTGGGGCGTGAAGTGCGGGTACAGCACGAGGCCGGGGCCCCCGCCCCAGCCAGGCGCCACGCCGTCGGCCATGTCGGCGTAAGGCAGGTGCAGGTGGTAATCGGTGATGCCGCCGTCCCAGTACGTGCCGGGCGGGCCGCCGGGCACGTCCTGCACGGCTTCGAGCCAGAAGGGGATGGAGCAACTGGCCAGCACCGCAGGCGCCAGGTTGCCGGCATCGAGCACGGCGTGCTGCGTGGGGTAGTCGGACAGGGCGAAGGGCAGCGCCTCGCGCGGGTCGCTGAAGACCACACGCTCCATCCAGCCGCCCAAGTTGCGGCGGCTGATGGCGTTGGCGGCAAACGCGCCCAGCCAGCCCAGCGGCATCAGCGCGCGGCCAGGCCGGTGCAGCAGGCGGCGGCCGCGGCTGGTGAAGACGTGCAGCCGGCGCTGCGGGTGCGAAAGCACCTCGGCGGCGCGTGTGCCCAGGCGTTGCTGCAAGCGTTCGCCGAAGACCTGCGTCACCACACGCGCCGTGGGCGGCTTGCCGGGGGCGTGCGGGTAGGTCTGGGTGATGTAGTCCTCGGCCAACTGCGCCAGCGCAGCGTCGGCGTCCGGCAGGCAAGCCGCAGCCATGCGCCAGGCGCCGATGGACGCGCCGAGCAGGTGCACGCTGTGGGTGCTGCCGGCAAGCCAGTGGCCGAAGAGGTAGCGGTCCAGCGGCAGCAGCGCCAGGCCCTTGGGGCCGCCGGCTGCCGCCGGGATCACGCGCACGTCGGCCGGCTGCAGCCCACGTTCGCGCAGGTGGGCACGGGCGCGCGGCCCGGCATGCAACTGCAGCGCGTTCAGGCCCACACGGTCAGGCCCGCGCGATCAACGGCGGCCGTGCAGCTTGGCGAAGGCCGCGGCCATGGCGCTGGCGCCGGTGGCCTCGGGCGCACGCCCGCGCGGCTGTTCGCCGCGCGCGGCGGGGCGGAACTTGTTGTCGCTGCCGGCGGTGCCGCGCGCCGCGCCGGTGGGCGCATCGAGCTTCATCGTCAGCGAGACGCGCTTGCGCGCGAGGTCCACCTCCAGCACCCGCACCTTCACCACCTGGCCGGTCTTCACGACCTCGCGCGCGTCGCTGACGAACTTGTTCGCCAGCTGGCTGACGTGCACCAGGCCGTCCTGGTGCACACCCAGGTCGACGAAGGCGCCGAACTGCGCGACGTTGCTGACCGTGCCTTCCAGCACCATGCCGGGCTGCAGGTCCTTGAGATCGGACACGCTTTCGTCGAAGCGCGCCACCACGAAGTCCGGGCGCGGGTCGCGGCCGGGTTTTTCCAGTTCGACGATGATGTCCTTGACCGTGATGGCGCCGAACTTCTCGTCGACGAAGAGTTCGGGCTTCAGGCTGCGCAGCACCTCGGCGCGGCCCATCACTTCATGCACCTGGCGGCCGCTGGTCTTCAGCATCTTCTCGACGACCGGGTAGGTCTCGGGGTGCACGCCGGTCATGTCCAGCGGGTTGTCGCCGTCGCGGATGCGCAGGAAACCCGCGGCCTGCTCGAAGGTCTTCGGGCCCAGGCCGGTGACGTCGCGCAGCTGCTGGCGATTGCGGAAGGCGCCATTGGCGTCGCGCCAGCGCACGATGCTGGCGGCCACCGCCGGGCTCAGGCCCGACACACGCGACAGCAGCGGCGCGCTGGCCGTGTTCAGGTCCACGCCCACGGCGTTGACACAGTCTTCGACCACCGCGTCGAGTGACTTCGCCAGGCCGCTCTGGTTGACATCGTGCTGGTACTGGCCGACGCCGATGCTCTTGGGGTCGATCTTCACCAGCTCGGCCAGCGGGTCCTGCAGGCGGCGCGCGATGCTCACCGCGCCGCGCAGGCTGACGTCGAGCTCGGGCAGTTCCTTGCTCGCGAATTCGCTGGCCGAGTACACCGAAGCACCGGCCTCGCTGACCACCACCTTGTCCAGCTTCACGTCGGGTGCGATCTGCTGCACGCGCTTGATGAGGTCGGCCGCCAGCTTGTCGGTCTCGCGGCTGGCGGTGCCGTTGCCGATGGCAATGAGGTTCACGCCGTGCGTGGCCACCAGGCGGCCCAGCGCGTGCAGCGACCCTTCCCAGTCGCAGCGCGGCTCGTGCGGGTAGACGGTGTGGGTGTCCAGCACCTTGCCGGTGTCGCTCACCACGGCCACCTTCACGCCGGTGCGGATGCCCGGGTCCAGGCCCATCACCACGCGCTTGCCGGCGGGTGCGGCCAGCAGCAGGTCGCGCAGGTTGTCGGCAAAGACCTTGATGGCCACGGTCTCGGCGTCTTCGCGCAGGCGGCCGAAGAGGTCGCGCTCCAGGCTCAGGCTGAGCTTGACCTTCCAGGTCCAGGCGATGGACTTGCGGATGAGTTCGTCGGCTGCGCGCTTGGCGTGGCTCCAGGCGAGATGGATCGCGATGCGGCCTTCGGCCACGGACACCGAAGGGGTCCCTGACGGTCCCGTGGGCCGGCCCGGCACCACCTCCTCGTCGAGGATCAGCTTGGCGTCCAACCATTCCTGCGTGCGGCCGCGGAACACCGCCAACGCGCGGTGGCTGGGCACGGTGCGGATGGGCTCGGCGTAGTCGAAGTAGTCGCGGAACTTGGCGGCGTCGGCATGCGTGCCGTCCTTGCCCTCGACCAGCTTGCTCTGCAGCAGCGCCTCGGCCCACAGCCACTCACGCAGCTTGCGCACCAGCACGGCGTCTTCGGCCCAGCGTTCGCTGAGCAGGTCGCGCACGCCGTCGAGCACGGCGTGGGCGTCGGCGAAGCCGCCTTCCACATTGATGAAGGACGTGGCCTCGGCCAGCGGCTCGAGCGTGGGGTCGGCAAAGAGCTTGTCGGCCAGCGGTTCCAGGCCCGCTTCGCGGGCGATCATGCCCTTGGTGCGGCGCTTGGGCTTGTAGGGCAGGTAGAGGTCTTCCAGTTCCTGCTTGGTGGGCGCGGCCTCGATGGCAGCGCGCAGCGCGGGCGTGAGCTTGCCCTGCTCGTCGATGCTCTTGAGCACTGCGGCGCGGCGGTCTTCCAGTTCACGCAGGTAGGCCAGGCGGCTTTCCAGTTCACGCAGCTGGATGTCGTCGAGGCCCTCGGTGGCCTCCTTGCGGTAGCGGGCGATGAAGGGCACGGTCGCGCCGCCGTCGAGCAGGTCCACGGCGGTCTGGACCTGGGCCGGCCGAACCTTCAGTTCGGCGGCAATCTGCAGTGTGATCTTGTTCAAGGAGAGCGGGGCCGACCCGACCCGTGTTCGTGAGGCGGCGGAGTTTAAGCGGCCGCACCGCCCGCGCTGCGGCGGCGTGCCAGCCAGGCCGCCGCGCCCTGCCCGGCCGCATGGCCGCTGGCGAAACATGCCGTCAACAGGTAGCCCCCCGTGGGGGCTTCCCAGTCGAGCATCTCGCCGGCGCAGAACACACCAGGCAGCGCACGCAGCATCAATCCATCGTCCAGCACTTCGAAGCGCACGCCGCCGGCGGTGCTGATGGCCTCGGCGACGGGGCGCGGCGCCGTCACGCGGACGGACAGCGACTTGATCGCGACGGCGAACCGCGCCGGGTCGGCCTGCACGTCCTTGGGCACCAGCTCCCACAGCAGGCCGGCCTTCACGCCTTCGAGCTTGAGCCGTGTCTTCAGGTGCGTGGACAGGCTGCGCGGGCCACGCGGATGCGCCAGTTCGGCGGCCACCCACGCCAGGCTGCGCTGCGGCAGCAGGTCGAGCTGGAAGACGGCCTCGCCACTGGCCGCGATGCGGTCGCGCAGCAGCGCCGACGCGGCGTAGACCAGGCTGCCTTCGACACCGCCTGCGGTGACGACACACTCGCCCGCCTGGTGCCAGCCCTCGAAGGTGATGGCCACGCCCTTCAGCGGCTTGCCGGCGTGGCGGCTGGCGAAGTGTTCGCTCCAGTCGGCGTCGAAACCACAGTTCGACGGCTGCAGCGGCGCCAGGTCGACACCGCGCGCGGCCAGCAGCGGCGCCCAGGCACCGTCGCTGCCCAGCTGCGGCCAGCTCGCGCCGCCCAGGGCCAGCACGGTGGCGGCGGGCTGCGCCGTCGCCTCTCCACCCGGCGTCGCGAAGCGCAGCGCGCCGGTGCCGTCGAAGCCCAGCCAGCGATGGCGCATGTGAAAGCGCACGCCCTGCCCGCGCAGCCGGTGCAACCAGGCGCGGAGCAGCGGCGCGGCCTTCAGGTCCTTGGGGAAGACACGGCCCGAGCTGCCGACGAAAGTCTCCACACCCAGTGCCTCGGCCCACGCACGCAGCGCATCGGCGCCGAAGGCCCGCAGCAGCGGCTGCAGCACCGGGGCGCGCTCGGCATAGCGGGCGACGAAGGCTTCGAAGGGCTCGCTGTGCGTGAGGTTCAGGCCGCCCTTGCCGGCGAGCAGGAACTTGCGCCCCACCGAGGGCATGCCGTCGAACAGGTCCACCACATGGCCGGCCGCAACCAGCACTTCCGCCGCCATCAGCCCGGCCGGGCCGCCGCCGATCACGGCGACATCTTGTTCAGAGGTCATCGCCGGCATCGTAGCCCCTGCGCCGCAGGGTGATGCGGGCGCAGCCGGATCAGTCGCCGCGCAGCGACTTGCGCAGCTGCTGCCCGATCTCGGGCCGCGCCGCGAAGGGATCACTGGGGTTGCGCGGCGTCATCAGGTCTTCCAGCCGCACCTGCACGCCGGCCAGACTCTGCGGGTGGCTGTAGATGTAGAAACGGTTGGTGTCGACCGCGTCGAACACGAGGCCAGCCACCTGCGCCGCCGTGACCTTGCCGCGCGTCACCGCCTGGTCGATCATGGCCTGGGCGATGCGCTGGCTGCGCGTGGGCGCGGCATCCACCGGCGACGGCCGGTTGCGTTCGCTCTGGTGGATGGCCGTGGGCACGAAATAGGGGCAGAGCACGTGTGCGTGCACATGCTCGCTGACGAGCGCCAGGTCCTGGTAGAGCGTTTCGCTCAGCGCCACCACGGCGTGTTTGCTGACGTTGTAGACACCCATGTTGGGCGCGTTCAGCAAGCCTGCCATGCTGGCGGTGTTGACGATGTGGCCCTGCCAGCCGGGGTCGGCCGCGGCGGCGGCCAGCATCATCGGCGTGAAGACACGCACGCCGTGGACCACGCCCATCAGGTTGACGCCCAGCACCCAGGCCCAGTCCTGCGCGCTGTGTTCCCAGATCAACCCGCCCGCACCGACGCCGGCGTTGTTGAACACGAACGTGGGCGCACCGAAACGCTGCAGCGTGGCCGTACCCAGCGCCTCGACCTCCGCCGCCTGGCTCACGTCCAGGCGAATGGGCAACACGGGCACGCCGAGCGCAGTGATCTCGGCAGCGGCGGTGGCCAGCGCATCGGCCTGCACGTCGGCCATGACGACGTTCATGCCGCGCGCCGCGGCGATGCGGCTGACCTGCAGGCCGAAGCCCGAAGCGGCGCCGGTGATGACGGCGGTGCCGCCGCGGCGGGGGTCGTTCGACGTCTTCATTCGGCGTCGGCCGGCATCGCCCGCGCGACCAGCAGGTTCAGGTCGTGGCGCGCCGACAGCAGGCCGTAGACATCGCTGGCCTGCGCCAGACGGCTGTCGCAGAAGGCATCGAATACGGTGGTGCTGCCGAAGTGCTGGGTGTTCCGGTAGATCAGCGCGGCCTGCAGCACCAGCGCCACCTCGCGCGCCAAACGCCGCGTTTGCGCCTCCTCGGTGGCACCGTCGACCTGGCGCAGCACGGCGTCGGCGGTCTGGTCGAAGGCGGCGTGCGCGCCGCGCGCCGCAGCAAACTCGCGTTCGAGCGCGCTCGCCACGTCGGCGCCGCGCAGCGCACGCAGCAGGTCCAGCGCCATGATGTTGCCTGCACCTTCCCAGATGCTGTTCAGCGGCATCTCGCGGTAGATGCGCGCCATCACGCCCTGCCCGCCTTCCTCGACGTAGCCGTTGCCGCCCAGGCATTCCATCGCTTCCTGCGCGAAGTGGCTGCCGCGCTTGCAGATCCAGAACTTGGCCACCGGCGTGAGCAGGCGGCGCATGACCTGTTCATGTGCATCGGCGCCGTGTTCGCTGCGGTCGACGGCCACCGCCAGGCGCAGCGCCAACGCCGTGGCGGCCTCGCTTTCCAGCGCCATATCGGCGAGCACGTTTTTCATCAGCGGCTGCGCGATCAGCGCCTTGCCGAAAGCCAGACGCTGCGCCGTGTGGTGCAGCGCCAGGCTCAGCGCCTGGCGCATCAGGCCGGCGGTGCCCAGCGCGCAGTCGAGCCTGGTCAGCGCGCCCATGGCCAGGATCTGCGGCACGCCGCGGCCTTCCTCGCCCACCAGCCAGGCGTGGGCGTCGTGGAACTCGACCTCGGAACTGGCGTTGGCGTGGTTGCCCAGCTTGTGCTTCAGGCGCTGGATGGCGATGGCGTTGAGCGTGCCGTCGGGTCGGAAGCGCGGCAGGAAAAAACACGACAAACCGCCGGCGCTTTGCGCCAGCACCAGGAAGGCGTCGCACATCGGCGCCGAGAGGAACCACTTGTGCCCGGTGAGCGTGTAGCGCCGGCCCCAGGCGTCTTCGCCATCGAAAACCGCCCGCGTGGTGTTGCTGCGCACGTCCGACCCGCCCTGCTTCTCGGTCATGCCCATGCCCATCGTCAGCGCGGCCTTCTGCGCGATGGGCACGAAACGTTGGTCGTAGCTGGTGTGCGCCAGCTTTGCGCTCAAGGCGGCGTGCAGCGCCGGGTGGACACGCAGCGCGGGCGTGACGGCGTAGCTCATCGACACCGGGCACAGCACGCTGGGTTCGGCCTCGGTGAAGAGCATGAAGGCCGCCGCGCGCTGCACGTGGGCGCCCGGGCCCGCCGACCACGGTGCGCCGTGCAGGCCGTGGCGCAGCGCCACGCCCAGCAGCGCGTGGTAGCTGGGGTGGAACTCGACCTCGTCGACGCGGCGGCCGCAACGGTCGTGCGTCTGCAGCACCGGTGGGTGCGTGTTGGCCAGCCGCGCATGCCGCTGCATCGCCGCGCTGCCGAACTCGGCGCCGGCGGCCTCGAGCGCGGCGGTGTCCAGCGCCGGCATCGCGCCGCCCGCCAGCCCGGACAGCGCGTCGCGCAGCGGCCGATTGCCGGTGTAGAGGTTGACGTCGACCAGCGGGCTGGCCTGGTTGAAAACTTCGTGCGTGGTGTTCACGTTTCCCCCATGTCGCCGTCGCCGGCGGGTCTGAGCATCTCGCAGTGCGGGATGTTGTCTTCCAGGTAGTCCGGCCCGACACGCTCGAAGCCGAACTCGCCGTAGAAGCGCGCCAGGTGTGACTGCGCGCTGATGCGGATGGCGCGCCCGGGCCAGGTTTGCAGGCAGCGCGCCAAGCCCTCGGCCATCAACACGCGCCCGAGGCCTGTGCCCCGCGTCTCGGGCGAGGTGACGACGCGGCCTATCGACGGCTCGGTGTACTTCACGCCGGGGTCGACCACGCGCAGGTAGGCCTGCAGCAGGCCCGCGGCGTCGCGGCCCAGCAGGTGGGCGCTCTCGCGGTCGACGCCGTCGGGGTCGAGGTAAGGGCCCTGCTCGAGGACGAAGACGCGGCAGCGCAGCGCCAGCGCGTCGTAGAGGTTGTCGACGCCGAGGGCGTGGAAGCGCGAGTAGGTCCAGTGCATGAGCGTGGCCGCGGTGCGGGAGGCGTTCAGTCTGAGGCGTTCAGGCGCTGGATGCGGCGACCGCCGCCCGCCGGCAGGCCCTTCATGTACTTGAAGGTGCCGCTGGCATGGCACAGCAGCTGACCCGCCGTGTTGTGCACGAAGGCCTCGCAGAAGGCCATCGACGCCGTGCGGTGCAGGCGCCGGCCGGTAGCCACCAGCCGGCCCTCGCCAGGGCGCATGAAGGCGGTCTTCATCTCGATGGTGACGACGCCGGGCAGCGGCTCGGCCTCGGGCGTGTCGGGGCTGCGTGCGGCGTGGGCCATCACCACGTCCAGGAGCGTCATCAGCACGCCGCCGTGGGCCACGCCCCAGCTGTTGGTCAGGTCCTCGCGCATATCGAGGTGGATCTCGGCCTCGCCGCCGACCATGCGCTGAAGTTCCAGCCCGAGGGACTTGACGAAGGGGATGTGGACCTTGAATTCCATGCCTGGCTTCCGTTCAGCCGCCGCCGTGCACGGCGCTCACACCACCGTCCACGGCGAGGGTCTGCCCCGTGATGTGCTTGCCCGCCGCGCTGGCGAAGAGCAGCACGGCGCCCTTGAGGTCGTCGTCGTCGCCCAGGCGCTGCAGCGGCGCGCCCGCGGCCAGCTTCTCGGCCCCGAGATGGTCCAGCACACCCTGCGTCATCTTGCTCGGGAAGAAGCCCGGCGCCAGCGCGTTGACGGTGATGCCGTACTTGCCCCACTCGCCGGCCAGCGTGCGCGTGAAGTTGACCACCGCGCCCTTGCTGGTGCCGTAGGCGATGAACTGCAGGTCGGTGCTGCCGCTGAGGCCCGCGATGCTGGCGACGTTGATGATGCGGCCGCGCCGGCGCGGGATCATGCTGGCCTTGCCCACGGCCTGCGCCAACAGGAAGAGGCTGCGGATGTTCAGGTTCATCACCTTGTCCCACGCGGCCAGCGGGTAGTCCTCGGCCGGCGCCCCCCAGGTGGCACCGGCGTTGTTGACGAGGATGTCGATCTGGCCGGTGCGGTGCATCGTCTCGGCGACGACACGCTGCACCTCGTCGGGCTGGCTGGCGTCGGCGGAGATCCAGCGCGCGTCGATGCCGCGCTCGGACAAATGCGCCGCGGCCGCCTCCAGGTCGGCCGCCTTGCGCGAGACCAGCATCACCTTGGCACCGGCCTCGCCCAGCGCCTCGGCCATCTGCAGGCCCAGCCCGCGTGAACCGCCGGTGACCAGGGCCACCTGGCCGCCGAGGTCGAAGAGTTGCTGGACGGGCGTGCTCATGCAGGCTCCAGATAGGGTTCCCAGGCGTCGACGTGCACGACGAGGCCCTGCGCGCCCGGTTCGTGGCCCCAGAGTTCGCAGCCTTCGAAGGCGACCGTGTAGAGGTGCGCAGGCTGCTCGCCCAGGCCCTGGGCATGGCTGTCGGCGAAGACGTGGCCACCGTGCAGCGCGCACACGACACCGCGGCGCCCACGCACGTAGCCGGGCAGGCGCGTGTGGTGTGGCACGGGTGCGGCCGCCATGCGCACGGCGTCGCCCACGGCGTAACGCGGCGGCGAGGCCAACGCGCGCACAGTGGGTGCGCCGCGCGCCAGCACGGCGGGCACGACCTCGGCGGTGAGCCTGCGCGGCAGCGGCGGCGCGGCGTGCAGTGCGCGGGCCTGAGCCAGTTCGTCGGCGTGCACCAGGCTGCGCTGCTGCAGCAGGTTCTCGAGCGCGGCGATCCAGATCTGGTAGTAGCTCAGCCGCGCGTAGTCGGGCAGCGTCTCGCGCGCCGACCGGCTCATGTCGATGTTCCAGGCGCCGGTGGCGCCCATGGCCACCGTCAGCGCCATCGCGCGCGGCTCCCAGGGCGCGTGCCAGAGGTCACCTTCGGCTTCGGGCGTCACCGCGCCGTGGCCCGGCTGTCCGCCCAGATCGGCATGCGTGGTGTAGGGCGTCATGCGCTCGGCCCCGGTGAGCGCGGCAGGCCGGTGCCGATCATCGAATCACGTGTCACGAGTACGGCCAGCGCTTCTTCCGTCCAGTCCTCGGTGCCCGCCGGCCGCTGCGGCAGCACGAGGTAGCGCACCTCGGCCGTCGAGTCCCAGACACGGATGGTGCAGGTGTCGGGCAGCGTGACGCCGAAGTCGGCGAGCACGCCGCGCGGGTCGCGCACGGCGCGTGAGCGGTAGGGCGCGCTCTTGTACCAGGTGGGCGGCAGGCCCAGCACCGGCCAGGGGTAGCAGCTGCACAGCGTGCACACCACCAGGTTGTGGCAGTCCGGCGTGTTCTCCGCGACCACCATGTGTTCACCCTGGCGGCCGCTGTAACCCAGCGAGGCGATGGCGGCCGAAGCGTCGCGGCGCAGCCAATCGAGGTAGGCGGGGTCGGCCCAGGCCTTGGCCACCACGCGCGCGCCGTTGCGCGGGCCGATGCGGGTCTGGTAGGTGTCGATCAGCGCGTCGAGCGCCGCCGGGTCGACATAGCCCTTGGCGGCGAGCACGGTTTCCAGCGCGCGCACACGAAGGTCCATGGGACCGAGCTCGCTGTGCGCGTGATCGTGATCGTGATCGTCGACGGGGTGGTGGCTCATGACACTGATGCTAAGCGGCGATATCACCACCAGCCAAGGGCACGGCCACCCAGCAGCGCCCCCAGCAGCACCGGCTGGTGCAGCATGTAGAACGACAGCGACCAGCGGCCCAGCAGCGCCAGCGGCTGCAGCGGCGCCGCCAGCGGCCCGGCCAGCAGCGCGCGACGGTGGCGCAGCAGTAACTGCCCCGCCGCCAGCCCCCACAGCATCACGCCCAGCCAGGGCAGCACGGGCGCGTAGTCTTCGGTGACGGGCTTGCGCGTCACCAGGCCCAGCCAGTTCAGCCCGGGCCCGTCGAAGCTGGCCAGCTGCACGAAACGCGGCAGCGCCAGAGCCAGCGCGCCCAGCGGCCACAGCCATGCACCCAGCGGCGCAGCCAGCCGCGCCAGCACCAGCATCACCGCCATGCCGTGCAGCACGCCGAAGTGGATCCAGCTGTTCGGGAACATCAGCGCCGACCCCGCACTCACGAGCACCGCACAACCCGCCACCTGCGCCCAGCGGCGCCAGAAGCGGGACCAGGTCTGCCGTGCGTCGAAGGCCACGGCCTGGCCGAGGCCGGCGCAGAACATGAAGAGGCTGACGATGGCCGTGCGCTGCAGCGTCCAGAAGGGGTCGCGCGTGAAGGCCTGGCGCGGGTCCCACAGGCCCAGGTGGTTGAGGTCGAAGCAGAAGTGGAAGACGGCCATCCAGACGATGGCCACCGCACGCAACGCGTCCAGGCGGTCGAAACGGGAAGGCATCGGCAGCGGCGTGAACGGCGGCGGCGTCATGCGGTCTTCTCGTAGACGTCGCTGAAGCGGGCACCGTCCCAGGCGTAGAGCAGGTAGGCGGCGTGCAGGCAAGGCCCTGCGCCCTGCGGGCTGAACAGGCCCACGCACTGCCCCGCCGCGTGGCGCACGCTGCGATAGACCACGCCGGCCGAGCCCGCGGCGCGAAGCCGCGCGCCCAGCGCACGCGACACCGCGTAGTCGTCGGGGTCATGGACGACCGCGGGCACCGCGCCGACGGGCCGCAAGTCGTGCAGGCGGGCATCGATGGGCACGTGGTACAGGCGCATCGGCAAGTGCATCGGACCCTGCTTCGTGGCGGCCATGAACAGGCCGTGGTGGTGGCGCGTCTCGGCCACTGCGGTGGCGCGTTCGCGTGCGGCATAGAACATACCCCACTCCCCCGCCGAGAAGCGGCTGCCCAGCGTGTTGACGTGCGTGAAGGCGGCCATCACCGGCCCGCTGCCTGGGCCGTAGACCCGCTGTTCGCGCGGCACACGTACGATCTGGCCGAGGTCGTCGCGGGCGCGTTCGTTGGTCAGTGCCTCCAGCGCGTAGAGGGCGTCGAAGTCGCTGGCGTCGGCCACGCGGTCGAAGAGCGAGACGGCCGGGTAGCGCGTGGGCACGATGCGGCAGGCCTGCTGCCAGCGCACGCGACGCAGCGCGGGCCCGTCGGCGGCGGCGCCGGGGTCAGGCGCTGGTGCAGGTGCAGGTGCAGGTGCTGGTGCTGGTGCAGGTGCAGGCGCAGGTGCAGGTGCCCCGGCCGGTGCGCCCGAGGCCGGCTTCAGGACCAGCCCCCGCCGCGCACACCGTCCAGATAACGGCGCACCAGGTTCAGGTCGCTGACATTGCCGGCCAGCATGCGCTGCAGCGCGCTGCCGCCGCCGTAGGGCGCGCCAGCGTTGGGCTGGCGCAGCCAGGCATCCGCCGCCGTGGCGTCGGGCAGCAGGATCTGCAGGCTCTTCCAGATGCCCAGGAGGTTGGACAAGCGCTCCAGCGTGTCACGCGGCAGGCTGGCCTTCTCGGGGTGCTTGCGCCAGGCGAAGTAGGTGGAACGCGGCGGCTGGCCCAGCAGCGTCAACTGTTCGTCGACGCTCAGGCCCCAGGTCTCGGCGATGCGCGCGAAGGCGCGCAGGCCGGCCGCGGCCATGTCTTCAGGGCGGACTTCGGACGGCGCCTGCGGCGTCGGCACTGCGCGCATGGTGAGTCCCGTTCTGGATGATGTCTTGAGTTTAATCCAAAATTGGACTCATGAGTCGACAAACAGGCCGCCGCGCTCGGCCTGATTCACGACGACCTCGGCCGGCACGAAGCGCGGGCCGAACTTCGCCGCCAGTTCACGCGAGCGCGCCACGAAGGCCGCCGCGCCCATGGCGTTGATGAACTGCAGCGCGCCGCCATGGAAGGGCGCGAAACCCCAGCCGAAGATGCTGCCGATGTTGGCGTCGGCCACCGAGCGCAGCACACCTTCCTGGTAACAGCGCGCCGCCTCGTTGGCCTGGGCGAACATCAGCCTGTCCATCAGTACCTGCTGCGGCGGCTGCGCCGCAGCCACCGGCCAGTGCCGTGCCAGGCCGGGCCACAGCGCCTTGCCGTCGTCGGTCCAGTCGTAGAAGCCCTGGCCCACCTTCTTGCCCAGGCGGCCGACGGCGCACATCTGGCGCACAACGGCCATGCCCGGATGCTCGACATAAGGCCTGCCTTCGGCGGCGAGGTCGCGTTTCGTCTGCTCGGCCACGTGCAGCGACAACCCCAGAGACACTTCGTCCTGCAGCGCCAGCGGCGGCATCGGCATGCCGGCCTGCAGGCCGGCGACCTCGATGCTGCGCGGGTGCACACCCTCGGCCAGCATCGTGATGCCTTCCATCACATAGGTGGCGAAGACACGGCTGGTGTAGAAACCGCGGCTGTCGTTGACGACGATGGGCGTCTTGCCGATCTGGCGCACGAAGTCGAAGGCACGGGCCAGTGTCTCGTCGCTGGTCTGCTTGCCGACGATGATCTCCACCAACGGCATCTTCTCCACCGGGCTGAAGAAGTGCAGGCCTATGAACTGCGGCGGGTGGCGGCTGGCCTGGGCCAGGCCGGTGATGGGGAGTGTGGAGGTGTTCGACGCCAAGACGGCGCCGGGCGCCAGCACGGCCTCGGCCTGCCGTGTCACCGCGGCCTTGACGTCGCGGTCCTCGAACACGGCCTCGATGACCAGTTCGCAGCCGGCCAGCGCGGCGTAGTCGGCGGTGGGCGTGATGCGCGCCAGCACCGCGTCGCGCTGCGCCGCCGTGCTGCGGCCGCGCTTGACGGCCCTGTCCAGCAGCGCCTGCGTGTGGGCCTTGCCCTGCTCGGCAGCCGTCTGGCTGGTGTCGATCAGCACCACGTCGACACCGGCCTGGGCGGCGACGTGCGCGATGCCCGCGCCCATCATGCCGGCACCCACCACGCCCAGCTTCGCCACCTGCGCCCGGGCCACGTCCGTCGGCCGCGAGGCCCCCTTCTTCAGCGCATTGAGCTGGTACCACAGCGTGCCGATCATGTTGCGGCTTTGCCGGGACATCGCGCAGGCCGCGAGGTAGCGGCTTTCGACGACGCTGGCGGCTTCGAAGTCGAGCAGCCCACCTTCGAAGATGGCGCTCATCACGTGCTGCACCGCGGGGTAGTTGCCCCAGCTCTTGGCCGCCGCCACCGAAGGCGCGACTGCGAACATCTGCGCCACCGCCGGCGCCCGGCTGTCGCCGCCGGGGAAGCGGAACTTGGGCGCGTCCCATGGCTGTTGCGCCTTGGGGTGCGCCAGACACCACGCTTTTGCCTGCGCCAGCAGGTCGCCCTGGTCCTTCGCCAGGCCCGTGAGCAAGCCCAGGCCCAGCGCCTTGTGCACGTCCATCTCGGCGCCTTCGGCGCAGATCTGCAGCGCCGCCTGTATGCCCAGCAGCCGCGACAGCCGCACCGTGCCGCCACCGCCCGGCAACAGGCCGAGCTTGACCTCGAGTTGACCGATCTTCAGCCGCGCATCGTCGAGCGCAAAGCGCGCGTGGCAGGCCAGTGCCAGTTCGAGCCCGCCGCCCAGCGCGTGGCCGTTTATGGCCGCCACCACCGGCTTGCCCTGCTTTTCCAGCGCGCGCAGCACCTGCTTCATCGCCATCGTGGCCTCGAAGGCCTCTTCGGCGCGGGTCCACTTAAACATCTGGTCGATGTCGCCGCCGGTGCAGAAGTCGGCCTTGGCCGAGGTCAGCACCAGGCCCTTGACCGCCGCATCGGCCAGCCGTTCCGTCGCTTCGACGATGCCCCGCAGCAGCGCCTCGCAAACAACGTTGGTGCTGCGACCGGGCAGGTCCATCGCGGCGACGAGGATGCCGTCATCGCCCAGGGTGAGCTTCAGCGCTTGCATCGTCAGACCCTTTCGATGATGGTGGCGATGCCCATGCCGCCGCCCACGCACAGCGTGACGCAGCCGGTGGCAAGGTCGCGGCGCTCGAGTTCGTCGAGCAGCGTTCCCAGCAGGATGCAGCCGGTGGCGCCCAGCGGGTGGCCCATCGCGATGGCGCCGCCGTTGACGTTCACACGGTCCAGCGACACACCGAGGTCGCGCGCGGTCTTCATCGGCACCACGGCGAAGGCCTCGTTGATTTCCCACAGGTCGACGTCGGTCGCCGCCATGCCGGCCTTGGCCAGCGCCTTGCGGCAGGCCGGCGTGGGGCCGGTGAGCATGATGGTGGGTTCACTGCCAATGACCGCCACGCTGCGGATGCGCGCGCGGGGTTTCAGGCCGGCCTTGGCACCACCCGCGGCCGAACCTACCAGCATCAGCGCCGCACCGTCGACGATGCCCGACGAGTTGCCGGCGTGGTGGATGTGCTCGATGCGCTCCACCGTCGTGTACTTGCGCAATGCCGTGGCGTCGAAGCCCATCGCGCCCATCACCGCGAAGCTGGGTTCGAGCTTGGCCATGGCTTCGGCGCTCGCGCGTTCGTCCACGATGGGGCGGATCGTTTCATCGCGGTCCAGCATCAGCAGCCCGGCGATGTCGTGCACCGGCACGATGCTCTTCGTGAAGTGCCCCGCGGCGCGCGCCGCCGCCGCCTTGGCGTGTGAACGCAGCGCAAACGCATCGACATCGGCACGCGTGAACCCTTCCAGCGTGGCGATGAGGTCGGCGCCCACGCCCTGCGGCACGAAACCCAGGTGCTGGTTGATGCGCGGGTCCATGAACCAGGCCCCACCGTCGCTGCCCATGGGCCAGCGGCTCATGCTCTCGATGCCGCCGGCCACCACCAGGTCCTCGAAGCCGCTGGCCACCTTGGCTGCGGCCAGGTTCACGCTTTCCAGGCCGCTGGCGCAGAAGCGGCTCTGCGTCACGCCGGCCACGGTCTGCGCCCAGTCGGCGTCGAGCACTGCAGTGCGCGCGATGTCGGCGCCCTGCTCGCCCACCGGCGTCACGCAGCCCAGCACCACGTCGTCGACGAGCGCGGTGTCGAGCTGCAGGCGCTGCTGCAGCGCCTGCAGCAGGCTGCGCAGCAGCCATACCGGCGTGGCCTGGTGCAGGCTGCCGTCCTTCTTGCCCTTGCCGCGCGGCGTGCGCACGTGGTCGAAGAGGTAGGCGTCGGCCATGGCGGGCCCTTTCCCGGTTTGCGGTGTCAGCGCTCGGCCAGCTGCCTGCGCACGGCCGCGTTGATGACCCGCAACTCGGCCAGCGTGGCTTCGATGTGGGCGCGTTTGGTCTCGAGTTCGACGATGGCCGCGTCTGTGCGCTGCAGGACAAACTTCATCTGCTGCGTGCGGCCCTCGCCATGGGCGCCATAGAGGTCGAGGTAGTGCTTGATCTCGGCCAGGCTGGCGCCTATGGCCTTGCTGCGCAGGATGAGCGCCAGCCGCGCGCGGTCGCGCCGCGTGTAGACGCGCGTGCCACCCACGCGCCGCGGCGCCAGCAGGCCCTTGTCTTCGTAGAAGCGGATGCTGCGCAGCGTGATGCCGAATTCGCGGCACAGCTCGGTGATGCCGAAGAGCTCGCTGTCGGCCTCGTCGCGGTGGGCATCGACGGCTTCCTGGGCCGAGGGTGCAGCCTTCTTGCGCGGCACGGGTTGCAGCATCTCAGAGCAGCTTCACACCAGGCGCTGAAGCTTCATGGCCACGCTCATGTCACCGCTGACCCTGAACTTGCCCATCATGAAGCCGGTGGCCGGCTCGAGCTCGCCGCTCAGCAGCGCGGCCAGGTTCTCCAGCGTGATGGCGATGGTGCAGTCGGTCTCGACGGGCTCGTTGCTCACCGTGTTGGGCACGCTGCGGCCATCGATGACGAGCACGCCGTCGTCGCCGCAGTCGAACTTCAGCGTCGCGTTCAGGCCGCAGGCGTCGCCGACCTTGGTGCGCAGGGTCTCGGTGCAGGTGGGCATGTCCATGGAGGTGCGGGCGGGGCAGTGTGGATGGCCGCATCCTAGGCTGGCGGCATGCCCCATGCATCCGCGTAATCACCTATATGTCATCCTGTTGACGTTAACGTTATCCTGAAGCCCAATCTGGTCCCGTCACCGCGAACCGCACACCCATGCCCGCAAGCGACCGCTACCACAGCGTCTTCCGCCCCGACCTCTTTGCCGGCCAGGTGATGTGGGTCACGGGCGGCGGCAGCGGCATCGGGCGTTGCGTGGCGCACGAGCTGGCGTCGCTGGGTGCGACCGTGGTGATCAGCGGGCGCAAGAAGGACAAGCTGGACGCGGTGGCGACCGAGATCACCGAGGACGGTGGCCGTTGCGACAGCATCGCCTTCGACATCCGGGACGAAGACGCCGTCAAGGCCGGCGTGGCACACGTGCTGGCCCAGCACGGCCCGGTGGCCGGCCTCGTGAACAACGCCGGCGGGCAGTTCCCGTCGCCGCTGCTCGCCATCGGCAAGAAGGGGTTCGACGCGGTGGTGGCCAGCAACCTCACCGGCGGCTTCCTGATGATGCGCGAGCTGTTCAACCAGTGCCTGCAGGCGCACGGCGGGGCCATCGTCAACATGACGGCCGACTTCCGCAACGGCATGCCCGGCATGGGCCACAGTGGCGCGGCACGCGCCGGCATGGCCAACCTCACGGCCACCGCGGCCTTCGAATGGGCGCATGCCGGCGTGCGCGTGAACGCGGTGGCGCCGGGCTGGATCGCCAGTTCGGGCATGGACAGCTACGGCGGCGCGATGAAGGCCCTCATCCCGAAGCTGAAGCAGCACGTGCCCATGCGCCGCCTGGGGCTGGAAGCCGAGGTCAGCGCGGCCATCGTCTTCCTGCTCTCGCCGGCTGCAGCCTTCATCAGCGGCGTGACGCTGCAGATCGACGGTGCGGCCTCGCTGGGCAGCGAAATCTTTCCGCTGGGCAGCACGGCCAAGTCCGTGCCCTTCGAAGGATTCCACCGCGCGGTGATGCCCGAGGTGCTGAAGTAATGCCCGCGCTGGCCAGCCAGGTCGACCCGCGTTCGCCGGCCTTCGCCGCCAACGTGCAGCGCATGCAGCAGCGCCTGGACGAGGTGCTGGCGCTGCAGGCCAAGGTGGTGTCCGAATCGGAGAGCAAGCGCGAAAAGTTCGAGCAGCGCGGGCAGCTGCTGCCGCGCGAACGTGTGGCGCGCCTGCTCGACCGTGGCAGCGACTTCCTCGAACTCAGCCCGCTGGCGGGCCTGGGCATGCACGACGACGACGGCAGGAAAAACGTGCAGGGCGGCGGCAGCATCGTCGGCATCGGCATCGTCGCCGGCAAGCGCGTGCTGATCAGCGCCAGCGACAGCGCAGTGAAGGGCGGCACGGTCGCGCCCATGGGCCTGAAGAAGGCGCTGCGCGCGCAGGAAGTGGCGGCGCAGAACAAGCTGCCGCTGATCGCGCTGGTGGAAAGCGGCGGCGCCAACCTGATGTACCAGGCCGAGATCTTCGTCGACGGTGGCCGCACCTTCGCGAACCAGGCGCGGCTGAGCGCGGCCGGCATTCCGCAGATCGCGGTGGTGCACGGCTCGTCCACCGCGGGTGGCGCCTACCTGCCCGGCCTTTCCGACTACGTCGTGTTGGTGGCTGGCCGTAGCAGCATCTACCTGGCCGGCCCGCCGCTGGTGAAGGCCGCCATCGGCGAGGACGCGACCGACGACGAACTGGGCGGCGCGCAGATGCACGCCGAAGTGACGGGTCTGGGCGAGTACCTGGCGCAGAACGACGCCCACGCCATTGCGCTGGCGCGTGAACTCCTCGACAAGCTGCCCTGGGAGACGGTGCCCACACCCGCGGCCGCGCCCGAACCGCTCCTCCCGGCCGAAGAACTGATGGGCGTGGTGCCCATGGACGAACGTGAACCCTACGACGTGCGCGAGGTCATCGCCCGGCTGGTGGACGGCAGCGACTTCCTCGAGTTCAAGTCGGCCTACGCACCCGACACCGTCTGTGGCCATGGCCGGCTGCAGGGCCATGCGGTGGGCCTCATCGGCAACAACGGCCCCATCCAACCCAACGGCAGCACCAAGGCGGCGCAGTTCATCCAGTTGTGCGACCAGAGCGGCACGCCGCTCGTCTTCCTGCAGAACACCACCGGCTACATGGTCGGCAAGGCTGCCGAGCAGGCGGGCGCCATCAAACACGGCAGCAAGATGATCCAGGCCGTGGCCAATGCGCGGGTGGCGAAGTTCACCATCGTGCTGGGCGGGAGTTATGGCGCCGGCAACTACGGCATGTGCGGGCGCGGCTTCGACCCCCGTTTCATCTTCAGCTGGCCGAGCGCACGGACCGCGGTGATGGGTGGCGCGCAGGCCGCCAAGGTGATGGACATCCTGAACCGCGCCAAGCTCGAGCGTCTGGGCCTGCCCGCCAACGATGAAGCCCTGGCCGCGATGAGCGACGCGTTGCGCCAGCGCCTGGACGCCGAAAGCCACGTGCTCTTCGGCACCGCGCGGCTGTGGGACGACGGCGTCATCGACCCGCGCGACACCCGCCGCGTGCTGGGCCTGTGCCTGGCGATCGCTCACGAAGCCGAACAACGAACACTGCGGCCCAACACCTACGGTGTGGCGCGACTCTGAGGAGATCCCGATGAAGTTCACCCCCGAACACCGCCAGCTCGAAGACACCGTCGTCAAGTTCTGCGACAAGGAGCTCAACCCGCACATTGCCGAGTGGGAGGCCCAGGGCCAGTTCCCGGCGCACGAGGTCTTCAAGAAGCTTGGCGACCTGGGCCTGCTGGGCCTGAAGTACCCGGAAGAGTACGGCGGCGCGGGCCTGGACTTCAGCTACAGCATGGTGATGGCCGAGGCTCTGGGTCAGTGCAACTGCGGCGGCGTGCCCATGGCCATCGGCGTGCACACCGACATGGCCACACCTGCACTCGCGCGCTTCGGCAGCGACGAACTGCGCAAGGAATGGCTCACACCCACCATCGCGGGCGACGTGGTGGCCTGCCTGGGCGTCAGCGAACCGGGCGGCGGCAGCGACGTGGCCGCGCTGAAGACCACGGCCCGAAGCGAAGGGGGCGACTACCTCATCAACGGCACCAAGATGTGGATCACGAATGGCATGCAGGCGGATTGGTGCTGCCTGCTCGCGAACACGTCCGACGGCCCGCCGCACAAGAACAAGAGCCTGATCGTGGTGCCGATGGACACACCCGGCATCACGCGCCAGAAGATCCACAAGATCGGCATGCACAGCAGCGACACCGCGCAGCTCTTCTTCGACGACGTGCGTGTGCCGAAGCGTTACCTCATCGGCCAGGAAGGCCTGGGTTTCACCTTCCAGATGCTGCAGTTCCAGGAAGAGCGTCTGTGGGGCGCGGCGGGTTCGTTGCGCAGCCTGGACCGGCTCATCGACCAGACGATCGAATACACCCGCCAGCGGCAGGCCTTCGGCAAGCCCATCCTGCACAACCAGGTGGTGCACTTCCGCCTGGCCGAGCTGCGCACCGAGGTCGAGGCGCTGCGTGCGCTGACCTACCGCGCGGTGGAGATGTACGTCGGCGGCAAGGACGTCTCCAAGCTCGCGAGCATGGCCAAGCTGAAGTGCGGGCGCCTGTCCCGCGAGGTTGCCGACGCCTGCCTGCAATACTGGGGCGGCATGGGCTACACGGCCGACAACCCGGCCAGCCAGGCCTACCGCGACAGCCGGCTCATCAGCATCGGCGGCGGCGCCGACGAGATCATGCTCGGCATCATCTGCAAACTCGAAGGAACACTCCCGGGAAAGGGAAGCTGATGGACACGACATCAACGCAGACCCTGCTGAGCAGGCAAGAGGGCGGCGTGCTGACGCTGACGCTGAACCGCCCCGAGGTGCGCAACGCGATGTCGCTGGCACTCGTGCTGGAACTGCGCCAGGCACTCGCCGCGGCCGAGGCCGACGGCCAGACGCGCGTGATCGTGCTGCGCGGCGCCGGCGGCCACTTCTGCGCCGGCGCCGACCTGACGGACATGGCCGGCGCGCGCGCCAGGCTCGAAGAAGACCCGCAGGCGATCGCGAAGATCAACGCCGCCTTCGGCGATCTCTGCGTGGCCTTTGCCGGCACCGGGCTGGCCACGGTGGCGGTGGTGGAAGGCACGGTGATGGGCGGCGGCCTGGGTCTGGCCTGCGTCGTGGACGTGGCGCTGGCAGGCACCAGCGCCGTGTTCCGCTTGCCCGAGACCTCGCTGGGCGTGGTCCCGGCGCAGATTGCGCCTTTCCTCGTCGAAAGGCTGGGTTACGCCGATGCGAAGCGCCTGGCCGTGACGGGCGGCACGCTGGACGCCCGCGCCGCGCTGGAACTGCGACTGGTGCACGCCATGCACGCCGCCGGCGCTTTGGACCACGCGCTGGCCGAGGTGCTGCACAACATCCTGCAATGTGCCCCGGGCGCGGTGGCGGCCACCAAGGCGCTGCTGGCGCAGGCGCGTTTCCGCACCCCGGCCTCGCTGGTGCAGCACGCCGCCGAGGTGTTCTCGCAGGCCGCGCTGGGGCCCGAGGGCAGCGAAGGCACCTTGGCCTTCCTGCAGAAGCGCAAGGCCGCATGGATGCCTTGAACGCCTGCGGCGCCGGGGATGCCGCAGTGACGGCACGCGCATGAGCTTCAGCAAGATCCTGATCGCCAACCGCGGGGAGATCGCATGCCGCGTGATCCGCACCGCACACCGCCTGGGCTACCGCACGGTGGCCGTCTACAGCGGCGCAGATGCCGATGCGCCGCACGTGCATCAGGCCGACGAGGCCGTTGGCATCGGCCCGGCGCCTGCGGCCGAGAGCTACCTGAACATCGAAGCCCTGCTGGCGGCCGCCCGCGCCACCGGCGCCGACGCCGTGCACCCGGGTTACGGCTTCCTTTCCGAGCGCGCAGACTTCGCGCAGGCCTGCGTCGACGCCGGCCTCGTCTTCATCGGCCCGCCACCCGCTGCCATGCGCGCGATGGGCGACAAGGCCACCGCCAAACGCCTGATGCGCGACGCCGGCGTACCCTGCGCCGCGGGTTATCTGGGTGAAGACCAGCGCGACGCGACGCTGGTCACCGAGGCCACCAAGCTTGGCCTGCCGCTGCTGGTGAAGGCCGTCGCCGGTGGCGGTGGCCGCGGCATGCGGCTGGTGCGCACCGCAGACGCGTTGCAGGGCGCCATCGAGGGCGCAAGGCGCGAGGCCCTGAGCGCCTTCGGCGACGGCCGGCTGATGCTGGAACGGCTGATCGATGACGGCCGCCATGTCGAGGTGCAGGTTTTCGCCGACAACCACGGCCACGCCGTGCATCTGGGCGAACGCGACTGCACGGCGCAGCGGCGGCGGCAGAAGGTGATCGAGGAAGCGCCCTCGCCCATCGTCAGTGAGACCCTGCGCGCGGCCATGGGCGCCGACGCCGTGGCTGCGGCTCTGGCCGTGGGCTACCGCGGCGCAGGCACGGTGGAATTCATCGTCGATGCCGAAGGGAAACACTGGTTCCTGGAAATGAACACGCGGCTGCAGGTCGAGCACCCGGTCACCGAGTGCATCACGGGGCTGGACCTCGTGGAATGGCAACTGCGCGTGGCCGGCGGCGAGCCGCTGCCGCTGGCCCAGGAACAGATCACGTTCACCGGCCACGCCGTCGAGGCGCGGCTTTACGCCGAAGACCCTTACGACGGGTGGACGCCGCAGACCGGGCGCATCGCCGGCTGGGCGCCGGAGAACACCTCCATCCGCATCGACCACGGCCTCGCCGAAGGTGGCGAGATCACACCCTGGTACGACGCCATGGTGGCCAAGTTCGTCGCCCACGGCAGTGACCGCGCCGATGCCGTCCGCCGGCTGACCCGCGCGCTGCAGGACGTGCCCCTGCTGGGTGTGGCAAACAACGGCCGCTTCCTGCGCGACCTGCTGCAGCACCCGCAGTTCACGGCCGCCGTGATGACGACGACGCGCCTGGACGAATGGGCCGCCGCAGGCGAACCGCTGCTGCAGCGCCCGGCGCCGCCCGATGCCGCCTGGCAACTGGCCGCAGCGCTGCACGCGCCGCGTGCGGCCACACGGCCGGCCAGCGTTTCACACGTCGACATCACGCTGCACTGCCAGGGTCAGACACGCACGCTGCGTGCGCCGCCGCCGGATGTGGCCGTGCTGTCCTCGGCCGCCGGCGTGCTGCACTACATCGAAGGCGGCGTGCGCCGCCAGGCCCGCGCCGCACGGGTCGGGCCACAGTTGCACCTGGCGCTGGACGGCGCGGTCTTCACCTTCACCGAGGCCTCGCCCTACCCCGCCAGCGACACCGCCGTCGACCCGGGTCGCGCGTGCGCCCCGGTGGCCGGCGTGGTCGCCCAGGTGGCGGTTGCCGTAGGAGACACGGTCGGCATCGGCCAGCCCCTTGTTTGCGTGGAGGCGATGAAGATGGAGATGTGGCTCCACGCCGCCGCCGCGGGCACCGTGCGTGTGGTGCACGTGAAGCCGAAGGACACGGTGGCCTCGGGCGCCGTGCTGGTGGAACTGGAGATCGCGGAATGACTGCCCCACTGCACGCCCCGACTCGGGCCGACAAGGCCATCCTCACCTGCGCGCTCACCGGCGTGCTGACCAACCCGCAGCAGCACCCGGTGCCCGTGACGCCGGCGCAGATGGCCGCCGAGGCGCGCGACGCCTTCAACGCCGGTGCCAGCATCATGCACGTGCACCTGCGCAGCCAGGAGCCCGGCCAGGGCCACATGCCGAGCTGGGACCCCGACGTCGCCGCAGCCGTCTGCAGCGCCATCCGCGCCGCCTGCCCGGGTGTCATCCTGAACCTGAGCACGGGTGTCATCGGCAAGGACATCACCGGCCCGGTGGCCTGCCTGCGGCGGGTGCGTCCCGAGGCCGCGGCCTGCAACGCCGGCACGCTGAACTACCTGAAGATCAAGGCCGACGGGCACTGGGCCTGGCCGCCGATGGTCTTCGACAACCCGGTGGCCAAGGTCGAGGCCTTCCTGGCCGAAATGAAGGCCTTGCACATCCACCCCGAGTTCGAGTGTTTCGACGTCGGCATCGTGCGCAGCGTGGGCATGTACCTGCAGGCCGGCATGTTCAGCGGCGTGCCCGAACTCAATTTCGTCATGGGCGTGGCCAGCGGCATGCCCTGCGACGCCGACCTGCTGGCGCTGCTGCCGCGCTACGCCCCGCCAAGCGCGGTGTGGCAGAGCACGCTGATCGGCCGCGCCGAGATCTGGCCCGTGCACCAGAAGACGGCCGAACTCGGGGGCATGCTGCGCAGCGGCCTCGAGGACACCTTCTACCTGCCCGACGGCAGCAAGGCCGGCGGCAACGGTGTGCTGATCGAGGCGCTGGCAAGGTGCGCGCGCAACGCCGGGCGCGAGGTGGCCAGCCCCGCCGAGGCCCGCGCCCTGCTGGACCTGGTGGAGGCCGCGGCATGACACTCGCGCTGCGCAGCAGTGACGAGCAGGCGCGCCTCGACGCCGCGCTGGTCGACCTCTTCGAACACAAGATCACCTTCAACCAGGTGCTGGGCCTGACGATTGCCTCGGTGCGGCCCGGCGACGTGCGCGGTGTCATTGCCATGAAGCCCGAACTGGTGGGCCACTACAGCTACGGCCGGCTGCACGGCGGCGTGATCTCGGCCACGCTCGACGCCATGGGCGGCCTGGCGCTGATGGTCGGCATCGCCGAACGCCACCCCCACGACAACATGCTTCAGGTGATGCAGCGCTTCAGCAAGATGGGCACCATCGACCTGCGTGTCGACTACCTGCGCCCGGGCCTGGGCCGGCACTTCGTTGCCACCGCCGAGCCCACGCGCCTGGGCGGGCGCATCGGCAGCACGCAGATGCGCCTGGTGAACGACGAAGGCACGCTGATCGCCACCGCGGCGGCGGCCTACGTCGTTGCCTGAACGACCGACCGCGGGGCCTTCTGATCAAGGTCAAACGCGCCGCGATGCCGGCGTGGCGACGCATCCGCCTTCGACTACAGTGGCCTCGAACACCCGACACACGATGGCCAAAGTCCTCCTGCTATATTCGAGCGTCTACGGCCTCTCACGCCGGATCAGCGAGCGTCTGCAGGCGCACCTGGCAAGTCAGGGCGTCGCCGCCGAGGTCGCCGCCATCACGGATGCCGCGGCCGACCCGGCGGCCTTCGACGCCATCGTCGTCGGCGCGAGCATCCGCCACGGCAAGCACAACCCGGCCGTGATGGACTTCATCCGCAAGCACCTGGCGCTGTTGCAGAGCAAGCCCAGCGCCTTCTTCTCGGTCAACCTGGTGGCCCGCAAGCCGACGCGCAACACGCGCCAGACCAACCCCTACCTGCGCCGCTTCATGGCGCAGAGCCCGTGGCAGCCCAAGCTGCAGGGTGTCTTCGCCGGTGAGCTGGACTACGCGCGCTACGGCCCGCTGGACCGCCGCATGATGCAGTTCGTGATGTGGCTCAACAAGGGCCCGACGGACCCGACGACCAAGGTCGAGTTCACCGACTGGAAAGCAGTCGAAGGTTTTGCCGCAGAGGTCGCGGGCCTGGCCACCGGGCAAGGGGCCGCTTCGGCGTGAGAGCGCTGCTGGAGCGTCTGTCGGGCGCACTGCACCTGACGCTGGCGGTGTCCTGCCTGTGGCTGCTGGCCAGCAGCCCATGGCTGCGCATGGTGCGCCACCTGCCGGCATCACCCGGCTTCGTCAACCTGGCGCATGTCGTCGTGGGCGTCACCGTGGCGCTGCTGCTGCCCGTCTATCTGGTGCATTGCAGCCTGGGCCAGCGCCGGCAGTTGTGCTTCCCGTGGCTCACCGGACACATGGACATGGTGAAACGCGACCTCATCGGGCTGGCACGTGGCCGCCTGCCCGCGGCCGAAGGCGGCGGCCTGCTGGCGATGCTGGAAGGTTTGCTGCTGCTGTCGCTGCTGGCCACCGCGATGTCGGGCACAGGCTGGCTGCTCGCGCAGGGTTCACAGGCTGCGCTGACCTGGTACGACGTGCACGTGATCTGCTCGCGCGTCTTCGCCGGCCTGCTGCTGGCGCACGTGCTGGGCGTTTCGCTGCACCTGCTCGACTTCGTGCGCAACTGAGCGCGTCGCGAAGGCAACAGGCCCCCACGCCGCGCGTCCGCCGGTGCGCGGACTTGTTGCAGCCGTGACGCGGGCGAATAGATCTTTGCTGAGGAAGTCAGCCCCTCCGCGTCATCCGCAGCGCCACCAGGGCCAGTCCCGCCAGCGCCAGTGAGGCCGGCTCGGGCACGGTGCCGCCGGGGCCGGTGGGGCCAGCAGGAATGCCACCCGTGCCGCCACCGAAGCCACCGTTCTGGCAGTCGTTGGAGATGGTGTTGGTATCCAGGGTCACCGCGCCAACCAGCGCGATGGCCCGGCCGCACAGGATCCTGGCCGTGGTGTTCATCGTCACGCTCTGGTCGGCGATGATGTTGCCGGCAAACAGCGTGCTGGTGCCCAGCGTTGCCGAGCTGCCGACCTGCCAGAACACACCGGTGTCCCCGACCCAGTTGACGACGTTGACCGAGGAGCCGCTGGCTGTCGTGAGCGTCTCGCCGATCTGGAAGATGAAGAGCGCGTTCGCGTCGCCCTGGGCGTCGAGCGTCAGCGCGCCCGTCAGCTGCGCCGACGACGAGAAGCGGTACACGCCGGCCGTCAGCACCCGGCCGCCAAGGTTCTGGCCCGTCAGGTCGGCCGTGAGTATCTGGCTGGCCAGCACGTTGTAGGCCGAGCGCGCATCGATCTGGGCTTGTTCAGCCACCGCGTCGGTCTGGTGCACCGTACCGTTGGTGGTGATGCTGCCCAGCCCGGTGATGGACGTGCCGGCGTACAGACCGAGGTCACCCCACAGTGTCGTTGCGCCCGTGTTGGTGACGGTCGATGCCCCCAGCACCGCAAAACTCTGTGCGCTGCCAAGGATGGGCGCTGCCCAGGTGGACGCGCTGCCGAGCAGGCCGGCGCCGGTGATCGCCGCCACGACTGCCAGGGTTCGGAAGTGCTGTTGAATGTTCATGGTGTGCTCCGCTTCGTTGATTCGAAGGCCCGCTGCCGCGATACAGCCGACGCAAGTCCTTGCAATCAGTTTCGACTTTTGCGCATCCCGGCGCCAGCCCCTCCCCCTGGGCCTGAGGCTGACGTCAGAGATAAGCGAGACATCACACTGACAGCAAGGCCGGAACGTGCTTGCCATGTGCTGCAGGCCGCCGATCCCGGTCCCGCGCCCCGGCTCGGCTGCGCATGCCTTGATGCGCAACGGCGCGCCCCCATCTGCCACGACCTGAACCTACTCTGCCCGTGCCGCCGCCCATGCAAGCCCTCACCTCGCCCAGCAAGTTCACCGTCGCCGCCGCTGCGCTGCTGGGTGCCGCAGCCGCCTTCTTCGCCGTGCCGGCACTGGTTCAGGGCCGCGCCGACGCCACGCCGCGCGCCGTCGCGCCGCGCGGGCCCCTGGCCGCCGACGAGATGGCCAACATCGATCTCTTCCGGCGCGCCTCGCCCTCCGTCGTGCACATCACCAGCCTGGGCGTGCAGCGCGACCTCTTCAGCCTGAACGTTCAGCAGGTGCCGCGCGGCACCGGCACCGGCTTCGTGTGGGACGACAACGGCCACATCGTCACCAACTTCCACGTCATCCAGGGCGCCAACGGTGCACGCGTGACGCTGGCCGATCAGACCAGCTACGACGCCACGATGGTCGGCGCCTTTCCCGACCGCGACCTGGCCGTGCTGCGCATCGAGGCGCCGAAGGCCAAGCTGCCGCCCATCGCGCTGGGCAGCAGCCGCGAGCTGCAGGTGGGCCAGCGTGTCTACGCCATCGGCAACCCCTTCGGCCTGGACCAGACGCTGACCACCGGCCTGGTGAGCGCGCTGAACCGCGAAATCGAGTCCTTCAACAACCGCACCATCCGCGGCGTGATCCAGACCGACGCGGCCATCAACCCCGGCAACTCGGGCGGGCCGCTGCTCGACTCGGCGGGGCGGCTGATCGGTGTCAACACGCAGATCGCCAGCCCCAGCGGCGCCAGCGCGGGCATCGGCTTTGCGATACCGGCCGACGAGGTGAACCGCATCGTGCCGCGGCTGATTCGCGACGGGCGCTTCGTGCGTCCGGCCATCGGCGTCTCGGCGGGGCCGGCCGGGCTGCAGCAGGCGCTGAAACTGCCCAAGGGGGTCGTGATCGTCGACGTCGGGCGCGGCACGCCGGCAGCCCGCGCCGGGCTGCAGCCCTTCAGGCGCGGCAACCGCGGCGAGGTGCTGCCTGGCGACGTCATCACCGCCATCGACGGTGAGGCGGTGAACGGTTTCGACGACATGCTGGCCGTGCTGGAACGCCGCCAGCCCGGCCAGAGCGTCACGCTGAGCGTGTGGCGCGAAGGGCGCGAACGCAAGCAGGCGCTGGTGCTGGCCGCACCCGAGTGAGGCAGCGGCGCCGCCACGCGGAAAAGACCCCAGCGGCCCGGTGCAGGGGCCGCCACGCCATGATCGGCGCACGTCGACGCTGAAAGATCCTGCCCCCCGGGCCGACCCAGCTTCATCGATCCGAAGGAGATGCCCATGACCCGCCGCCAATGGATGGCCCTGCTTTCTGCGCTGGGCATGGGCAGCGCCGCGAAACACGCCGCTGCCGCGCCCGCCGTGCCGGCCCAGCGCAGCGACCGCCTCGAACTGCCGGCCGCCGAGTGGCGCCGCCGCCTTTCGCCCGCGCAGTACGCCGTGCTGCGCGACGAAGGCACCGAACGCCCCTTCAGCAGCCCGCTGAACGACGAGAAGCGCGCCGGCACCTACGTGTGCGCCGGCTGCAAGTTGCCGCTCTTCGCACACACCGCCAAGTTCGACAGCGGCACCGGCTGGCCCAGCTTCCACTCGCCGCTGCCCGGCGCGTTGGGCACGCGCACGGACTTCAAGATGATCCTGCCGCGCACCGAGTACCACTGCGCGCGCTGCGGCGGCCACCAGGGTCATGTCTTCGACGACGGCCCGCGGCCCACCGGCAGGCGTTACTGCAACAACGGCGTGGCCTTGCGTTTCGAGGTGGCAGCGGCATGACGCGGGCCGGCCTACTCGCGCTGCTGCTCGCTGGCCTGGCCGCGGCAGCCTTCGCCCAGGCACCCGCACCCACACCTGCCCCGGCGTCCACGCCCACCGCCGTGGCCACCTTCGCGGGCGGCTGCTTCTGGTGCGTCGAGGCAGACTTCGACAAGCTGCCGGGCGTGCTGTCCACGACCTCGGGCTACACCGGCGGCACGGTGGTCAACCCGAGCTACGAGCAGGTCTCGGCGCAGCGCACAGGTCACGCCGAGGTGGTGCGTATCGTCTTCGACCCGGCGAAGGTCAGCTACGACACCTTGCTGGGCAAGTTCTGGCGCAGCATCGACCCGACGACCAAGGACCGCCAGTTCTGCGACAGCGGCAGCCCCTACCGCACGGCCATCTTCACGCACGACGCTGCACAGGCCGCGGCCGCCAAAGCGTCGCTCGCGGCGCTGGAGAAGAGCAAACCCTTCAAGGAGCCGATCGTGACGACGATCGAACCCGCCGGTGCCTTCTACCCGGCCGAGGACTACCACCAGGACTACTACCGCAAGAACCCGGTGCGTTATGCGTACTACCGTGCGTCCTGCGGTCGCGACGCGCGGCTGCAGCAGCTCTGGGGCGCGGCGAAGTAGCGCCGCGGCGCACGCGCCGCGCCGGCCTTCAAAGGTAGTACAGCGCCAGGTACCCCAGCAGCAGCACCATGACCCACAGCGCCATCGAGCGTGTTGCCCAGGTGCGCGCGAGCCGACCCTCCTGGCCGTGGGTGCGTTCCACCAGGTCCAGCACACCCTGGCCCAGGGCCATTGCGGGCCGCGCGACGACGCCACGCACCCCGGCGTAGCCGTGGCGCACGGCGAGCCACAGCGCCGGGCCGGCGCGGCGCCACAGCCAGTCGGTGTCGAGCGTGATGGTCAGCGTGCGCTTCAGCCAGGGCAGCATGACAAAAAACGCCAGGCCAGAGAACAGCAGCAGCTGCAACTGCGTGACCACGTGGGCACCGGTGTAGGGCACGTAGTTCACCGTGTAGGGCAGCAGCGCGTACAGCGGCTCGACCCACACGCCCATCGCGATGCACAGGAAGGCGAAGAAGACCATCGCCCAGCGCATCGACGCCGGTGGCTCGGCCGGGCGCAGCCCTGAGTCCTTCTGGAAGAACACGAACCACGGGAACTTGATGCCGGCGTGCAGGAAGACGCCGGCAGAGGCCGCCGTGAGGCCCAGCCACACCCACAGCAGATGCCCGTCGGCCGCGGCCTGCGAGACCATCGACTTCGAGATGAAGCCCGAGGTCAGCGGGAAGGATGAGATCGCCAGCGCGCCGATGGTGCCGCAGACCGTGGTCAGCGGCATGCTGTGGAAGAGCCCGCCGAGCTCGGAGCACTTGCGCCGGTTCGTCATCAACAGCACCGAGCCGGCCGACATCAGCAGCAGCGCCTTGTAGATGATGTGCGTGAAGGCATGCGCCGCGGCGCCGTTGAGCGCCATCTCGGTGCCTATGCCGATGCCCACGAGCATGAAGCCGACCTGGTTGACGATGGAATAGGCCAGGATGCGCCGCATGTCGTTTTCCAGCAGCGCGTAGACGATGCCGTAGAAGATCATGAACAGGCCCACCCAGATCAGCAGCTCGGTGCCGGGGAAGCCGCGGATGAGCACGTAGACCGCCGTCTTGGTGGTGAAGGCCGACAGGAACACCGTGCCGCTCCACGAGGCTTCGGGGTAGGCGTCGGGCAGCCAGGCCGACAGCGGCGGCGCGCCGGCGTTGACCAGGAAGCCGATGAGGATCAGCCAGTGCGCCGGTGAATCGAGCACCATGCGCGTGAAAGCGACGTCGCCGGTCTGCACGACATGGCCGGTGACGCCGGCGAAGAGCACCACGCCGCCCAGCAGGTGCACCATCAGGTAGCGCCGCGCGGCGCGATAAGCACCCGCTTCGCCCTGACTCCACAGCACCAGCGTCGAACCCACCGCCATCAGTTCCCAGAAGGCGAAGACGGTGACCAGGTCGCCCGCCAGCGCCACGCCGATGGCTGAACCCGCGTAGACGAAGGCCGCGGGCACCTCGACGCGGCTCTTCTGCCCCACGGCGAAGAGGCCACCACCGGCGGCCATCAAGGCGAAGATGGTGGCGAACAGGCGCGAAAGCTTGTCGCCCTGCAGCGGCGTCAACGTGTACTCGAGGAAACGCACCTGCCACACCGGGCCGTCGGGCACCTCCCACACCAGGGCCAGCACGGCCAGCGGCAGTGCCACCACCGCCGCCGCGCGCAACCGGCCGCGCAGCAGAGGTAGCAGCAGCGCGCCCGCGATGAGCACCAGGCCCGGGTGCAGCACGGTGTCAATCATCGCGACGACCGTCGTAGTAGGTGTCGGCGCGCTTGAGCAGCATCGCCAGGCCCTTGGCGAAGACGATCATCGCGGCGCAGGCGGCAAAGCCGAACCAGGCGTGGAAAGCGAAGATGCCCTCGATGCCGAAGTGCGGGTTCAACTGCACGGCCAGTTCGGCGGCCACGGTGAGCGCCAGCACGACGAGGAAGCCGCGCCAAAGCAACTGCACGTTGCGCGGGTGGTCCAGCCAATGCGATGGCGGCGGGGGTGTCTGGGGCATGGTCGGGGCTCCTCAGCGGCCGATCAGCTGGCGCGCCAGCGCCAGCGGCACGTCGGGCAGGAAGAACAGCAGCACGGTGGCCGCGGCGGTGAGGCTCAGCGCCAGCACCATCGGCCAGGGCGCCTCGCCGTGCGGATGCACATCGTGGCCATGTGCTGCCGAGGGCGCAACGAAAAACGCGCGGTAGACGATGGGCAGGAAGTAGCCCGCGTTGAGCAGCGTGCTGACGGCAATCACCGCCACGCCCAGCCACTGCTGCGACGCCACGGCACCCGACAGCATGTACCACTTCGAGATGAAACCCGCCGCCGGCGGCAGGCCGATCATCGACAGCGCGGCAATGGTGAAGGCGCCCATCGTGACTGGCATGCGACGGCCGATGCCGTCGAGCTGGCTCACCTCGGTCTTGTGCGCCGCCGTGTAGATGGCGCCGGCAGCGAAGAAGAGCGTGATCTTGCCCACCGCGTGCGCTGCGATGTGGATCACCGCGCCGAGGATCGACAAGGGCGCCAGCAGCGCCGCGGCCATCACGACGTAGGACAGCTGGCTGACGGTGGAATAGGCCAGCCGGCGCTTCAGGTTGTCGGCGCCCAGCGCCACCACCGAGGCCGCGATGATCGTGAAGCCGGCCACCACCACCAGCCAGTCGGCAGCGCCACCCAAGCCGGCACCGGCCAGGTTGTCGACGCCGAAGATGTAGACGATGACCTTGACCACCGTGAACACACCCGCCTTCACCACCGCCACCGCGTGCAGCAGCGCCGACACCGGCGTGGGCGCCACCATGGCCGCCGGCAGCCAGCGGTGGAAGGGCATCAGCGCGGCCTTGCCGACGCCGAACATGCACAGCGCCAGCAGCACGGCGGTGCCGTGGTGGCCGAGCCGGCCTTCGAGGATGCCGCCGGGCGTGAAGTCGGTGGTGCCGGCGATGAACCAGATGAAGACCAGCGCCGGCAGCAGGAAGGCCACCGAGGTGCCCATCAGGTAGGCCAGGTAGATGCGGCCGCCGGCCCGCGCCTTGTCGGTGCCGGCGTGCGTGACCAGCGGGTAGGTGATCAGCGTCAGCACCTCGTAGGCGATGAACAGCGTGAAGAGGTTGCCCGCGAAGGCCACGCCCATGGTGGCGGCCAGCGCCAGCGCGAAGCAGATGTAGAAGCGCGTCTGGTGCTGCTCGCGGTTGGCGCGCATGTAGCCGATCGAATACAGCGAATTGACGATCCACAGCCCCGACGCGACCAGCGCGAAGAGCATGCCCAGCGGTTCGACCGTGAAGCTGATCTGCAGCCCCGGCAGCACCGTGAACAGCGTCAGCGTGGGACGCGCGCCGGCCAGCACGGCCGGCAGCAGGTTCAGCACCACCGTCAGCAGCAGCGCCGCGGTGGTCATCGTGACGGCGTCGCGCAGGTCGGGCAGGTGCGATGTCGACCACATCAGCAGCGCGCCGCCCAGCGGCACGGCCATGGCGGCGAGGATCCACAGTTCCGGCGTGATCATCAGCGCGGCCCGAGCAGCATGACGGCGGCCGCGCGGGCCGACTCCAGCACCACCGAGCTGTACAGCCCGGTCACCACAGAAGCGCCCACCAGCAGCAGTGCCGGCAGCGCCATCGACCAGGGCACGGACGCCTCCGCGATGTCCTTGCGCGGCTCGCGGAAGTACGCGGCCTCGATGAAACGCCAGACGTAGGCCGCGGCGATCAGCGACGAAACGACGATGAGGAAGGCCAGCCACCACTGCCCGCGTTCCAGCGCGGCCAGGATGAGGTGCCACTTGCTAATGAAGCCCCCGGTGCCCGGCACACCCACCAGCGACAGGCCACAGATCACGATGCCCAGGCTGGTGAAGGGCATGCGGTAGCCCAGGCCCTGCACACGCGAAAGCGTCGTGCCGCCCATCACCAGCACCACGCCGCCCAGCAGCATGAACACCGCCGCCTTGGCCATGCCGTGCATCGCCAGGTGCACGATGGACGCGGTGAGGCCGTTCACCGAATGGAAGGAGATGCCCAGGATGATGTAGCCGATCTGCGCCACGCTGGAATAGGCGAACAGGCGCTTCAGGTCGGTCTGGAAGACGGCGATGGTCGAAGCGGCAAAAGCACCCGCCAGGCCCAGGATGAGCAGCATCTGCTCGGTGGGCAGGATGGCGAAGGCCTGGGCCTCGCTGAAGACCGTGAAGTACAGGCGGATCATCACGTACACCGCCACCTTGGTGGCCGTGCCGGCCAGGAAGGCGGCCACCGAAGTGGGTGCATAGGTGTAGGCGTTGGGCAACCACTGGTGCAGCGGGAAGAGCGCCAGCTTCAGCGACAGGCCCACCGTCAGAAAAGCCAGCGCGGCCAGCACCGGCCGCGGGTTGTCCACGAGGGCCAGGCGCTTGCCCAGGTCGGCCAGGTTCAGCGTGCCCGTCACCAGGTAGAGCAGGCCGACGCCGACGACGAAGAAGGTGGCGCCGATGGTGCCCATCACCAGGTACTGGTAGGAGGCGAGCAGCGCGCGGCGGTCGCTGCCCAGCGCAATCAGCACGTAGGCCGACAGCGACGAAATCTCGAGGAAGACGAAGATGTTGAAGGCGTCGCCGGTGATGGCCATGCCGAGCAGGCCGGTGAGGCACAGCACGAACATCGTGTAGAAGAGGTAGTGCTGCTCGGCCGGCACCTCGGTCTCGATGCTGGCGCGGCTGTAGGGCAGCACCACGGCCGCCAGGCCTGCCACCAGCACCAGCACGAAGGCATTGAGCTGGTCGACGCGGTACTCGATGCCCCAGGGTGGCGGCCAGCTGCCGATGGCGTAGGACACCGTGCCCGTCGCGTTGACCTGCAGCCACAGCAGCACCGCGATCACGAGTGCCGTCCAGCTGGCCACCAGCGCGACGCCGAAGGCCAGGTCGCGGCGACGCAGCAGCACCGTCAGCGGCGCGGCCATCAGCGGCACCACGACCTGCAACGCCGGCAGGTGCGCCATCAAGCTCATGACGCGCCTGTCTCCGGTTTCTCGTCGAGCGCCAGGATCTCGTCTTCCTCGATGCAGCCGTAGGCCTCGCGTATGCGCACCACCAGCGCCAGGCCCAGCGCCAGCGTGGCCACGCCGACGACGATGGCGGTGAGGATCAGCACGTGTGGCAGGGGGTTGGAATAGACCGTGAACGCATCGCTGAGGATGGGCGCGGTGCCACCCACCAGCTTGCCCGGCGCGATGTAGAGCAGGTAGACCGAGGTCTGGAAGATGCCCAGCCCGACGAGCTTCTTGATGAGGTTGTTGCGCGCGATGACGATGAACAAACCCACCACCATCAGGAACACGGTGACGAAGTAGGCGAAGTGCCCA
>JAURZK010000097.1 GCA_030653505.1 Rubrivivax sp.
AGGCGCGGGCGGTGGCGGCGGCGCGGCGGCCACCACGGTCGGCGCGGGGACGCCCGGTGCGGCAGCGGTGGCCGGTGCCGGTGCCGCGGCAGGCGCCGGGCTGGCAGGGGCGGTGGCACCCTGCAGCTTCTTCAGTTCGTCGACGTTGCGCGCGAGTTCGGCCAGCCGGGCGCTGTCGGCACGTGTCTGCGCTTCGCGTGAGCTGCGCGCCTCGGCTGCCGACGCCTGCACGCTGCCCTGCGACAGCTTCAGCCTGTCGGGCGTGGCCGCAGCAGCCTGCTTGCGGTCGTCGACCTGCGTCTGCACCTGGCCGCGCGCCTGGCGCGTGGCGGTGGCATCGGCTTCGGTGGTGGTGCCGGTGGCCAGGCGCTGGCGGTAGGCGGCGAAATCGGCGCTCTGCGCGACGATGACATCGCGCGCTTCACGCGCCGTCATCTTCCCGGCCGTTTCCGCCGAAGGCACCGAGAGCACGGCGCCGGACTTCAGGCGGTTCATGTTCTCGCCCATGAAGGCCTGCGGGTTGCCGCGGAACAGCGACACCAGCATCTGGTCGAGCGAGATGCCCGGCTGCAGCGTGCGCTGCGCGATGCGGCTGAGCGAGTCACCCGGCCGGACGCGGATCTCGCCACTATCACCCGACGGCGCAGCACCGGCCACCGGCACACGCGGCGGCTCGATGGGGGCGGGCCGCGGCGCAGGCCGGGCGGGCGCCGCGGCCACCCGGGGCGGCGCGGGCGCGGCGGGTGCAGCAGCGGCTGGCGGCAGTGCAGGTGCCGGCGTGACGACCGGCGCCGTCGTCGCTGCCGGCGCCTGCGCCATGCGCGGTGGGTCGAACAGCATCGTGTACTCGCGCACCAGACGGCCGCTGGTCCAGGAGGCCTCGATGATGACGTCGACAAACGGCTCGAGCACCGCGCGCTCGCCGGTGATGCGCACCACCGAGCGGCCGTCCGGGCGCCTCACGACCTCGGCGCGCGCCGCAGGCAGCGCCGCGTTGTACTCGACGCCGGCGGCGCGGTAGGCCTCTGGCGACGCGATGCGCAGCTGCAGCGACGAAGCCTCCTCGGGCGTCATGCTGGTGATCTCGATCTCCGCGCGCAGCGTCTCGCCGAGCGCGGACGTCACCGTCAGCCGCCCCAGCCCCAGGGCCCAGGCCTGCGATGCCCAGAGGCACGCGGCAGCAAACGCCACGCCATTCAGCGCGAACCGCGCAGCGTCACTCGGTCGATGATTCAAGGCAGTTCCCCCACGCCGGTCGGTAGCGGCTTCGGGTGAAGCCGGCCGCTTTGTTTTCACGCCACCCGATAAGAAAGCCATGAAGAGGCCCGCCGCGAGGCGGAAATTGCAACAGCATCAAGCATATAGGAGCGCAAGCTCACGCAGAAGCTGACGATCGCGGGCGAAATGCTTTGTTTCGGCGGTGGTTGTGGCGTGTTGCCCGCTGGCAACGTCTTGATACCGGCCTGCAGCGGTGCATAGCCGCCGCAGACGGCAAGCCACTATGCCGCCAGCAGGATGCGCAGCATGCGGCGCAGCGGCTCGGCAGCACCCCAAAGCAACTGGTCGCCGATGGTGAAGGCGCCGACGTAGTCGGGGCCCATCGCCAGCTTGCGGATGCGGCCAACCGGGATCGTCATCGTTGCCGTGACGGCCACCGGCGTCAGGTCGCGCAGCGTGTCTTCGCGTGTGTTCGGCACCACCTTCACCCAGGCGTTGTCGGCGGCGATCATGGCCTCGATGTCGGCCACAGGCACGTCCTTCTTCAGCTTGAAGGTCAGCGCTTGGCTGTGGCAGCGCATCGCGCCCACGCGCACGCAGAAGCCGTCCACCGGCACGGCCGGGCTGCCGAAACCTTCGCCCTGGCCGAGGATCTTGTTGGTCTCGGCCATGCCCTTCCATTCTTCCTTGGACACCCCCCAGCCGGGCTCGTCCCGGCCCTTGCCGATACCGAGGTCCTTGTCGATCCAGGGGATGAGCGAGCCGCCCAGCGGCACGCCGAAGTTCGCCGTCTCTTCGGCCGAGAGCGAACGCTGCTTGGCGATGACCTGGCGGTCGATCTCGAGGATGGCGCTCTTCGGGTCGTCGAGCAGCGGCTTCACGGCAGCGTTCAGCGTGCCGTACTGCGTCAGCAGTTCGCGCATGTGCTGCGCGCCGCCGCCGCTGGCGGCCTGGTAGGTCTGCGTGCTCATCCACTCGACGAGGCCGGCCTTGTAGAGCGCGCCCACGCCCATCAGCATGCAGCTGACAGTGCAGTTGCCGCCTATCCAGTTGCGGCCGCCCTGGGCCAGCGCCTTCTTGATCACGGGCAGGTTCACCGGGTCGAGCACGATGACGGCGTCGTCCTTCATGCGCAGCGTCGACGCGGCGTCTATCCAGTGGCCGTTCCAGCCCGCAGCGCGCAGCTTGGGGAAGACCTCGCTGGTGTAGTCGCCGCCTTGGCAGGTGATGACGATGTCGCAGCGTTTCAGCGCCGCGATGTCGTGCGCGTCCTGCAGCTTCGTCTCGTTCTTCGCCTGCACGGGTGCCGCGCCGCCGGCGTTGCTGGTGCTGAAGAACAGCGGTTCGATGAGCGCGAAGTCGCCTTCGGCCTGCATGCGGTCCATCAGCACGCTGCCGACCATGCCGCGCCAGCCAACCAATCCTACGAGTGCCATGTCTGTCCTGCCTTTCCAGTGTGTCTGGACCCCGGTTCGCCCCGGCTCGTATCGCCGGGGTCCAGAGGTGGGGCGAGACGATCCGAGAGCGCTAGCTCTTGGTGAGGGTCCGGGTGATGGTCTTGCCGCCGGATGTGCCCGCTACGGCCGCAACCACCGCGTCGCCCATGGCCTGCGTGCCGACCTTCGTCGTGCCTTCGCTCCAGATGTCGCCCGTGCGCAAACCGGCCGTGAGCACGGCTTGCACCGCCGACTCGATGCGGTCGGCCGCGGCGGTTTGCTGGAGGGTGTAGCGCAGCATCATGGCAAGGCTCAGGATTGTAGCCAGCGGGTTTGCAAGATCCTTACCGGCGATGTCGGGCGCGCTGCCGTGGCTGGGCTCGTACAGGCCCTTGTTGTTCACGTCGAGCGACGCACTCGGCAGCATGCCGATGGAACCCGTGAGCATGGCCGCCTCGTCGCTGAGGATGTCGCCGAACATGTTGCCGGTGAACACCACGTCGAAAGCCTTGGGCGCCTTGACGAGCTGCATCGCCGCGTTGTCGACGTACATGTGCTGCAGCTCGACATCGGGGTAGTGCTCGGCGTGCACTTCGGTCACCACGTCCTTCCAGAACTGGAAGGTCTCGAGCACGTTGGCCTTGTCGACACTGGTGACCTTGCCGCTGCGCTTGCGTGCGGCCTGGAAGGCGACGTGGGCGATGCGCTCGATCTCGGGCCGGCTGTAGCGCATGGTGTCGAAGGCTTCCTCGGCGCCGGGGAAGTGGCCGTCGACGGCGGTGCGGCGGCCGCGCGGCTGGCCGAAGTAGATGTCGCCGGTCAGCTCGCGGATGATCAGGATGTCCAGCCCCGCCACCAGCTCGGGCTTCAGCGACGAGGCGTGCGTGAGCTGCGGGTAACACAGCGCCGGGCGCAGGTTCGCGAACAGGCCAAGGTGCTTGCGCAGGCCCAAAATAGCCTGCTCGGGCCGCATCGCGCGTTCGAGCTTGTCGAACTTCCAGTCACCGACGGCGCCGAAGAGGATGGCGTCGGCATCCTTCGCCAGTTGCAGCGTGCTTTCGGGCAGCGGGTGGCCGTGCACTTCGTAGGCAGCGCCGCCGACGAGTGCGGTCTCGGTCTCGAAGGGCAGGTCCAGCACCTGCATCACCTTCACGGCCTGGGCCATGATCTCGGTGCCGATGCCGTCGCCCGGCAGGATGGCGATCTTCATGTTGCGGTCTTCGCGGTAGTAGGTGTTGGTTTCATCAAGCTTCCCGCCACGGAAGCGGCTCTGCCGGGCCGTTGGCGGACGGTCCCCTCGGGGGGTAGCGAGCGCTAGCGAGCTTGGGGGCTCACCTCATCCAGCCAAGGCATCTTCGCCAGACGCTCGGCCTCGAAGGCCTTGATCTTGTCCTGGTGCCGCAGCGTCAGGCCGATGTCGTCGAAACCGTTGACCAGGCAGTACTTGCGGAAGGCCTGCACCTCGAAAGGCAGTTCGCTGCCATCGGGCTTGACGACCACCTGGCGCGGCAGGTCCACCGTCAGCCGGTAGCCGGGGAAGGCAAACACCTCGTCGAAGAGCTTGGCCACCTGCGCTTCGGGCAGCACGATGGGCAGCAGGCCGTTCTTGTAGCAGTTGTTGAAGAAGATGTCGGCAAAGCTGGGCGCGATGACGACACGGAAGCCGTACTGGTCCAGCGCCCAGGGCGCGTGTTCGCGGCTGGAACCGCAGCCGAAGTTGCTGCGCGCCAGCAGGACAGAGGCCCCGTGATACCGCGGCTGGTTGAGCACGAAGTCAGGGTTCGGCTTGCGCGACGCCGGGGCCTGCCCAGGCTCTCCCGGGTCGAGGTAACGCCAGGCGTCGAACAGGTTGGGGCCGAAGCCGCTGCGTGCGATCGACTTCAGGAACTGCTTGGGGATGATGGCGTCGGTGTCAACGTTGTCGCGGTCCATCGGGGCCACGAGGCCCTGGTGCACGGTGAAGGCTTGCATGAGGCGATCCTTACTTCTTCTTCGCGGCTTCTTCGATCTTCTCGCCGGCCTTGGACAGGTCCTTGCCCACGCCTTCCATGGTGTTGCAGGCGGTCAGCGTGAAAGCGGCGGCAAACAGGGCGAGGATGGTCTTGGTCATGGCAGGTTCTCCTGGAGTTTCAGCCGAGGCGGCGAACGTCGACGAAGTGCCCGTTCAGCGCCGCCGCGGCGGCCATTGCGGGGCTGACGAGGTGGGTACGGCCGCCGGCACCCTGGCGGCCTTCGAAGTTGCGGTTGCTGGTGCTGGCGCAGCGTTCGCCGGGCTCCAGGCGGTCGGCGTTCATCGCCAGGCACATGCTGCAGCCGGGTTCACGCCACTCGAAGCCGGCGGCGGTGAAGATGGTATGCAGGCCCTCGGCCTCGGCCTGGGCCTTCACCTGGCCAGAGCCCGGCACCACCATCGCCACCTTCACATTGCCGGCCACGCGCTGGCCGGCGCGCTTGACGACGGCCGCCGCCTCGCGCAGGTCTTCGATGCGGCTGTTGGTGCAGCTGCCGATGAAGACCTTGTCGATGCGGATGTCGGTGATGGCCTTGTTCGGCTCCAGGCCCATGTAGACCAGCGCACGCTCGATGGCGCCACGCTTGGTGGCGTCACCCTCCTTGTCGGGGTCGGGCACACGCCCGTCGACGCCCACCACCATCTCGGGGCTGGTGCCCCAGGTGACCTGCGGCTGGATGGCCGCCGCGTCGAGTTCGACCACGGCGTCGAAGTGCGCGCCGGGGTCGGACTGCAGCGTGCGCCAGTGCGCCACGGCGTGGTCCCACTCCACGCCCTTGGGTGAAAACGGCCGGCCCTTGCCGCCGTTATGAATGTAGGCGATGGTCTTCTCGTCCACCGCCACCAGCCCCGCACGGGCCCCGGCCTCGATGGCCATGTTGCACACCGTCATGCGGCCTTCCATGCTGAGCGAACGGATGGCGCTGCCGCCGAACTCGATGGTGGTGCCGGTGCCGCCGGCGGTGCCGATCTTGCCGATGATGGCCAGCACCACGTCCTTCGCGGTGACGCCGCGGCCCAGCGTGCCTTCCACCTTCACCAGCAGGTTCTTCGCCTTCTTGGCCAGCAGCGTCTGCGTGGCCATCACGTGTTCGACC
>JAURZK010000178.1 GCA_030653505.1 Rubrivivax sp.
CCAGCGAGGCCAGCACGAAGAGCATCAGCGCCACCGCAAGCCTGGGCGCGCGCGCGGCCAGCGCGTCCAGCTGCAGCCAGGCGGCGCCGCGGCGTTCTTCCAGCAGCCCCAGCAACAGGAAGATGCCGGCCACCGCCACGCCGTGGCTGAGGATCTGGAACATCGCGCCGTGCAGCGCCGTGGCCTGGAAGCTGAACACGCCCAGCACGATGTAGCCCATGTGGCTGAGCGACGCGTAGGCCACGAGCTGCTTGAAGTGCGTCTGGCGCAGCGCCAGCAGCGCGCCATAGAGGATGCTGACGGCCGCCAGGCCGACCATCAGCGGCGCAAGGCGCTGCGCGGCATCGGGCGCCAGCGGCAGCGCCAGCTTGAGCAGGCCGAAAGCGCCCATCTTCGACATCACGCCGGCCATCAGCGCCGTGCCGGCGGGCGAGGCCTCGCCGTAGGCCAGCGGCAGCCAGGAGTGGAAGGGGAAGAGCGGGCTCTTCACCGCGCAGGCCAGCACGATGGCGCAGAAAACGAAGAGCTGGGTGCGTGCGCCCAGTTGCATGGCGGCGAGCGTGTCGATGTCGAAGGACCACTGCCCCGTCTGCTGCTGGTGCACGACGCCCAGCACGATGACCGCGGCCAGGAAGAACACGCTGCCGGCCATGGTGTACAGGAAGAAGCCGGTCGCCGCGCGGCGCCGCTGCGCGCCGCCGTAGAGCACGATGAGCAGCACCATGGGCACCAGCACCGCTTCCCAGCAGACAAAGAGCAGCACCAGGTCCTGCGCCAGGAAGGTGGCCAGCAGGCCCGCCTGCAGCGCCAGCAGCAGGCCGAGGTAGAGCGGGCTCTGCGCCTCGGCGCGCTGCCAGCTGCAGGCCAGCACGACGGGAAAGAGCAGTGCAGTGAGCAGCAGCAGGTAGACGTTGAGGCCGTCGACAGCGAAGTGCAGCCGGATACCGAGTGCCGGCATCCAGGGCAGGTTCAGTGCGTAGCGCCCAGGCGCGTCGCTGCCGTCGAAGGCCACGAACATCCCGGCGGCCAGCAACCCCATCAGCACCATCACGCCGAACGCGAAACCGCGCGCCACCGGCCCCGTCCGCAGCGGCGCCACGAGCGCGGCGCCGAAGACGGCCAGGCCGAGCAGCGCGGGCAGGAAGAGTGCCTCAGACATGGGCCACTCCCCACCCGAGCACGGCCACCAGGCCGAGCAGCGCGTAGATGACGTAAGCCTGCAGGTTGCCTGTCTGCAGGCGGCCGAACCAGGCGGCCAGCGTGCGCGCGCCGGTGGCAGGCGCGCGCAGGCTGCCGGCAGAGAGCATCGGTTCGACGCCGCGCGCCAGCACGCTGCCCGACAGCCAGCCCGCGAAGCGCACGAGCACACCGTCGTAGAAGGCATCGAACCAGTCGCCCTGCCCGCCCTTGGGCTGCAGCAGGCCGGCCGGCGGCGCGGCATCGGCCGCCAGCACCGGTGCACCACGGCCGAATCGCAGCCAGGCCAGCGTGATGCCGGCCAGGGCCAGGGCCACGGCGACGAGCATCAGCACCCACTCGGCACTGTGCGACACACCCGCGCGCGGCTCGGCGTGGCCCAGCACCGGCGCCAGGAAGTCGTAGAAGGGCGCGCTGACGCCAAGTGCGTCGCGCCAGAACTGCGGCAGGCCGATGAAGCCCGCCACCACCGAACCGAGGGCCAGCACGGCCAGCACCGCCGACATCGACAGCGGCGGTTCATGGATGTGGTGCGCGGCCTCGGCGCTGACCCGTGAATCACCGAAGAAGGTCATGAAGATGGCGCGGAACATGTAGAAGGCCGTGAGGAAGGAAGCCGCGCTGCCCACGGCCCACAGCCAGGGCGAACCACCCTGTGCGGCCCAGGCCATCCACAGGATCTCGTCCTTCGAGAAAAAGCCGGCGAGGGGCGGCAGGCCGCACAGCGCCAGCGTGGCGACAAGGAAGACGCCGAAGGTGAAGGGCAGCCGGCGCGCCAGCCCGCCCATGCGGCGCATGTCTTCCTCGCCGCCCAGCGCATGCAGCACGGCGCCGGCGCCGAGGAAGAGGCAGGCCTTGAAGAAGGCGTGGGTGGTGAGGTGGAACATGCCCACCGAGAAGGCGCCCAGGCCGCAGGCCATGACCATCAGGCCGATCTGCGACATCGTCGAATACGCCAGCACCTTCTTCAGGTTGAACTGCGTCACGCCCAGGATGGCGCCCGTCAGAGCGGTGAGGCCACCGAGCCAGGCGACGACGGTCATCGCGTCGGGTGCGGCCAGAAACAGACCGCTCAACCGTGCGAGCAGGTAGACGCCCGCCGTCACCATGGTCGCCGCGTGGATCAGCGCCGACACCGGCGTCGGGCCGGCCATCGCGTCGGGCAACCAGACGTGCAGCGGGATCTGCGCCGACTTGCCGCAGGCGCCGATGAGCAGCAGCACGCCGATGAGCATCATCGTGGCGGTGGACGGCGGCGACGCAGTGAAGAAGGCGTTGACGGCAGCAAAGTCCAGCGTGCCGGCATGGAACTGGATGAGAAAGGCGGCCAGCAGGAAACCGGTGTCGCCGACGCGATTGACGACGAAGGCCTTCAGGCCGGCAGCGGTCTTCGCCGCATCCTTGAACCAGAAGCCGATGAGCAGGTAGGACGCCAGACCCACGCCTTCCCAGCCGACGAACATCACCACCAGGTTGCTGCCCAGCACCAGCACCAGCATGAAGAACACGAAGAGGTTGAGGTAGGCGAAGTAGCGCGCGTAGCCCTCGTCGTCGGCCATGTAGCCGACGCTGTAGACATGGATCAGCGTGCCGATGCCGGTGATCACCAGGCACATCACCGCGGTGACGGCGTCGAAGTGCAAGGCGGCTTCGAGCTGGAAACCGGCGGTGGCGGCCCAGGTGAAGAGTGTGGCGTCCAGCGGCGCGCCGCCAGCGTTGAGCTGACCGAAGAGCAGCAGCGTGACGACGAAGGCCAGCGCCGGCAGGCCACACGCGATGGCGCCGACGGCGGCCTTGGGCAGGCGCGCGCCGAACAGTCCGTTGACCAAGAAGCCGAAGAGCGGCAGCAGCGGCAGCGCGATGAGCAGGCTGGTCGTCGTCATGGCCTAGCCCTTGAGTTCCTGCTCGACGGCGAGGTCGAGCGAGCCGCGGCGGCGCACCAGCAAGACCAGCAGCGCCATCGCCAGCGCGATCTCGCAGGTGACGGCGACGTAGATGAAGAAGCTCATCGCCGCGCCGTGCAGCGTCTGCGTGTGCGCGGCGGCGGCAACGAAGCTCAGCACCACGGCATTGACCATGATCTCCAGGCTCATCACCACCACCAGCAGGTTGCGGCGCACCATCACGCCCAGCAGCCCCATGGCAAAGAGCAGCACCGCCAGCGCGACGAGGAAGTGGTAGGTGCTCACGAAGCGCCGTCCTGACTCTCACGAACCGTGGTCCAGGCCGCGACGATGCCCGCCAGCAGCAGCACCGTGGCCAGTTCGAAGTGGAACCAGTACTGCTTCATGAAGGCCAGCGAGAAGCCCATGAAGCCGAAGTCGACCGGCGTGGCCGCGGCGGGCACCGGCGGCTCGACCGGCCTGCCGCCGAGCAGGCCCAGCAGGCTGACGGCCAGCGCCACGACCACCACCACGGCGGGCAGCGTCAGGCGCGAGAAGGGCTGCTGGTAGGACGCGTCGCGGTCGTCGAGCAGCATGATGGTGTAGACCATGAAGACCATCACCGCGCCGACATAGATCAGCACCTGGAACAGTGCCACCACATGCACACCCAGCGTGGCGTAGATGGCCGCCAGGCTGATCATGTGCGCCACCAGCGCGAGCGCTGCGCGCATGGGCTGGCGCAGCAGCAGCACCAGGCCGGCGAAGAACAGCGCCAGCACACCGAAGAAGACGACGAAGGCCTGGGTCATGGTGTGCCCGCCGCTTGGGCCGCATCGGCCGCCGGGTAGGGCTTCTTCGGGTCGCTGGCCGGCTGCCAGCCCTTGAGCATGTCGACCTTGCCCCACATGTCGTCGCGGTCGAAGCCGGGCAGCGTGGGCACTTCCTTGGCCATGCGGATCGCGTCCTCCGGGCAGGCCTCGACGCAGTAGCCGCAGAAGATGCAGCGTGAGTAGTCGATCTCGAAGCGCACCGGTCCCTTGGGGTGTGCAGGTTCGGCGCGGTTGGGCGCGGCGACGATCTCGATGCAGTAGGCCGGGCAGACGGTGGCGCACAGGTTGCACGCCACGCACTGCACCTCGCCGTTGGGGCGTGTCGTCAGCACGTGGCGGCCACGGTTGTTGGGCGAGTAGTCGGCGCGGATCTCTTCCGGGTAGTAGGCGGTGAGCGCACCCTTGCGGCCGGTGAGCCACTTGCCCATGTTCGAGAAGAACACGCGGCCCGTGATGCCGAGGCCGCGCAAGATCTCGAAGATGAAGGCCTTTTCGTACCAGCCCAGCGTGGGCTCGTTCCAGTAGGCCCTGCGCGGCTTGGACCGCGTGATCTTGGGGCTGGGGCGGGGTGTGTTCACAGAAGCGACTTCACAGCAACGCCCACTGCACGATGGCGGTGATCACGAGGTTGGCCGCCGCCAGCGGCAGCAGGAACTTCCAGCCCAGGTCCATCAGCTGGTCGAAGCGGAATCGCGGCAATGTCCAGCGCACCTGGATCTGGAAGCAGCCGACGATGAAGACCTTGATCGTGAAGGCCAGCACCCCCAGCAGCACCACCACGAGGTGCGGCAGGTCCCAGGTAGCGCCGCCGGGGAAGACGAAACCCTCGGCACCGAGCCAGGGCAGGCTGTAGCCGCCGAAGAAGAGCGTGACCACCAGCGCCGAGATGACGACGATCTCGATGAACTCGGAAAGCAGGAAGAGCCCCATCTTCATCGACGTGTACTCGGTGAAGTAGCCCGAGATCAACTCGGACTCGCATTCGGGCAGGTCGAAGGGCACGCGCTTGTTTTCGGCGATGGCCGCGGTGAGGAAGAGCAGGAAGGCCAGCGGCTGCACGAGGATGCCCCAGACACCCTGCTGCTGCCACTGCACCATCTGGTTCAGGTCCAGCGTGCCGTAGGTGACGACCATCGCGATCAGCGCCAGGCCCATCGCGATCTCGTAGGAGATCATCTGCGAGGCCGCGCGCGCCGCGCCCAGCATCGAGAACTTGTTGTTCGACGACCAGCCCGCGAGCATGGTGCCCAGGATGCCGATGCCCGAGATCGCCAGCACGAAGAGGATGCCGGCGTCGAGCGACGCGATCTGCATCGGGTAGCTGCGGTCGCCGAAGGTGGCGGCCAGGCCCGGGAACCACTCGGCGCTGAACAGATGGCCCGGCTGCAGCGCGCCGCCGAAAGGGATCACCGCAAACACCACCAGCACCGGCACCGCCACCAGCCAGGGCGCCAGCAGGTAGCAGAAACGGTCGTAGGTGGCGGGCGTGAAGTTTTCCTTCAGCAGCATCTTGGCGCCGTCGGCCAGGCCGTGGAAGAGGCCCATCCACACCAGCTTGACCTGCGTGAAGGGGATGCGCAGGTAGGCGCGATTGGCGCCGATGCGGTCGGACATCACCGCCGACTGCTTGCGCTCGACCCAGGTGAAGATGGTCGCCATGCCCATCAGGAAGGCGATGACGTAGACCATGAACAGGCCGTGCACGAGCAGGTCGCCCATCATGTGGCGAGGCTCCTGAAGACGTCGGCGGCGTGCTGCACCTCGGGCGGCTTTTCGAGCACCGCGGCGAAGCTGTTGGTCCTGCCTTCGAAGTTGCTGAAGCTGCCCGAGCGCTCGAAGGTCGTCGAGATGGGCATCGCGACGTCGATGTGCTTGTCGGGTGCCGGGCCGTAGGTCGACAGGTGCACGATGCGCACGTCGCCCAGGCCGGCGAAGGCCGTGAACTCACCCCAGACGACGACGAGGTCGTGGCCGACGGTGGCGTCGAAGGCGGCGCTGCCGAAGCGTGCCTGCACACCGAAGCTGTTGGGGTTCTTGTCGGCGCGGATCAGCAGCGCGTCTTCCAGCACTTCACCTGCGGCGGGCAACACGTCCTGGCGCACGTAGGCCGTGACGCGGCCGCCCAGCAAGGCCTTGCAGACATCGAGTTCCTCGTTCGAGGCGTGCGCCGAGACCAGCAGCGCCGGCTTGCGCGCTTCGGCCAGCAGCCGGCGCGCCTGCGCCAGTGCCGCGACCACGCTCGCCGGCTGGCCGGTCAGCGCGGGCTGCAGTGGCCGTTCACGCAGCATCGTCTTGTGCAGGTCGAAGCCCTTGTTGCACAGCCAGGGGCCGTTGATCTGCGGGTTGTCGTGGGCCGAGATGCGCCAGACCTGCGGCTGCGGCATGCCGGGTGCCTTGGGCTCGCGCGCCTTCACGCGGCGCCAGGCGTCGATGCTGCAGCCGCGTGCGCAGCCGGTGCACACCGAACGCACCGGTTCGAGGAACCAGACGCGGCTCTTGTAGAGGAAGTCGGCCGAGAGCAGCGCGCCGGTGGGGCACAGGCCGATGACGTTGTCGGAGTACGCATCGTCGAAGGGCTGCGACGACACACGTTCGACATACGAATGGCAGCCGCGGTCGACGATGCCCAAGGCGTTCGAGCCCGAGATCTCGCGCGTGAAACGCACGCAGCGGCTGCACAGGATGCAGCGTTCGTTGTCGAGGGAGATGCGCGGGCTCAGTTCATGCAGCTTGCGCTGGTGCAGCTTGGGTTCGACCGAGCGCGACTCGGGCGAGCCGTAGCGGAACTGGTTGTCCTGCAGCGTGCACTCGCCGGCCTTGTCGCAGATGCCGCAATCGACCGGGTGGTTGAGCAGGATGAACTGCATCACCTGGCGGCGCGCGCGCTGCACGTCGTCGGACATCGTCTCGATGTTCATCTTCGGCGCCACCGGCAGGTTGCAGGCCGGCATCAGCTTGGGCAGGCCGTTGACCTTCACCAGGCACATGCGGCAGTTGCCTGCCACGGAGAGTTTGTCGTGGTAGCAGAAATGCGGGATGTCGATGCCGTGGCGCCTGGCGGCCTGCAGCACGTTTTCGCCGTCCAGGGCCTCGATCTCGCGCTGGTCGATGGTGAGTTTCACTGCCATGTCTTCACACCGTCAGGCGGCCGTCGTGCATCGAGCGGCCGTGCTCGACGTAGTGCTGGAACTCGGGCCCGAACTTCCTGATGAAACTCAGCACCGGCATCGAGGCCGCGTCGCCCAGGGCGCAGATGGTCTTGCCCATGATGGCCTGCGGAATCTCCTGCAGCGAGACCAGGTCGGCCGGCGTTCCCCGCCCGGCCAGGATGCGCTGCAGGATGCGGTTCATCCAGTCGGTGCCTTCGCGGCAGGGGGTGCACTGGCCGCAGGACTCGTGGCTGTAGAAACGTGTCAGCACCTGCAGCAGCCGCACCATGCAGGTGCCTTCGGCGATGACGATCATCGCGCCCGAACCCAGCATGCTGCCGGCCTTGGACAGGGCCTCGGCGTCGAGCGTCAGGTGCTCGGCCTCGGCCGCGGTGAGGATGGGCGTGGAACTGCCGCCGGGGATCACGGCCTTCAGCGCCTTGCCGCCGAGCACACCGCCGGCGTCCTCGAAGAGCAGCTTGTGCATCGGGTAGCCGGTGGGCCGCTCGAAGAGACCAGGTCTCTTTACATGGCCCGAGACACCGAACAGCCGCGTGCCCGGGTTCTTCTTCACGCCCATGGCCGCATAGGCCGCGCCACCGTTGACGATGATCCACGGCACCGCCGACAACGTCTCGACGTTGTTGACCACCGTCGGCCGCTGGTACAGACCCTTGATGGCCGGGAAGGGCGGCTTGTTGCGCGGGTAGCCCTTCTTGCCTTCCAGCGAATTCAGCAAACTCGACTCTTCGCCGCAGACGTAGGCGCCGGCGCCGCGGTGGATGACGATGTCGCAGCTGAAGTCGCTGCCCAGGATGCGTTCGCCCACCAGCCCCGCCTCACGCGCTTCCTGCAGTGCACCCTGCAGGCGTCGCAGCGGCAGGTCGAACTCGCCGCGGATGTAGACGAAGGCGTGTCGCACGCGCAGCGCATAAGACGCCAGCAGCATGCCTTCGAGCAACTGGTGCGGCGAATGCTCGAGGATCCAGCGGTCCTTGAAGGTGCCGGGTTCACCTTCGTCGGCGTTGCAGCACAGGTAGACCACCGGGGCGCGCTTGTTGACGAAGCTCCATTTCTGGCCGACGCCGAAACCCGCGCCGCCGCGGCCCTGCAGGCCGGATGCCGCCACCTGCTGTTCCACCTCCAGCGGCTGCATCGACGTCAGCGCCTTGGTCAGGCCGCCGTAGCCGCCGCGGCCGCGGTAGGCGGCCAGGCCGTGCGTGTCGGCCGTGACGGGAAAGCTCTGGAAGACCCGGTCGCTTCTCACGGCAGGTCCTTCAGGATCTGATCGACACGCGTCGCGTCGAGCTGCTCGAAGTAGGTGTTGCCCACCTGCATCGCCGGCGCCGTGCCGCACGAGGCCAGGCACTCCACCGTCTGCAGCGTGAAACGACCGTCGGGCGTGGTCTGCCCGACGCCGATGCCCAGGCGTTGCTGCAGGTGGTCGATCAGGCTTTCCGCGCCGCGCAGCGCGCAGGCGATGTTGCGGCACACCTTCACGACATGCCGGCCCTGCGGGGCGCCGTGGAACATGGTGTACCAGCGCATCGCTTCCAGCACCTGGATGGCGGGCACGCCGATGTAGTCGGCGATCATCACCGTGTCGTCCTCGGTGACATGGCCCTTCGCTTCCTGCGCGCAGTGCAGCAGCGGCAGCACCAGCGAGGCCGCCATCTCTGGCGGGTAGAGCGCGCGGATGGCGTCGAAACGCTCGCGCAGTTCGGGGCTCAGCACGGCGCTCACCTGTCGCACTCCCCGCCCACCATGTTCATCGAGCCGAAGGTGGGCACGATGTCGGAGACGTCGTAGCCTTCCAGCAGCGTGTGCATGCCGCCCATGTGCACGAAGCTGGGCGCACGCACGTGCAGCTTGGCCGGGCGGCCGCTGCCGTCGCTGACGCAGTAGAAGCCGAGTTCGCCGTTGGGCGCTTCTTGCGCCACGTAGACCTCGCCGGCCGGGACCTGCACGCCTTCGGTGACGAGCTTGAAGTGGTGGATCAGCGCCTCGATCTGCTTGTAGACGAGTTGCTTCTCGGGCAGCACGACACGCGGGTCCTTCACGGTGACGGGCCCGCCCGGCAGCAGCTTCACGCACTGGCGCACCATCGAGATCGACTCGTCGATCTCGCACATGCGCACGTAGTAGCGGTCGTAGTTGTCGCCCTTGATGCCCACCGGCACGTCGAAGTCGAGCTCGGCGTAGGCGAGATAAGGCTGGTCCTTGCGCAGGTCCATGGCCAGGCCGGTGGAACGCAGGATGGGGCCTGTGTAGCCCCAGTGCAGCGCGTGCGCGGTGCTCATCGCGGCCACGTCGCGTGTGCGGCCGAGGAAGATGCCGTTGCGGTCGAGCATGCCGTGGATGCGCTCGACGTACTCTTCGGTGAACTGCAGGATCTCTTCCAGCCGCTCGAGCCAGCCGTCCGGCAGGTCGCGCGCCAGGCCGCCGATGCGCACGAAGGAATACGTGAGCCGCGCGCCGGTGAGGTGGTTCAGGTGCTCGAAGATGTAGTCGCGCACCGTCATCAGGTAGAGGAAGGCCGTCATGCCGCCCATCTCCATCACCGATGCGGCGACGCAGGTGACATGGTCGGCGATGCGGTTGTATTCGGCCAGCAGCGTGCGCAGCACGATGCAGCGCGGCGTGAGCTCGATGCCCAGCAGGCTTTCCACCGCGGCGGCATAGGCGAAGTTGTTGTTCAGCGCCGAGCAGTAGTTCAGCCGGTCGGTGTACGGAATGATGTTGTGGTACGGGTGGGCTTCGGCTTCCTTCTCGAAGCCGCGGTGCAGGTAGCCACAGTGGATGTCGGCGCGCTTGACGGTCTCGCCATCGAGCTCGGCGATGATCTGTATGGTGCCGTGCGTGGCCGGGTGCGAAGGCCCGATGTTGACGACGACATTGTTCGGGTCGGCCGTGGTCTCGAGCGGGCTGCTGACAGGGGATCTGAATTCCATCGTGCGGCCTATTTGCGGTAGGGCACGATGGGCTGTTCCAGCTCCATCGGGTAGTCCTTGCGCAGCGGGTGGCCGACAAAGCCCTCGTAGAGCAGGATGGGGCGCAGGTCGGGGTTGCCGGTGAAGGTGATGCCGTACATCTCGTGCGCCTCGCGTTCCATGAAACGCGCCGAACCATAAAGGTGCGTCAGCGTGGCCACGCTCGAGTCGTGCTCGGCCACGGGCAGCTTCAGGCGGACGCGCCGGTGCTGGGCGCTGCACAGGAAGTGGTAGACGACGTCGAAGCGCGGTTCACGCGGCAGATGGTCGATGGCGGTGACGTCGAGGAAGAGGTCGAAGCCGAATTCGTCCTTCAACCGCCGCACGACGGGCAGCAACTGCTCACGCTCGAGCTCGAGCACGAGCATGCCGAAACTTTCCCAGGAGCGCGTGACGAGCCCGACCAGCGTGGTGGTGATGCGTTCGTAGAGCATCGTGTCGGCAGCCGCCATCAGACCTTGGGCGGGTTGGGCTGCTCGCCGGGGAAGATGGGGTGGCGGTCACCCGCGATCCTGTCCTGCAGCATCATGATGGCGTCGATCACGCTCTCGGGGCGCGGCGGGCAGCCGGGCACGTAGATGTCGACCGGGATCACCTTGTCCACGCCCTGCAGCACCGCGTAGTTGCGGTAGAAGCCGCCGCTGGTGGCGCAGGCGCCGAAGGCCATCACCCACTTCGGTTCGCACATCTGGTCATAGATCTTTTTGATCACCTGCGCCTGCTTGTGGCTGACCGTGCCCACCACCATCAGCAGGTCGGCCTGGCGTGGCGTGAAACGCGGCAGCGCAGCGCCGAAGCGGTCGGTGTCGTAGAGCGTCGAGCTGACGGCCATGAACTCCATGCCGCAGCAGGCCGTCACGAAGGGGTAGGGGAAGAGGCTGAACTTGCGCACCCAGCCGACGAGGTCGTCCTTGCGGGTGGTGAAGTACTCCATCATCTCCACTTCAAACCTCCATCGCGCCAGAGCCAGACGAAGGCCAAGGTCAGCAGGGCCATGAAGACGAGGAAGGACACCAGCGACAGCGTCGCGATCTCGCGCTGCCCGGCGGTGGCGGCCCAGATGAAGAGCAGCACTGTCTCGAGGTCGAAGAGCAGGAAGAAGATGGCGATGGGGTAGTACTTGATCGACAGCGGGCGCACGTTGCGCTGCTGCATCGGCCTTGCGCCGCATTCGAAGGGTTCCATCTTCGCCGCCGACGCCGCTGGCCGGGGGCCGAGCAGCGCGTTCAGGCCCACCACGAGGCCGATGACCCCGGTGGCGAGCAGCAGGAAGATAAGAAAGTAGAGGTAGGGGTTCACGTTGTCGGCAGGTGGCGAGCACGATCCGTGCCGACTCCAGGGGGTGGCTTGGAAGGCTGGACCTGAGGTGGCTTTCGCGAGCGCACAGAAACCCCCCGGTCGGCGCCTTCGGCCACTCGACTGCCTTCAGCTTAACCAGCCCGCCCCGTGTGGCGGATGATCTTGGTCAAGCTCATGCGATGCAACGCCGTGCCTGTGGCCTGCGGTGCAGGCTGCATGGCACGGGTGAGTGCCGATCAACGCACCAGCAGCCAGGCAGCCACCGCTGCGGCCAGCATGGCGAGCACCACGATGGCCCACCACAGCTGCGCCCGTGAAGGCGCCGGTGCGGCGCCAGGTGCGGCAGCCGGCATGGCGACATGCGGCGCCACGGGTGCATCCATCAGCGCCCGCAAGGCCGCCATGGTCTGCGGCCGCTGCTCGGGCCGCACACGCAGCCCGGCGTCGATGGCGGCGAGGAAGGACGCCGAGTAGCGCCCCCGGGGCCCCTGGGCTGCCTGCGCCGCCGGCGGCATGTCGTCGCGCACCACACGTGCCACCGACGAGCTCGGCGGTTTGCCCGCCACCGCCGTGTAGAGCACCGCGCACAGCGCGTAGACATCCGTCCACGGGCCCTGGCGCAGCGATTCCTCGCCCTCGTACTGCTCCACCGGCGAGTAGCCGCTCTTGAGGATGGCGGTGAGCTGCTGCGTGGCGTCGCCGATGACACGCCGCGCCGCACCGAAGTCCAGCAGCACCGGTCGCGGGCGCTGTTCGAGGTAGCTGCCGGGCGCGGCGCGGTCGTAGAGCATCAGGATGTTGTCTGGCGCCACGTCGCGGTGGTAGCAGCGCTGCTCGTGCATGGCGCCCAGCGCCGCCATCAGCGGCTCGGACAGGTCGCGCAGCCAACGCTCGGACGGCGGTGCGCCCAGGTCGTGCAGCCACTTCTTCAGCGTGATGCCTTCGTAGAAGGGCATCACCATGTAGGCGGTGCCGTTCTCGGACCAGAAGCGCCAGACCTTGACCAGCGACGGGTGGTCGAAGGACCCGAGCAGCCGCGCCTCGTTGAGGAAGCCTTCCAGGCCCTTGTCGTAGAAGGCCTGGAAACGCGGCAGGCGCGGACCCACGCTGCCATCGGGGTGGCGTGCGGCCAGCGTGGCGGGCAGGTACTCCTTGATCGCCACGGTGCGGTCCAGGCGCGTGTCGCGGGCACGGTAGACGCAGCTGTAGCCGCCCACGCCCAGCAGCTTGTCGATCACGAATTCCTGCAAGGCGTGACCCGGGCGCAGTTCGCTGCCCTGGTCGCGGCGCGGCATCAGCAGCGTGCGTTGCTCGGCGCGTTCGCGTGCGTCGTCATCCATGGCTGCCCCTGCCTTTCGCGCTTGGTCCCGTGTCTACGGTGTTCCTGCGGTGTGCTGTCCGGTCCGTGCTGCAGCGGGCAGTGTAGGTCGATGCCCGGCCCCCGATTCATGGGGGGTGCCACCCCGCAGGCAGTGCTGCCGTCACGCACGATTCATGCTTAGGCTCTACGGTACACAAGAAGCCCCGGCGCCAGCGATGGCGCCGGCCGTTTTTCAAGGCCGTCGCGCCGCCCCTGACACCACTCACTTCACCGCCCAGGAGAGACCATGACCAAGACCCTGCTTGCCTCTGCCGCCCTGTTGGTGCTGCTGCCGGCACATGCCGACATCAGCGTCAGCTCACCCGCCTTCACCTACAGCGAGAACTTCGACAGCCTGAGCACGTCGACGACCGCCAGCGCCTGGGTCAACGACGGCACGCTGGCCGGCTGGAGCCTGATCAACGGCGCCGTCGCAGCGGTGCCGACCATCCTGGGTGGCAGCGGCAGCACCAACACGGGTTCCTTCTACAGCTTCGGCACCGCTGGCAGCGGCGAGCGCGCGCTGGGCAGCACGGCCTCGGGCGGTGCCTACTTCGGCAGCCCGGCGTCGGGCGCGGTGGCGGGCTGGATTGCGCTCGCGCTGAACAACGCCAGCGGCGGCACACTCGACGCCTTCAGCGTCGCCTACGACGGTGAGCAGTGGCGCAACGGCGGCAACACCAACGCGCAGTCACTGGTGCTCGAATACGGTTTCGGCAGCAGCTTCGGTGCCGTACCGGGCTGGACGGCGATCTCCACCTTCACCTCACCCGTGATCGGCGCCACCGCCGCGGCGGTGGACGGCAACGGCGCCGGGCTCGTCGGCAGCCTGGGCGCTACCGTGGCCTCGCCATGGGCCGCGGGCGACACGCTGTGGCTGCGCTGGTCCGACCTCAACGACGTCGGCAACGACCACGGCCTGGCCATCGACAACCTGAGCTTCAGCGTCGGCGTGGTGCCCGAGCCGCAGGCCTGGGCGCTGATGCTCGCCGGCCTGGGAGCGCTCGGTTTCATCGTGCGCCGCCGCGCCTGAACCACGCAGCGCGGCCCTTGCCCTTGCCCGACACCGTCCTGGAGACCTCGATGAGACTTCGCCCCAACCGGCCCGCCGCCTTGCTGCGCGCCATCGCCATGCGTCTTGCGACGCTCACCCTGGCGTCCGCCGCACTGGGCCTGGCCGCACAGGCGCAGGCCGCGGTCGTCATCAGCCAGGTCTATGGCGGCGGCGGCAACAGCGGCGCCACGCTGCAGCACGACTACATCGAGATCTTCAACAACGGCAGCGCCGTTGAAAGCGTGGGCGGCTGGTCGGTGCAGTACGCGTCGGCCACCGGCACCACCTGGCAGGTGACGGGCATCCCGGCCGGCACGACGCTGCCACCCGGCGGTTACCTGCTCATCCGGCAGGCCGCGGGCACGGGCGGCACGGTGCCGGTGGTCGGTGACGTCACCGGAACGATTGCGATGGGCGCGGCCAGCGGCAAGGTGGCACTGGCCAACGTCGGCACCGCGTTGAGCGGAGCCGCGCCCGGTGGCGCCACGCTGGTCGACATCGTCAGCTACGGCACTGCCAACGGTACCGAAGGCACGCCGACAGGTCTGCTCTCGGCCACCACCGCAGCCCTGCGCAACAACGCAGGCTGCATCGACACCAACAACAACAGCGCCGACTTCACCATCGGCGCACCGGCACCGCGCAGCAGCGCAACCACGGCCACGCCCTGCGGTGGCGGTGGCGGCGGCGGTGGCGGCACACCGCTTGCGGCCACCATCCCCGGCATCCAGGGCAGCGGCGCTGCGAGCCCGCTGGCGGGCCAGATCGTCAGCACCAGCGGCGTCGTCACACGGCTGCTGAACAACGGCTTCTTCATGCAGGACCTCACCGGTGACGGCGACCCGGCCACGTCCGACGGCATCTTCGTTTTCACCTCGACGGCGCCCCCCGCCGTTGCGCAGCTGGGCCACCTGGTGCAGGTGACGGGTTCGGTGATCGAGTTCGCTTCCGGTGCCGGCACCGCGGCCACGCCGCTGACCGAAATCGGCAACGTCACCGCCGTCGACCTGCTGGGCAGCGGCTACAGCATCGCGGCCACGCCCGTCACGCTGCCGCTGGCGGCTGGCGACAGCCTCGAACGTTTCGAGGGCATGCTGCTCAGCTTCAAGGGCACGTTGACGGTGCAGCAGAACTTCTTCCAGGCGCGTTTCGGCCAGCTCACGCTGGGCGTGGGCCGCCACGAGAACCCGACCAACCGCCACCGCCCGAGTTCGGCCCAGGCGCTGGCCCTGGCCGACCTGCAGGCACGCAGCCGCCTGCTGCTGGACGACGGCAGTTCGCTGCAGAACGTCAACCCGACGCCCTACTTCGGCGGCCACGGCGTGCCGCGCGCGGGCGACAGGGTGAGCAATCTCGTCGGCGTGCTCGACTTCGGCCTGGCCACGGCCTCCAGCGCGGGCCCGGGCCTGTACCGGCTGCAGCCCACCGCCGTGCCGCTGTTCGCCGTCGGCAACCCGCGCCCGGCCGCACCCGAGGCCGTGGGTGGCAACGTCAGGCTCGGCGCGATGAACGTGCTGAACTTCTTCACCACCTTCACCAACGGCGAGACGGCCACCGGCCAGACCGGCCAGGGCTGCACGCTGGGCAGCTCGACCACGGCGGGCAACTGCCGCGGCGCCAACAACATCACCGAATTCAACCGCCAGCGCGCCAAGATCGTGCGCGCCCTGGCCGGTCTGGACGCCGACGCGGTGGGGCTGATGGAGATCCAGAACAACGGCAATGTGGCGGCGCAGAACCTGGTCGACGCGCTGAACGCCCACCTCGGCCCCGGCACCTACGCCACCGTGCCGCCGCCGGCCGCCGGCACCGGCACCGACGCCATCCGCGTGGCCCTGATCTACAAGCCCGCCAAGCTGGTGCTGGTGGGCGGCTCGGCCAGCGACACCGACCCGGTGAACAACCGGCCGACGCTGGCCCAGACCTTCGCAGGCGCCAACGGCGAACGGCTCACGCTCGTCGTCAACCACCTCAAGAGCAAGGGCAGCTGCCCCGGCGCCGGTGATGCCGATGCCCCCGGCAACGTCGACAGCGGTGACGGCCAGGGCTGCTGGAACGCGGTGCGCCTGCAGCAGGCGCAGCGGCTGCGCACCTTCGTGGCCCAGTTGCAGGCCAGCAGCGGCAGCAACGACGTGCTGCTGGTGGGCGACATGAACGCCTACGGCCAGGAAGACCCGATCTTCGAACTCACCGGCAACGGCTACGTCGACGAGGCGCTGCGCTACACGCCCTTCGCCTACTCCTACGTCTTCGACGGCACCGCCGGCCGCCTGGACCACGCCATCAGCACGGCCACGATGTCGCCCAAGATCACCGGCGCGGTGCACTGGCACGTCAACGCCGACGAACAGGTGGCCTACGACTACAACCTCGAGTTCAAGCAGCCCGCCTGCGCCACCTGCGCGCCCGACCCGTACAACGCCGACGCCTACCGCTCGTCCGACCATGACCCGGTGCTGGTGGGCCTGAACCTCTACCGCACCTTCACCGGCAGCGCGTGGCGCGACACCATCACCGGCACACCCGGCGACGACATCATCATCGGCGGCGGCGGCGCCGACACGCTCACCGGCGGCAGCGGGCAGAACATCTTCACCTACCTGTCCATCCGCGACGCCGGCGACGACATCACCGACTTCGTGCCAGGCAAGGACCTGATCGACGTCACCGCGCTGCTGGCCGGCCTGGGCTACACCGGCAGCGACCCGGTGGCCGACGGCTGGATCCGTTTCGTGGCGCTGACGCGCAATGCCACCAGCGTCGAGGTCGACCCCGACGGCGCCGGGCCGCTCAAGCCGCGCTCGCTGGCGACGCTGCTGGGCGTGAGCATCTCGACGGTGCTGCCCTCGCGTGACCTGAAGTCGACCGCCAAGGCGACCGGCACCCGTCGCCTCGTCGCGCGCTGAGGCGCCGCACCACGCCACCCCTTCCCGAGCCAACGACCATGACCCCACCCACCCGACAACTCATTGCCGCCGCCACCCTGGCGCTGCTGGCCGGCAGCGCTTCGGCACAGGCAGACACCGGCAGCCTGGCCGGCTGGACCGTTCTGGGCGACGTCGTCGTGCAGACCGGCGCCATCGTGCTGACGACCGCCTACGCCGAGTCCGGCGACCCCGACCAGCCCTTCAACCTGTCGGGCAACTCGGCTGCCGACATCACGCTCGTCGAGGCGGCCGCGGGCCTGCCGACCTACGCACTCGACCTGCCCGAGCCCGAATACGGCCGCGAAGGCTCGCTGGTGGCGCAGAGCTTCACGGTGGCTGCAGGCGACACGCTGCGCTTCAACTGGAGCTTCAGCACGCTGGAAGACCAGTTCCAGGACCACGCCTTTGCCGTGGTCGACGGCCAGGTCTACACGCTGGCCACGGCCGGCACGCCGGGGCTGGCCACACAGGCCTTCGCGTACAGCTTCGCCAGCGCCGGCACGGCCACGCTGGCGCTGGGTGTCATCGACACCGGTGACTTCCTCGGCGTGTCGACGCTGTCGGTCAGCAGCCTGACGGTGACCGCCGTGCCTGAACCCGCCACCCTCGCGCTGTGGTTGGCCGGGCTGGGCGTGGTAAGCGCGGTGGCACGGCGCCGCCGCTGAAGACCGCGCTACAGGTGCACGGTCTCGATCGTGCGCTGCAGCCGGCTCTTCTCGGCCGCGTAGGCGATGAGGTGGCTCTCCATCGAGACCTCGATCGGTGAGCTCAGCAGCGCCGGGTTCTGCTGGCCCACGGCCTGCACCCAGTCCTTCACCATGCGGTGGTCGCCGCCACCGTGGGCGTCGGTCTTCATGCTCCAGCTGCGGCGCTTGCCGTCCTTGAAGCTGGTGAGCGTGAAGCTCTCCATGTCGCCGACGATGTCACCCATCGAACCCATGATGCGCGTGCGCCGGCCCTCGTAGCTGACGAAGGCCTCCATCGAGAAGCCGGCCGTCACGCCGTTGGCGAACAGGATGTTGGCCGTCAGGTGGTCGGGCTGGTCGTTGTCCATGCGGTAGACGCAGCGGCCGTAGTCGGTGGTGTTCAGGCCCTGCATGATGATCGGGCCCCACTTCGATTCGTCCTCGGGCAGGTCGAAGACATAGAGGCGCTTGCGGTCGCGGTAGTAGATCTGCAGCGCCGAGTACGGGCACTCGGGCTCGACCCTGCAACCGTCGGTGCAGCGTGCGGTGCTGCCCTCGGGCGCATTGGCTTCCTTGAACCACTTCAGGTTGCCGTAGCAGTGCACCTCGCTGGCCGGTGAATCGACCAGCCAGCGCAGGATGTCGGTGTCGTGGCAGCTCTTGGCCAGGATGATGGGCGTGGCAGAGTCGCTCTTGCGCCAGTTGCCGCGCACGTAGCTGTGGCTCATGTGCACGTGCTCGATGGGCTCGAGGTGCTGCACGCTGATGATCTGGCCCACCATGCCGGCATCGATCAGCGCCTTCAACTCGCGGAAGTAGGGTGTGTAGCGCAGCACGTGGCAGACGCCGACAATCCGCCCGCTGGCCTGCGCCGCGGCCAGGATCTGCCGGCACTCGGCCTCGGTCGGTGCGGCGGGCTTTTCCAGCAGCACGTCGTAGCCGAGTTCCAGCGCGCGCAGGCAGGGCGCGGTGTGCAGGCGGTCGGGGGTGGCGATGATCACGGCGTCGGCCCAGTGGCCCTCGTGCCCCGGGCCCGGTTCGAACACACCCTTCCAGTCGCTGAAGCAGCGCTCGGGCGGGATGCCGTGCACGGCGGCGATGCGCGCGCGGCGCTTCGGGTTGGGGTCGGCCACGCCCACCACTCGCATCTCGCGCGGGCTCTTGGTGGCGTAATCGGCGTAGATGCTGCCGCGGTGGCCGGCACCGATGAGGATGACGTTGACCGGGCGTTCCAGTTCGTGGTGCAGCGGGTTCGTGTACAGGTCTTCCTGCAGCCCCAGGATGCGTGCCGCCTCGTCCCAGCTGTAGACAATGCTGTGCTTGAGCGCGCTCAGCGTGCGCAGCACGGCGCGGGCAAGGATGAACTGGCGCAGCGACATCGGCGGGAATCCTCTCTTTTCGGTGGCTGGGGTGAGGCGGAGCCCTTCAGCGTACGCCCAGGGCCAACGCCATGCCAGCCATCAGGGCGCTGGCGGCCAGCAGCCCGCGGTACAGGCCGCGGTCCGCCGCCCAGGCACGGCGCAGCGCGGCGGCATTCAGCGTCGTGCGTTCCAGCTGCGACGGCTGCGGCGGCGGCAGCAGGCGGCTCACGGTCCAGGTGACGAACACCGCGGTCAGCAGGCCGCTCAGGTTCCACCACATCCAGAACAGTTTCGGGCCCAGGCCGTAGGCCAGAACGAGATTCAGTGCCAGCCCGGCGATCACACCCGCCAGCACCGCCGGGCCGCGTGCGCGGCGGTCGAGGATGCCGCAGCCGAAGGCCGCCAGCAGCGGGCCGTAGAAGAGCGCGCCGATGCGGTTGATGCCCTCGACCACGCTGCTGGCCAGGTCACCCACCAGCAGGCCGAAGACCACGATCAGCACACCCCAGCCCACGGTGACGGCGCGCGCGGCGAAGAGGCGCTTGCGTGCGCTGGACTGCGCGTCCAGACGTGGTTCTACGAAGTCGCGCATCGTCGCGGCCGACAGGCTGTTGAGCAGCGAGTCCAGGCTGCTCATCGCCGCGGCCAGGATGGCCGCCACGAGCAGGCCGCGCAGACCTGCGGGCAGGAAGAGCTCGATGAAACGTGGCACCAGGTAGTCGAGCCGCCCCGCGGGCACCGCGTCGCGCAGCGCCTCGCTGCCGGCATACACGGCGCCGATGGCCAGCCCCAGGCCGCAGTACAGCAGCGTGAGCGGAAAACGCGCCAGGCCGTTGAGCATCAGGGCACGTTGCGCGCTCTTCACGTCCTGCGCCGCCAGCGAACGCTGCGCCTGACCCTGGTCGACGCCGTAGTAGGCGACGTAGAGCACGAAGCCACCGACGACGAAGCCCCACAGCGGCGCCTGCGCACCATCGCCCAGCCCGTGCGCCAGCTCGATGGCGGCCACGCGCTCGGGAGCCAGCGCGGCCAGGATCGCCGCGCCGCCGCCCGCAGCCTGCCAGGCGAGCGCACCGCACACCAGGATGCCGACGAACAGCACCGCCATCTGCAGCACGTCGGTCCAGACCACCGCGCGCATGCCGCCCAAGGTGTCGTAGACCAGCGTCAGCACGCCCATGCCGACCACGCACCAGGGCAGCGGCAACCCCGTGCTCACCTGCACCACCACCGCGGCGGCATACAGCGCCACACCCGCGGCCAGCCCGCGCGACAACAGGAAGACCGCGCTCAGCAACAGCCTTGTCGCGCGGTCGAAGCGGCGTTCCAGGTATTCGTAGACGCTGACCAGCGCCAGCCCGCGCAGCACCGGCACGAAGACCAGCATGACGACGATCATCGCCAGCGGCAGCACCAGCTCGTACTGCAGCCAGGTGAGGCCGCCGCCGGGTACCAGCGCCACGTAGGCCGGGATGCCGAGGAAGGAATTGGCCGAGCTCTGCGTGGCCAGGATGGACAGCGCCAACGCCCACCAGGGCAGGTCGCGCCCGCCGACGTAGTAGTCGTCGGCGTCGTGCTGGCGCCGCGCCAGCCAGGCACTGAGGCCCAGCGTGCCGGCCAGGTACAGGCCGATGACGATCCAGTCCGGTGCGGTCACCTCACGCCGCCCGCGCCACGGCGGTCAGCGGCTCGGGCACCAGGGGCAGCAGTTCGTCGAAACTCTCGATGACACGCACGCCGGGCTCACGCCGCAAGGCCTCGGCCTTGGGCTCGATGGCAAAAGCGCGGTCGGCCAGGCGCAGCAAGCCCAGATCGTTGAGGTTGTCGCCCACGGCCCAGCATTCCAGCAGGGGCGCGTCATTGCATTCGGCCTTGAAGCGGCGCAGCACGTGGCTCTTGCACACCGGCTCGCCTTCGCTGCCTTCGGCGCGCAGGAAGGCCGGGTTCAGTCGCACCTGGCCCGTGCACACGTCGCCGTCGAACTGCAGCGTGTGGGCGAGCGCGAAGTCGGCGAAGACACGACGGCGAAGGATGTCGGCGGCAACGAAGTAGCTGTCGCTGAGCACACCCACGATGAAGCCGTTGCGGCGCATGCGGTTGATGAACTCGATGACACCGGGCCGGATCGGCGCGGCGCGCGCCACGCGTTCGAGCTGCTGCTTGTGCACGAAGCGGAACAGCGCCGCGATGCGCTCGCTGCGCGCTGCGGTGTCGTCCGTGGGGCTGTCGAGCAGTTGCGACAGCGCCTGCTCCTGCCCCGTCGCGCGCGCCAGTTCCACGGCATAGCGCGTGGTCGTCAGCGTGCCGTCCATGTCCAGCAGCAGCAGGCGCTGGCGGCCGCGTCGGCGCGTGAGGATGTAGTCCAGCGAGGCCGCGGCCTGGCGCTGGTTCTCGTACATCGCGACGATCTGGTCGACGTGCAGCCGGCCGGCGGTGCGCGCACGCGAATAGATGACACGTGCCACCTCGTTGGCCATCAGGGTCAGGTCGAGCAGTGGCTGGCTGTCGTTTTCGAGCGAGCCGATGTCGACCTCGGTCACGCGCGCGCCAGCGCGCGAGGCGTCGATCAGCAGGCCGATGTCGACGCCGTAGCCGTCCTCGAAGCGCAGCTGCTGCAGCAGGTGGCGCCGCGCCGCGATGATGCCGCCCAGCGGCTGGCGCAGCTCGGCCAGTTCGGGGAAGAAGACCTTCAGCATGGGCTTGGCGGTGAGTTCGGTGACACGCCCGCCGCTGCGGCCGAAACGCGCCTTCACGAAGTCGGCCTCGTCGGCCAGCAACGGCCGCGCCATGTCGCCGACGAGGCCGGGGCGCAGCCCGGCCAGGTCGCCGTCGAGGTAGACGACGATGTCGTGCTGCGCGGCCATGGCACCGTCGTGCATCGACGTGCCCTTGCCCAGCATGCTGCTGGTGACGACGCGCGCCCCGGCGGCGCGCGCCAGTGCCGCGGTGTCGTCGATGGAGCTGTCGTCGATGACCACGACCTCGGCGGTGGCCGGGTCGGCCAGCGCAAAGGCCACCACGCTGGCGATGCGCCTGCTCTCGTTCAGCGCCGGGATCACGACGGAGACGCTGGCCGCCAGCGGCAGCACCGCCACCGGCGCGCCAGGGGGCAGCGCCGGCGCCGCGCCGCGCAACCGCCGCGCCAGCCAGCGCGCCACGAAGGGAGGCAGCAGCCGCAGCATGCGATCGAGCCAGTCAGTCATCGGGAAGCACTCCGGGTTCGGGTGGGAGGTCGGCCTCGTCGGCACGATCCAGGGTGCCGGGCCCGCAACGGCACCCGACCCGCACTTCTTGCAGTGTCCGCCTGTCCGAGCCGGCGGCATCTCGGCAAGTTCCCGGGTGCAGCGGCCGGCATCCGCGACCGGCACAGCGTGCTAGCGCCCACTCACGCCGAAGTCACCTGATGCTCAAGAGCGCCGGTAGGACCGCAGGCGTTCCAGGTCAAGAACACGCACGCCACCATACTCGATACGGATGACGGCGTCGGCCTGCAGCGCGGCCAGCGCTTCGTTCACGCGCTGGCGCGACAGGCCCACCAGATAGCCCAATTCCTGCTGCGTGATGCGCAGCACCTCGCCCACGCCCGGGTAGAGCACGGGGTGGAAGAGCGCAGCCAGGCTGCGCGCGACACGGGCGTCGGGGTGGTTCAGGCGGTCGATCTCGCGCGCCGCGATGAACTGGCCCAGGCGCTCGTTGAGCTGGTTCATGACGAAGCGGTTGAAGCCGATGCTGCGTCCCAGCAGCCAGTGAAAGGTCTCGGCCGGGATGCCCGCCACCACGCTCTTGCGCAGCGCCTGGATGTTGTAGCGGTAGACCTCGTTCTTCAGCACCGTGCCTTCACCGAACCAGCCGCCGGGTGACAGGCCGGTGAAGGTGATGGGGATGCCCATCGCGCTGTCGTTGCTCATCTTCAGCAGGCCGTCGACGAGCCCGAACCAGTAGGTGACGGGCCGGCCGACGCGACACACCAGCTCGCCGGCTTCGACCTGCACCACGCGCAGGTCGGCCAGCACCCGCTGGCGCTCGTCGGCGCCTAGGGCCGGCAGCCAGGGGATGTGGGCCAGGTCTTCTGGCTGCGCCGCCCGCGAGCGTGAGGGCTGCACGGCGCGGGCGCGCGAGGTAGACGGGAAACCGGCTTGCGACATGGTGGGTGGCGTGGCCCTGACCCGGGAAAAGCCTGTCAGGGCGAACCCGGGGATTGTCGGCGTAATGACAACCTGGCGTCAAAGTCTTGCCCAGAATGCGCAACAAAGCACAAGGAGACCCGTCCGTGCCGAAGACCTTCCCCCGCCTGATGCTCGACCACGCGCAACAGCGCCCGCATGCCCCGGCGCTGCGCGAGAAGGTCTACGGCATCTGGCAGACCACCACCTGGGCCGAACTGGCGCTGCTGGTGCGGCGCCTGGCCTGCGGCCTGGCGCATGCCGGCGTCGCCCGCGGCGACCACCTGGTGGTGGTGGGTGAAAACCGGCCGCGCCTGTACGCCACGATGCTGGCCGCGCAGGCGCTGGGCGCCGTGCCGGTGCCGCTGTACCAGGACGCCGCCGTCACCGAATACGTGTTCCCCATCAACAACGCCGATGTCGGCTACGCCATCGTCGAAGACCAGGAGCAGGTCGACAAGATGCTCGAGCTGCGCGAGCAGTGCCCGACGCTCAAGCGCATCTGGTTCGACGACCCACGCGGCCTGCGCAACTATGCCGAAGACGGGCTCGATTCCATCGACGCGCTGGTGGCCACCGGCCAGGCGCACGACACCGCCAATGCACGCCTGTTCGACGACGAGGTGGCGCGCTGCCAGCCCGGCGACGTGGCGGCGATGTTCTTCACCAGCGGCACCACCGGCAACCCCAAGGGCGTGGTGCACACCCACGCCACGCTGCTCGACCGCGCCGTCGCCGGCCAGCGTTTCGACAAGCTGACCGAGAAGGAAGAAGTGCTGGCCTACATTCCGCTGGCCTGGATAGGCCAGAACATCTTCAGCTACGCGCAATGGCTGGCCTGCGGCTACGTCGTGAACTGCCCCGAAAGCGCGGCCACGGTGATGATCGACCTCAAGGAGATCGGCCCCACCTACTACTTCGCGCCGCCACGCGTCTTCGAAGGCCTGCTGACCAGCGTGATGATCCGCATGGAAGACGCGGGCAGCCTCAAGCGCAAGCTCTTCCACGTCTTCATGGACGTGGCCAGGCGCGTCGGGCCGGCCATCCTCGACGGCAAGCCGGTCGGCATCGGTGACCGCATCGCCTACGCACTGGGCAATGCCTGCGTCTACGGGCCGCTGCGCAACACGCTGGGCTTTTCGCGTGTGCGTGTGGCCTACACCGCCGGCGAGGCCATCGGCCCCGATCTCTTCACCTTCTACCGCTCCATCGGCATCAACCTCAAGCAGCTCTACGGCAGCACCGAGACCGCGGTCTTCGTCTGCCTGCAACCCGACAACGAGGTCAAGGCCGACACCGTGGGCGTGCCCATCGACGGCGTCGAGATCCAGGTGGCGGCCAACGGCGAGATCCTGGTCAAGAGCCCGGGGCTGCTGAAGGAGTACTACAAGAACCCCGCCGCCACCGCCGAGGTGCTGACGGCCGACGGCTGGTACCACACCGGTGACGCCGGCTTCCTCGACGCCACCGGCCACCTGAAGATCATCGACCGCGCCAAGGACGTCGGCCGCCTGATGGGTGGTGCCAGCGACGGCGCGATGTTCGCGCCCAAGTACGTCGAGAACAAGCTCAAGTTCTTCCCCTTCATCAAGGAAGCGGTGGCCTTCGGCGACAAGCGCGATCAGGTCTGCGCTTTCATCAACATCGACTTCGAGGCCGTCGGCAACTGGGCCGAGCGCCGCAACCTGCCCTACGCCGGCTACACCGACCTGGCGGCCAAGAAGGAGGTGCTGGCACTGGTGAAGGAGTGTGTCGAGAAGGTCAACGCCGACCTCGCCGCCGACGCGATGCTGGCCGGCAGCCAGATCAGCCGCTTCCTGGTGCTGCACAAGGAACTCGACGCCGACGACGGCGAGCTCACGCGCACACGCAAGGTGCGCCGCGGCTACATCGGCGAGAAGTACCAGGTGCTGGTGGACGCGCTCTACGGCGGCAAGGCCGAGCAGTTCATCGAGACCGCGGTGAAGTTCGAGGACGGCCGCAGCGGCAGCGTCAGCGCCACGCTGCCCATCGTCGATGCCCAGGTCTTCCCGGCCATGAAGAAAGCCGCTTGACCATGGCCGAACGCAAGATCGGTGACGTCATCCTCGACGTCAACAACATCAGCCTGCGCTTCGGCGGCGTGAAGGCGCTGACCGACATCAGCTTCAACGTGTGCGAGCACGAGGTGCGCGCCATCATCGGCCCCAACGGCGCGGGCAAGAGCAGCATGCTGAACTGCATCAACGGCGTCTACATGCCGCAGGAAGGCAGCATCACCTTCCGCGGCCAGACCTTCAAGGGCATGAACAGCCGCCAGGTGGCCGAAATGGGCATGGCGCGCACCTTCCAGAGCCTGGCGCTGTTCAAGGGCATGAGCGTCATCGACAACATCATGAGCGGGCGCAACCTGCGCATGAAGACGAACATCTTCCAGCAGGCCATCCGCTGGGGTGCGGCCGAGCGCGAGGAGAGCGAACACCGCGAGTTCGTCGAGAAGATCATCGACTTCCTCGAGATCCAGGCCTACCGCAAGACACCCGTGGGCCGCCTGCCCTACGGCCTGCAGAAGCGCGTGGACCTCGGCCGCGCGCTGGCGATGGAGCCGCAGGTGCTGCTGCTCGACGAACCGATGGCCGGCATGAACGTCGAGGAGAAGCAGGACATGAGCCGCTTCATCCTCGACGTCAACGACGAGTACGGCACCACCGTCGTGCTGATCGAGCACGACATGAGCGTGGTGATGGACATCAGCGACCGCATCGTGGTGCTGGACTACGGCAAGAAAATCGGCGACGGCACGCCCGACGAGGTGCGTGCCAACCCCGACGTGATCAGTGCCTATCTCGGCACCTCGCACTGAGGACAGCACATGGGATTTTTCCTCGAGGCACTGATCGGCGGGCTCATGGCGGGCATGCTGTATTCACTGATCGCGCTGGGCTTCGTGCTCATCTTCAAGGCCAGCGGCGTGTTCAACTTCGCGCAGGGTGCGATGGTGCTGTTCGCCGCGCTGGCGATGGCGCGCTTCTCGGAATGGTTCCCGGCGTTGCTGGGTTTCGACGACAAGCTGCTGGGCAACGTGCTGGCCTTCGCTGCCGCGCTGGTATTGATGGTGGCCGTGGCCTGGTTCATCGAACGCCTGTGCCTGAGCAAGCTCGTCAACCAGGAAGGCATCACGCTGCTGATGGCCACCCTGGGCATCGCCTATTTCCTGGACGGTTTCGGTCAGACGCTGTTCGGCAGCGAGATCTACAAGATCGATATCGGTCTGCCCAAGGAACCGATGTTCCTCTTCGAAAGCACCTTCGAAGGCGGCGTGCTCATCAACAAGGAAGACCTGTACGCCACCGTCATCGCCGCCGCGCTGGTCATCGGCCTGACGCTCTTTTTCCAGTACACCAGCACCGGCCGCGCGCTGCGTGCGGTGGCCGACGACCACCAGGCCGCGCAGAGCATCGGCATCCCGCTGTCGCGCATCTGGGTCATCGTCTGGAGCGTGGCCGGCTTCGTCGCGCTGGTGGCCGGCATGATCTGGGGCAGCAAGCTGGGCGTGCAGTTCTCGCTGAGCCTGGTGGCGCTGAAGGCACTGCCGGTGGTCATCCTCGGCGGCCTGACCAGCGTGCCCGGCGCCATCATCGGCGGGCTGATCATCGGGGTCGGCGAGAAGCTGTCGGAGGTCTACTTCGGGCCGTCGCTGGGTGGCGGCATCGAGATCTGGTTCGGCTACGTGCTCGTGCTCTTCGTTCTTCTCGTGCGGCCGCAAGGCTTGTTCGGCGAGAAGATCATTGATCGGGTCTGAACATGTTGTATCGCGAGAACGGCCAGTTCAAGACCTCGTACCGGGACGACCAGCAGGTTTTCCCGATCCGGCAGGACCGCGTCGCCATCGTGGCGCTGCTGGCCTTCGCGGTGGTGGGCGTGCCATTGCTGGCCGACGAATACGCCTTCCGCGCCATCCTCATCCCCTTCCTGATCCTGTCGCTGGCCGCGCTGGGGCTGAACATCCTGGTCGGCTACTGCGGCCAGGTGTCGCTGGGCACCGGCGCCTTCATGGCGGTGGGGGCCTACGCGGCCTACAACTTCATGGTGCGCATCGACGGCATGCCACTGCTGGCCGCCATCCTGCTCGGCGGCCTGTGCGCCACGGTGGTGGGTGTGATCTTCGGCATCCCCAGCCTGCGCATCAAGGGCCTGTATTTGGCGGTAGCCACGCTGGCGGCGCAGTTCTTCGTCGACTGGGCCTTCCTGCGCATCTCGTGGTTCACCAACAACTCGTCGTCGGGCTCGGTCTCGGTGTCGGACTTGAGCGTGTTCGGCCTGCCCATCGCGTCGCCGCTGGAGAAGTACCTCTTCTGCCTCGTCATCCTGGTGCTGTTTGCGTGGATGGCGAAGAACCTGGTGCGCAGCCACATCGGCCGCGAGTGGATGGCGATACGCGACATGGACGTGGCCGCCGCCGTCATCGGCATCCGCCCGGTCTACGCCAAGCTCACGGCCTTTGCCGTCAGCAGCTTCTTCGTCGGCGTGGCCGGCGCGCTGTGGGGCTTCGTGCACCTGGGTTCGTGGGAGCCCGCGGCCTTCAGCATCGACCGCAGTTTCCAGTTGCTGTTCATGATCATCATCGGTGGCCTGGGTTCGGTCATGGGCAGCTTCTTCGGCGCCGCCTTCATCGTCGTGCTGCCGATCTTCCTGAACCAGGCGCTGCCCGCCCTGGGCGCACTGGTGGGTGTAGAGATCAGCACCGCCGGCGTGGCCCATACCGAACTGATGATCTTCGGCGCACTGATCGTCTTCTTCCTCATCGTCGAACCGCACGGCCTGGCGCGGCTGTGGTCGACGGCGAAGGAAAAGCTGCGGCTGTGGCCCTTCCCGCATTGAGTTTTCAGGCGTTCGAGTGGCCGACGGGCCCATCGTTCCGGCAGGCACTGACGAGTGCTCTCAAGTGATCCACCTCTGGAGGCAGACAATGAAATTCAAGACCCTCACCCTGGCAGCCCTGCTCGCCGCGGCCGGTGCCAGCGCGCTGTACAGCAGCGCCGCCCTGGCGCAGGCCAAGGTGCAGTTCTTTCCCAGCCTGACCGGCCGCACCGGCCCGGTGGCGCCCAACGCGACGCCGTTCGCCAACGGCTACGCGGACTACATGAAGCTGGTGAACGTGCGCGGCGGCATCAACGGCGTGCAGACGCTCGTCGAGGAATGCGAGACCGCCTACGCCACCGACCGCGGCGTGGAATGCTACGAACGGCTGAAGGGCAAACACGGCGGCGCCACGGTGTTCCAGCCGCTGTCCACCGGCATCACCTTCGCGCTGACCGAGAAGATCCCGGCCGACAAGATCCCGATGATCACCTCGGGCTACGGCCGCAGCGACAGCGCCGACGGCGGCGTGTTCAAGTGGAACTTCCCGCTCATCGGCCACTACTGGGTGGCCGGCGATGCGCTGCTGCAGCACATTGCCAAGAAGGAAGGCGGCTGGGACAAGCTGAAGGGCAAGAAGTTCGCCGTCGTTTACCACGACAGCCCCTTCGGCAAGGAGCTGCTGCCCATCGTGCAGGAACGCAGCAAGATGCACGGCTTCGAACTGCAGATGCTGCCCGTGCCGGCGCCAGGCGTCGAGCAGAAGGCGATCTGGCTGCAGATCCGCCAGCAGCGGCCCGACTTCGTGATCATGCAGACCTGGGGCGTGATGACGGCCACCGCCATCAAGGAAGCCGTGGCCACCGGCTACCCGCGCGAGAAGATGTTCGGCACCTGGTGGAGCGGCGCCGAGCCCGACCTGCGTGACATCGGTGTCGCGGCCAAGGGCTACAGCGCGGTGATGATGCAGCACGGCGCCGAGCCGCAGTCGACGGTGGTCAAGGACATCCTCGACAAGGTGCATGGCAAGGGCCAGGGCACCGGGCCGAAGGACGAAGTGGGGCAGACGCTGTACATGCGCGGCGTCGTCGGCGCCATGCTGGCCGTGGAAGGCGTGCGCGCGGCGCAGGAGCGCTACGGCAAGGGCAAGGTGATGAGCGGCGAGCAGGCACGCTGGGGCTACGAGAACCTCGACCTCACGCAGCCCAAGCTCGACGCACTGGGCTTCAAGGGCGTGATGCGGCCGGTGTCGACGAGTTGCGCCGACCACATGGGCTCGGCCTGGGCGCGCGTGCACACCTGGGACGGCGCCAAGTTCACCTGGTCGTCCGACTGGCTGCAGGCCGACGACCAGATCATCAAGCCGCTGGTGAGGAGCTCGGCCGAGAAGTACGCGGCCGAGAAGAAGCTGACACGGCGCGCACCGGCCGACTGCCAGTCGTGATCTGACCACCCCCGGAGCGGCTGACGCCGCGCCGGCCGGCAGGCATGCCGGCCGGCCTGAGCGGGCGAGGATCAGTCCGCAGGGACTGATCCACGTCGCCGCACAGCCCCCCACAAGGGAACCCACCTGACGCCCCATGAGCAACATCCTTCTCAACGTCAACGGCATCGAGGTCATCTACAGCCACGTCATCCTGGTGCTGAAAGGCGTGAGCCTGCAGGTGCCCGAAGGTGGGGTGGTGGCCATCCTCGGTGGCAACGGTGCGGGCAAGACGACGACGCTGCGCGCGGTGAGCAACCTGCTCGCCGGTGAGCGCGGCGAGGTCACCAAGGGCAGCATCGAACTGCGCGGCGAGCGCATCGAGAAGCTCAGCACGTCCGAGATGGTCAACCGCGGCGTCATCCAGGTCATGGAGGGCCGGCACTGCTTCGCGCACCTGTCGATCGAGGACAACCTGATGACAGGCGCCTACACGCGCAAGGACGGCAAGGCCGCCGTCGCGGCGACGCTGGAGAAGGTCTACAACTACTTTCCGCGGCTGAAGACGCGCCGCACTTCGCAGGCCGCCTACACCAGCGGCGGTGAACAGCAGATGTGCGCCATCGGCCGCGCGCTGATGGCCAACCCGAAGATGGTGCTGCTCGACGAACCCAGCATGGGCCTGGCGCCGCAGATCGTCGAGGAGGGGTTCGAGATCGTGAAGGACCTCAACCAGCGCGAGGGCGTGACCTTCCTGCTGGCCGAGCAGAACACCAACATGGCGCTGCGCTACGCCGACCACGGCTACATCCTGGAAAGCGGCCGCATCGTGATGGAAGGTGCGGCCAAGGACCTGCGCGAAAACGAGGACGTCAAGGAGTTCTACCTCGGCATGGGCGGCGGCGACCGCAAGAGCTTCCGCGATGTGAAGAGCTACAAGCGGCGCAAGCGCTGGTTGTCGTGAAGGCAGCCGATGAATGACGAGCTCGGCGGCTTCGCGCCGCCGCCTTTCAAGCCCGAAGACGCGCTGCAACAGCTCAAGCGCGCGCTGCGCGACCTGAAGCTGACCGAACGCGGCAGCGGCTTCGACCTGCGCGGCAAGCGTGTGCTCGAACTCAAGGCCGAGGCCACGCAGATCACCGCGCGCATCGCACGCAAGCTGGCGCTGACGCCCGAGTGGGACACACGCGTGCTCGCCTCCACGCCCGACCAGCGCAAGCTGATCGACGAGATCAAGAAACGCCTGGACCGCTGGGAGCGGGAAGAGTGACGCCATGAGTGACACCACGAACGCCGAGTTCTTCGACACGCTGGAAACGCGCCCCGCCGCCGATCGCGAAGCCGCGCTGGCGCTGGCCCTGCCCGCGCAGCTGCGCGCGGCGCGCGCGGTGCCTGCCCTGCTGGAACAACTGGCCGACGTGGAGCCCGACCGCGTGACGACCCGAGCTGCACTGGCCGCGCTGCCGGTGCTGCGCAAGCCCGAGCTGCTGGCGCGCCAGCAGGCCAGCCGGGCCGGCGACGTCTTCGGCGGCTTCAGTGCGCTGGGCTGGCGCCACCAGCAGGCGCTGCGCCCGGCGCGGCGTGTCTACCAGTCGCCCGGCCCCATCTACGAACCCGAGGGTCCGGCCGCCGACTACTGGCGGAGTGCACGCGCGATGTTCGCGGCGGGGATACGCGCCGGCGACCTGGTGCACAACAGCTTCAGCTACCACCTCACGCCCGGCGCCTGGATCATGGAAGCCGGCGCGCACGCTTTGGGCTGCACTGTCTTTCCCGGCGGCGTGGGCAACACCGAACTGCAGCTGCAGGCCATGGAACACCTGCGCCCCGACGCCTACGTCGGCACGCCCAGCTTCCTGCGCATCCTGCTCGAGAAGGCGGCCGACAGCGGCGTGGCGCTGCCGACGTTGCGCAAGGCGCTGGTCAGCGGCGAGGCCTTCCCGCCCAGCCTGCGCGACTGGCTGCAGGAACGCGGCGTGGCCGGCTACCAGGCCTACGCCACGGCCGAGGCCGGCGTCATCGCCTACGAGACCGCGGCGCGCGAGGGGCTGGTGGTCGACGAAGGCGTGGTCGTCGAGATCGTGCGCCCCGGCACCGGCGACCCGCTGCCCGATGGCGAGGTCGGCGAGCTCGTCGTCACCGTGCTCAACGCCGATTACCCGATGGTGCGTTTCGGCACCGGCGACCTCTCGGCCGTGCTGGCCGGCCCCTGCCCCACGGGCCGCACGAACACGCGCATCAAGGGCTGGATGGGCCGCGCCGACCAGACCGCCAAAGTGAGGGGCATGTTCGTGCACCCCAGCCAGGTGGCCGAGGTGCTGAAGCGCCACCCCGAACTGGGCCGCGCCCGCCTGGTGGTGGAAGGCGAGATGGCGAACGACCGCATGACCTTGCAGGCCGAATGCGCCACCCTGCCCGAAGGCCTGCAGGGCGCCGTGGCCGGCAGCGTGCGCGACATCACCAAGCTGCGCTGCGAGGTGCAGCTCGTCGCCCCCGGCACGCTGCCCAACGACGGCAAGGTGATCGACGACGCGCGCCGCTACACCTGAGGTGAGGCCCGTCGCGGTTGCCGCCGCGACAGGGCCGGCGCCACGCCGGCAACGTCCCTGCGCCGAGAAGCGATAAGTAGTTTCCGCGCGCCGCCCGCTGCACCAGCGTCTAGCATCCGGCCGCGGCAGAAGACCGTGCAGCCCCGGAGACCTACCAGATGAAGACCCCGTTCCAGATCCTCACCGCCGTCGCTGTCGCCAGCGCAGCCACCGCCAGCTTCGCGGCCTACCCCGAGAAGGCTATCACCATCGTCGTACCCTTTGCTGCGGGCGGGCCCACCGACAAGGTCGCGCGCGACCTTGCCGAAGTGCTGCGCAAGAACCTGAACAACCAGACCGTGCTGATCGAGAACGTCGGCGGCGCGGGTGGCACGCTGGGCGCCGCCAAGGTGGCCAAGGCCAATCCCGACGGCTACACCTTCCTGCTGCACCACATCGGCATGGCCACCGCGCCGGCGCTGTACCGCAACCTGCCCTACAAGGTACTCGACGACTTCGAGTACCTCGGCATGGTCAACGACGTGCCGATGACGCTGATCGGCCGCCCCTCGCTGCCCGCCAACACCTACCCCGAGCTCGTGAAGTGGCTCGAGGCCAACAGGGGCAAGATCAACCTGGCCAACGCCGGCCTGGGCGCGGCTTCGCACCTGTGTGGCCTGCTCTTCCAGCAGAGCCTGAAGATCGACATGACCACGGTGCCCTACAAGGGCACTGCGCCGGCCATGACCGACATCCTGGGCAGCCAGGTCGACATCATGTGCGACCAGACCACCAACACGTCCGGACAGATCGAGGCCGGCAAGGTCAAGGCCTACGCCGTCACGACGCTCCAGCCGCTGAGCACGCCTGCGCTGAGCAGGCTGCCGACGCTGGACTCGCAGGGCCTGAAGGGCTTCAACGTGTCGATCTGGCACGGCCTGTACGCGCCCAAGGGCACGCCCAAGGCCGTGGTCGACCAGGTGAACGCAGCGCTGCGCAACGCGCTGAAGGACCCCGAATTCATCAAGCGCCAGGAAGCCCTGGGCGCCGTGGTCGTCACCGACGGCCGCCTGAGTCCCGTCGAGCACAAGAAGTTCGTCGAGGCCGAGATCGCCAAGTGGGGCCCGGCCATCAAGGCGGCGGGCCAGTACGCCGACTGAGTCTTCCGACCTCGCTGCAAAGGGCCGCCCTCGGGCGGCCTTTTCATTGCCTGCGCCGCACTCAGCGCAGCGTGATCGGCACCGTCACGGGCCCGTCGTTGATCAGGTGCAGCTGCATGTGCGCGCCGAACTCGCCGCTGTGCACCACCGGGTGGCGTTCACGCGCCAGGCGCAGCACCTCTTCGAACAACGCCTGACCGAGCGCGGGCGCCGCGGCGCCGGTGAAGCTGGGCCGGTTGCCGCCCGAGACATCGGCCGCCAGCGTGAACTGCGAAACCAGCAGCAGCCCGCCCGCCACGTCCTGCAGGCTGCGGTTCATCTTGCCGGCGTCGTCGCCGAAGATGCGCAGCTTGAGCAGCTTGTCGACCAGTTTGACTGCCTGCAACGGCGTGTCAGCCGGCTCGGCACACACCAGCACCAGCAGGCCGGGGCCGATGGCCCCCACGGTGCGGCCGGCGACGTCGACACGCGCTTCGCGCACGCGCTGCACGAGTGCAATCACAGCAGGTCGAGTTCGTCGCCGACATGCGCCTCGACGTCCAGCGGCAGCGACTGGATGGTGGCGCGCAGCCCAGGCACCGCAGCCATCAGCGCCTGCTCGACGCTGGCGCGCACCGCGGCGGCGCGGCCCAGCGTCCAGGCCGCGGGCATGTGCATGTGCATGTCGACGAAGCGGCGTTGGCCGGCACGGCGCGTCACCAGATGGTCGAAGCGGATCGTGTGGTGGGCAAAACCCTGCAGCACCTTGTCGATCTCGGCCTGCGCATCGGGCTCCAGCGCCTGGTCCATCAGCCCGCCTGCGGAACGCCAGACCAGCGACGCCCCTTCGCGCAGGATGTTCAGCGCCACCGCAATCGCGATCACGGGGTCCAGCCATTGCCAGCCCGTGGCCATCACGGCCAGCAGGCCGATGACCACACCGGCCGAGGTCCAGACGTCGGTGAAGAGGTGGCGCGCGTCGGCCTCCAGCGCCATCGAGCGCACGGCGCGGGCCTTGCGCAGCATGGTCCAGGCCAACCCGCCGTTCATCGCCGAGCTCACCACCGACAGCAGCAGGCCCAGGCCCACGGCCTCCAGCGGCTGCGGGTTGAGCAGGCGGTGCACGGCCGCCACCACGATGGCCAGCGCGGCGGCGAAGATCAGCACGCCCTCGAAGCCGCTGCTGAAGTACTCGGCCTTGTGGTGGCCGTAGGGGTGGTCGTCGTCGGGCGGACGCGCGGCGATGGTCACCATGGCCAGCGCGAACATCGCGCCGGCGAGGTTGACCAGCGACTCCAGCGCGTCGGACAGCAGGCTGACGCTGCCGCTGACCCACCACGCGCCCGTCTTCAGCGCGATGGTGGCCAGGGCCACCGCGATCGAGACCTTCAGGTAGGTGCGGACTTCCAAGGTGTCAGCCCGTTGTCGTCAGCATGGCATCACGCCAGGGTGATGCGCGCAAACTTGCGTTTGCCCACCTGCACGACAAAGCTGCCTGCGGCCACCTTCAGGCCCTTGTCGCTGACCGCGCTGCCGTCGATGCGCACGCCGCCCTGCTCGACCAAACGCAGCGCCTCGCTCGTCGACGGCACCAGGCCGGCCTGCTTGAGCAGGCTGCCGATGGCCAGCGGTGCGCCGGACAGCGCCACTTCGGGGATCTGATCGGGCACGCCGCCTGCGGCGCGGCGCTGGAAATCGTCCTCCGCCGCCGCGGCCGCGGCGGCGCCGTGGAAACGCGTGGTGATCTCGCGCGCCAGCAGCACCTTGGCGTCCTTCGGGTTGCGGCCGCCCTCGACCTCGCGCTTGAGCGCCGCGACTTCGCCCTCGGCGCGGAAGCTCACCAGGTTGAACCACTTCCACATCTGCACGTCGCTGATGCTCAGCACCTTGGCGAACATCGTGTTCGCGTCTTCGGTGATGCCGATGTAGTTGCCCTTGCTCTTGGACATCTTCTCGACGCCGTCCAGGCCCTCGAGCAGCGGCATGGTCAGGATGCACTGCGGCTCCTGCCCGTACTCGGCCTGCAGCGCGCGGCCGACGAGCAGGTTGAACTTCTGGTCGGTGCCACCGAGCTCGAGATCGCTCTTCAGCGCCACCGAGTCGTAGCCCTGCATCAGCGGGTAGAGCAGCTCGTGCACGCTGATCGGGCTGCCGGCCTTGAAACGCTTCGTAAAGTCGTCGCGCTCGAGCATGCGGGCCAGCGTGTACTTGGCGGCCAGCTGGATCAAGCCGCGCGCGCCCAAAGCGTCGCACCACTCGCTGTTGTAGCGAAGCTCGGTCTTCTCGGGGTCGAGGATCAGGTCGGCCTGGCGGCGGTAGGTGACGGCGTTGGCCTCGATCTGCTCGCGCGTCAGCGGCGGGCGCGTGGTGTTGCGCCCGGACGGGTCGCCGATCATCGAGGTGAAGTCGCCGATGAGGAATATCACCGTGTGGCCCAGGTCCTGCAGCTGGCGCAGCTTGTTCAGCACCACGGTGTGGCCGATATGGATGTCGGGCGCGGTCGGGTCCAGGCCGAGCTTGATGCGCAACGGCTGGCCGGTGGCTTCCGAGCGCACCAGCTTTTTCACCCAGTCGGCTTCGGGCAGCAGTTCCTCGCAACCGCGCAGCGTGACGGCCAGCGCCTCGCGCACACGGTCACTGAGGACCACCCCGGGAACGGGCCAGGGCGCGGCAGGCGCGTGGGGAAGGGACATGAAAAGTTACTCGGTGCGTCGGTGCGCTAGCACACAGGAAGGCGTCTTGGCTATACTCAGGGCAGCCCTCCCAGGATGGATGTCACGGCACCGCCTTCGGCTCAAGTCGTTTTCATTCTAGTGGATGGCCTACCTGCAGACCCGGCTTCCCCGGTGCAGGAGGCCACTCGATCAACTTCGCCCGGTTCGCGTCCTGCACGCGAGGCGCAGGCCATTCGCAGTGACTCACCGCACCTTGAACGCTTCCAAATCTCGCGCCCTGCGCGGCCTGCTCTCCCTCGCTCACCGACACCACCGCAGCCTCGTTGCGGGCACCGCGGTCGTGCTCACCGGCTTCGGCATCACCGCCGTGGCTGTTGCACCACTGGCCCCCGACGCGGCTGCGCTGCCCAAGCGCATGGTCTCCGAGATCCTGGTGCCCGAAGGCATGGACGCGCAGCTGCTGGCGCTGGCGGCTCAGGAGCTCAGCCTGACACGCAGCGACATCACCCGCGGCACCGACACCTCTGAGAGCCTGTTCAGCCGCCTGGGCATCAGTGACGCCACGGCCGCGAGCCACATCCGCAGCGACGCCACGGCGCGCCTGCTGCTGACGGGCCGCGGCGGCAAGATGGTGCGTGCCCAGACCGACGGCTACGGCAACCTGCAGCAACTGGTGGCGCGTTTCCCGGCGGATCGCGCTGAGTTGGCGCCCACCCACTTCACACGGCTGACGATGGAGCGCATCGACGGCCGCTGGCTGTCACGCCTGGAAACGGCCGCCTTCACCACCCGGTCGCGCCTGGCCAGCGGCAGCATCCGCACTTCGCTCTTCGCCGCCACCGACGAGTCGGGGGTGGCCGACGCCGTGGCCGTACAGCTGGCCGACATCTTCGCCACCGACATCGACTTCCATCGCGAACTGCGCAAGGGCGACACCTTCAGCGTGGTTTACGAGTCGCTGCTGGCCGACGGCGAGCCGGTGGCCTGGAACGAAGGTGCCGGGCGCGTGCTGGCCGCCGAGTTCGTCAATGGCGGCCGCGCGTACCACGCGGTGTGGTTCACCCCGCCTGACGGCCGCGGTGCCTACTACGACATCGACGGCAGCAGCAAGCGCCGAGCCTTCCTGGCCAGCCCGCTGGAGTTCTCTCGCGTGACCTCGGGCTTCGCGATGCGCATGCACCCCATCCTGCAGACGTTGCGCGCGCACAAGGGTGTCGATTACGGCGCGCCCACGGGCACCCCGGTGCGCGCCGTCGGCGATGGCACGGTCGAGTTTGCCGGCAGACAGAACGGCTACGGCAACGTGGTCGAGATCCGCCACGCCAACAGCCGCAACACGCTCTACGCCCACCTGAGCCGCATCGATGTGCGCAAGGGTCAGCGCATCGAGCAGGGCCAGCGCCTCGGTGCGGTGGGTGCCACGGGCTGGGCAACCGGTCCGCACCTGCACTTCGAATTCCGCGTGGCCGGCCAGCACCAGGACCCCCTGCGCGTGGCCAAGGCCTCCGAGGCCACCCGGCTGGACGCCGTCTCGCGCGTCCGTTTCACCGAGACCGTGGCGGCCGTGCGGGTCAAGCTCGACGTCGCGGAAACGCTGGTCGGCAGCCGCTCGACGATCGAGTAAGCGCAACAGCGCAGCGGCGGGCCTCCCGATGGCCTGGTTCATCGGCCTGATGTCGGGCACCTCGCTCGACGGTGTCGACGCGGTGCTCGCCGAAGTGCGGCCCGGCCAGCCAGCACTGCAGTCGCGTGGTCATGCCCACCGCGCATTCCCGGAAACCCTGCGCGCCGAACTGCTCGCGCTCAACCTCAGCGGCTTCGACGAGCTGCACCGCAGCGCGCTGGCGGCCAACACCCTTGTGCGCGTTTATGCCGAACTGGTGCATGAACTGCTGGCCGACGCCGGCCTGCCGTCCACTGCCGTGCGCGCCGTCGGCGCCCACGGACAGACCGTACGCCACCGTCCCGGCGCCTTCGACGGCACCGGCTACACGCTGCAGCTGATGAACGGTGCGTTGCTGGCCGAGCTGTGCGGCATCGACGTCGTCTGCGACTTCCGCAGCCGCGACCTGGCCGCCGGCGGCCAGGGCGCGCCGCTGGTGCCGGCCTTCCACGCCGCCTGTTTCGGCGCACCCGGCCGGCACCGCGCGGTGCTGAACCTGGGCGGCATCGCCAACCTCACGTTGCTGGCTGCCGACGGCAGCGTGCTGGGCTTCGACACCGGCCCCGCCAATGTGCTGATGGACGGCTGGTGCAGGCGTCACCATGGCCGCAACTTCGACGACGACGGCACCTGGGCTGCCGGTGGACGGGTGGATGCGTCACTGCTGCAGCGCTGGCTTGCGGAACCCTACTTCGAGCGTGCACCGCCGAAAAGCACCGGCCGCGACCTCTTCGACATGGACTGGCTGGCAGCGCATCTGGGCACCGAGGCCCACGAGGCAGCCGACGTGATGGCCACGCTGGCCGAGCTCAGCGCCCGCACCGTGACCGATGCGCTGCTACGGCACGCCCCGGCGACGGACGAGCTCTTCGTGGCCGGGGGCGGAGCCTTCAACGGGCACCTGCTCGGCCGCCTGCAAGCGCTGTTGCCCGGCGTGCAGGTGCAAACGAGTGCGGCCTTGGGCGTGCCGGCCGACCAGATGGAGGCGCTTGCCTTCGCTTGGCTGGCGCAGGCCTGCCTGGAACGGCAACCCGGCAACCTGCCTGCCGTCACCGGCGCTCGCGGGCCCCGGGTGCTGGGGGCCGTCTATCCGGCCGCCTGAACCGCCGCGGCGCGCGGGCCGCGACGCAACAACCGGCTGTCAGGCCGAGAAGGACGAACCGCAGCCGCAGGTCGTGGTGGCGTTCGGGTTCTTGATGACGAACTGCGCGCCCTGCAGGTCTTCCTTGTAGTCGATTTCGGCACCACCCAGGTACTGCAGGCTCATGGCGTCGATGAGCAGCGTGACGCCGTTTTTCGTCATCTGGGTGTCGTCTTCGTTGACCACCTCGTCGAAGGTGAACCCGTACTGGAAGCCCGAGCAGCCGCCGCCCTGCACGAAGACACGCAGCTTCAGTTCGGGGTTGCCTTCCTCGGCCACCAGGTCGGCCACCTTCGCGGCGGCGCTGTCGGTGAAGATCAGCGGCGGCGGCATTTCGTCGACGGCGGGGGCAAGTGCTTCGGCCATGGCGTTCATCGGGGTCTCCTCGGAGCGGGTTTCAAGCGTCGTTCGACGTGGCGATTATCAGGGCAGGCTACCCGGTGCGCTTCAGGCGTTTCAGCCTTCACCTTCCCGTGCACGCGGCCATTCTCGCTGATCTCGAGCATGCCGCGTCCTCGGCCTCGCCGACGACGACGACCATCCCGATGACCAGGCCATCGATGCGCAAGCCCTGGACGAAGCGCGGCGCAGTTGCTGCACTTCGCTGCGCAGGTCTCTTCGCAAGGCGAAGAACAGTCCGCAGGGACTGTTCTTCGTCCACGCTCAGCGCTTGCTGAACTGCTTGCGGCGACGGGCGCCGTGCAGGCCGACCTTCTTGCGTTCCACTTCGCGCGCGTCACGCGTCACGAACCCGGCGCGGCTGAGGTCGGGTTTCAGCGCCGTGTCGTAGTCGATCAGCGCACGGGTGATGCCGTGGCGCACGGCGCCGGCCTGGCCGGATTCACCGCCGCCGTGCACGTTGATCTTGATGTCGAAGCTCTCGTTGTTGCCCGTGAGCAGCAGCGGCTGGCGCACGATCATGATCGAGGTCTGACGACCGAAGTAGTCATCGATGGTCTTGCCATTGATGAGAATCTGGCCGCTGCCCTTCTTCATGAAGACGCGAGCGACGCTCGACTTGCGGCGGCCGGTGCCGTAGTTCCAAAGTCCGATCATGGCTGCGTCCTCAAATCTCGAGCGGTTTGGGCTGCTGGGCCGTGTGCGGGTGGGTACCACCGGCATAGACCTTCAGCTTCTTGACCATCGCGTAACCCAGCGGGCCCTTGGGCAGCATGCCCTTGACGGCCTTCTCGAGTGCGCGGCCGGGGTGCTTGGCCTGCATGTCCTTGAAGGGCGTGGCGGTGATGCCGCCGGGGTAGCCGGAATGCCGGTAGTAGATCTTGTCGGTGGCTTTGGCGCCGGTGACACGGAGCTTGTCGGCATTGACGACGATGATGAAATCACCGGTATCGACGTGAGGCGTGTAAATGGCCTTGTGCTTTCCGCGCAAACGGCGTGCTGCTTCGCTGGCAACACGTCCGAGCACCTTGTCGGTGGCGTCAATCACAAACCACTCGTGCGTCACCTCGGCCGGCTTGGCGCTGAAGGTCTTCATGAGGGTCTTTCGAAATGCGCGCTGCGGGGCAGCACGCGGGGCATCGGCAAACAAGGGGCCCTGCGGCACCACGGCGTCTCTCGACGCCCGGCCCCCCAGACGGTTCGTCACCTTTGGTACCGCTCGTTCGGGCGGCCTCGCAGGGCGGGGGCTGCGACCCGATGCGCCCCCGTTCAGAAGGCACGACAGGCCGTGGCAGCACGGCTTCTTTCCCAGCCGAATTCAGGAAAGCCTGTGAGTATAGCCCGAGTGCGCCAGACCCTTGGAAGGATCGCCCGGCAAGCGGACGAAACGACCGCTCTGTGCGAAGTTGAGCGCACTACCTAGGGTTACCACTTAGTATGCAGGCATGGCCTCTGCACCGCAAACGGCACCGAAGCCGCGCACTCCATCGACCGAGCCTCTTGGCGTCGGTGCGGTTTCGCGCCCGCGGCGCTGGGTGCCCATCCGGACGCTGCACGCTGGACATCGGCCCAAGGTGCGGACCCATCTGCTGGCCCTGAGCGAAGAAGACCGTGCGCTGCGCTTCGGACACGCCATCAGCGACGAGCGCATCGGCCACTACGCCGACCAGATCGACTTCGAGCGCGACCGCGTCTTCGGCACGTTCGACCGCCGGCTCGAGTTGCTCACGCTCGCCCACCTGGCGCTGGACCGCGAACACGGCGTCGGCGAGTTCGGCGTGTCGGTGCTGCCGCGCGCCCGCGGTCGCGGGCTGGGCACGCAGCTGTTCGCGCACGCCGTCACGCAGGCACGCAACCGCGGCGTGCACACGCTCTTCATCCACGTGGCGCGCGACAACACACCGATGATGGCGATCGTGCAGCATGCGGGCGCGCTGATCGACGTCGACGGCGGTGACGCGACGGCCGAACTGCCGCTGCCGGCGCACACGCTGGGCACGCAGATCGAGGAACTGCTCAGCAGCCAGGCCGCGAAGGTCGACTTCCGCTACAAGCGGCATGCGCTGAAAGTCGACGCGTTGACGCCAGCCGACCCCACCGCATCCTGAATAGGGGGGAGCGGCGGCGCGCCCGCCCTGCCGCGGCCCGCGTTACCATCTTCGCTCGGCTTGCCAGCCTCGGCGCAGCCCGAGCGAGCCGGCCGCATCTGCCTGCTTTCCACGTCCCTAGCGCCTCGTCGGCGCACCCGCCGCGCCGCCCATGCCGACCTTAGAACCCTGGTCCTTCGCGCTGCTTGCGATGGCGCTGCTGCTGGGCCTGGTGCTGGTGGCATTGCGCCTGCGCCGCAAATCGACGATGCCCGAGCTGCCCACCGACTGGGCGCTGACAGCCCGGCCGGTGTTCACCACCGAGGAGAAGCGCCTGTACCGCCAACTGCGCGACGCCCTGCCCCACCACATCGTGCTGTCCAAACTGCCGCTGGTGCGCTTCTGCCAGCCCACCCACGGCGACCAGGTGCGCTACTGGTACCGGCTGCTGGGCTCGACGCATGTCACCTTCGCCGTCTGCAGCACCAGCGGGCGCGTGCTGGCGGCCATCGACATCGAGGCCGAGCGTGGCGCGTCGCAGCGCACGCAGCAGATCAAGCAGTCGGTGCTGGGCGTCTGCCGCGTACGCTACCTGCGCTGCGGCCCCGACGAGCTGCCGTCGACGGCCGACATCCAGGCCCTGCTGCCGCTGCCCGTGCTGACGGCCAAGATGGCCTCGGTGCCATTGCCCGTGACGCAGTCGCGCGAACGCCTGGCCAACACGGTGAAGTCGCGCCGCCAGGAACGCGCCAACCTCTGGCAGGACAGCACCTTCGCCGATTCACGCTACGCCTCGCTGCTGCCGCCGCTGGACCCGTCGGAGGAGACCCGCGCCAACGGCGCTGCCCGCCCGACCGCGCCGCCGCACCGCTGAGTGGATTACGCCGGCCTCGACCCGCAGCAAGTGCTTGACGCGCTCGACGCCGTTGGCCTGCGCGGTGACGGGCGCGTGCTGCAGCTGAACTCGTACGAGAACCGCGTCTTCCAGGTTTTCCTCGAAGAGCCCTGCCAGGGCCATGCCGCGGTGGTGGCCAAGTTCTACCGCCCCGGGCGCTGGAGCGACGCGCAGATCCTGGAAGAACACGCCTTCGCGCTGGAACTGGCCGCAGCCGAGGTGCCCGTGGTACCGCCGCTGGTGCTGGCCCACGCCGCGCCGGGTGTGCAGCTGCTGGGCACGCCGCCGACCCTGGCCTGCGGCTACGGCCACCGCTACACCGTGGCGGCACGCTGCGCCGGCCGTGAGCCTGAGCTCGAAGACCCGGCTGCGCTGCGCCAGCTCGGTCGTTTCATCGGGCGGCTGCACGAAGTCGGGCGCAGGCGCCCGTTCCAGCATCGCCACCACCTCGACCCACGCGCCGACGGCCAGCGGGCGATGCAATTGCTGCTGGATGGCGGTTTCGTGCCTGACACCGAGCGCACCGCCTGGGAGCCCGCCTGCGCGCGCGCGCTGGAAGCCGTCGACGCCGCCTTCGGCACCCACTTCCCGGCCAGCGCCCCGCTGGCCACGTTGCGGCTGCACGGCGACTGCCACCTCGGCAACGTGCTGTGGCGCCGCACCGCCACCGAAGACGCGCCCCACATGGTCGACCTCGACGACGCGATGCAGGGCCCGGCCGTGCAGGACCTGTGGATGCTGGTCTCGGGCGACTACCGCACGATGGCGCAGCAGCTGGACACGCTGCTCGAAGGCTACGAACAGTTCAGCGCCTTCGACGACCGCGAACGGGCGCTGATCGAGCCGCTGCGCACCTTGCGCATGGTGCGCCACAGCGCTTGGCTGGCCGCGCGCTGGGGTGACCCCACCTTTCCGCTGAACTTCCCGTTCTTCGGCACCGCCGCCTACTGGAACCAGCAGACGGCGCAGCTGCGCGAACAGCTGGAAGCGATGGCCGCCACGGCTGCCGTGGCCGGCGTCGCCGCGCCGCGCCAGCGCTGGGCCGACGACGGCGATGACGTGAACTTCGATGGTGACGGCTTCGCCTGAAGCCGCCACCGCCGGCGCGTACGCCGGCCGGCGGGGTCAGGCCGTCAGCAGCGTGTTGACGCGTTTCACGTAGGCCGCAGGGTCTTCCAGCTGCCCGCCTTCGGCCAGCAGCGCCTGGTCGAAGAGGATGTGCGCCAGGTCGTCGAAACGCTCGCTGCCCTCGGCCGAGTCGAGGCGCTTGACCAGCGCGTGCTCGGGGTTCACTTCCAGGATCGGCAGGCTCTTGGGCGCGGTCTGCCCGGCCTGCTTGAGCATCCGCGCCAGGTGCGAGCTCATGTCGCCTTCGTCCGCCACGATGCAGGCCGGTGAATCGACCAGGCGTGTCGTGGCGCGCACATCCTTCGCGCGGTCCTTCAGCGTCGCCTTCAGGCGGTCAATCAGCGGCTTCAGTGCCTCGGCGGCCTGCTCGGCGGCCTTCTTCTCTTCCTCGTCCTGCAGCTTGGAAAGATCCACGCCGCCCTTGGCCACGCTCTGCAGCGGCTTGCCGTCGAACTCGTAGAGGTGGCTGAGCATCCACTCATCGACGCGGTCGGTCAGCAGCAGCACCTCCAGGCCCTTCTTGCGGAAGATCTCGAGCTGCGGGCTGTTCTTCGCGGCGGCCAGCGTGTCGGAGGTGATGTAGTAGATGGCCTCCTGGCCTTCCTTCATGCGCTTGACGTAGTCCTCGAAGCCCACCCCTTCATCGGCGGTGGTCGACGCGAAGCGCAGCAGCTTGGCCAGCCGTTCCTGGTTGGCGTGGTCCTCGCCCATGCCTTCCTTCAGCACGGCGCCGAACTGCGTCCAGAAGGCGGCGTACTTGTCCTTCTGGCCGGGTTCGTCACTGCGGGCCACGTCTTCCAGCATCGACAGCACGCGCTTGGTGCAGCCTTCGCGGATGGCCTTCACGTCGCGGCTTTCCTGCAGCAGTTCGCGGCTGACGTTCAGCGGCAGGTCGGCGCTGTCGATCACGCCCTTGACGAAGCGCAAGTAGACGGGCATCAGCGCCTCGGCGTCATCCATGATGAACACGCGCTTCACGTACAGCTTGACGCCGCCACGCTTGTCGCGGTTCCACAGGTCGAAGGGCGCCTTGGCCGGCACGTAGAGCAGCTGCGTGTACTCCGTGCGGCCCTCGACGCGGTTGTGCGTGTAGGCCAGCGGCGCGTCCTGGTCGTAGCTGATCTGCTTGTAGAACTCCTGGTACTGCGCGTCGGTGATGTCGCTCTTGCTGCGTGTCCACAGCGCCGCGGCCTTGTTCACCGGCTCCCACTCGTCGGTGGTGACCTGTTCCTTCTTCTCGTCGTCCCACTTCTGCTTGGGCATCAGCACGGGCAGGCTGATGTGGTCGCTGTACTTGCTGATGATGGACTTGAGCTTCCACGCCGAGAGGAACTCCTCTTCGCCATCACGCAGGTGCAGGATGACGTCGGTGCCGCGCTGCGCGCGCTCGATGGTTTCCACCTCGAAGTCGCCGCTGCCTTCGCTGCTCCAGCGCACACCTTCGGCCGGCGCGGCGCCGGCGCGGCGGGTCTCCACCGTGAGTCGGTCGGCGACGATGAATCCGCTGTAGAAACCGACGCCGAACTGGCCGATGAGGTTGGCGTCCTTCTTCTGGTCGCCTTCGAGCTTGGCCATGAATTCGCGCGTGCCGCTCTTGGCGATGGTGCCCAGGTGGGCCACGGCTTCCTCGGCGCTCATGCCGATGCCGTTGTCGCGGATGGTGATGGTCTTGGCGGCCTCGTCGAACCAGACGCGGATCTCCAGGTTCGGCGCATCCTCGTACAGCGCCGCCTTGTCCAGCGCCTCGAAACGCAGCTTGTCGCAGGCGTCGCTGGCGTTGCTGACCAGCTCGCGCAGGAAGATTTCCTTGTTGCTGTACAGGCTGTGGGTGACGAGGTGCAGGATCTGCTTGACCTCGGCCTGGAATGACAGGGTTTGTTTGTCCATGGTCGGTCGCGGGGCGTGTGAAGTCGTGGAATAGGGGCCCAGACGCGGCAACGCGCACTTGGGAGAAGGCACTTTGGGGGCACAGGCCGGGGTTTCAAGACCCCGCCGCGCGGCAGGCCAGCTTCAGGCGCCGGGATTGTGCATGCGCAGCCGCCGCGCGGCCTCTTCGGCGCGCGCGTCGTCGATCTCGCGCACCACCTGCCCCAGGTCGACCGGGCCGGCGGGGCCGGCATGGCGACCGGTGAGCACGCTGTCAACGCGCAGCAGGCCCTTCTCGTACAGCGACCAGATCTCCGGGCCGTACTGCGTGTGCAGCAGCGCCGGCGCGTAGCGGCCGAAGAAGTCGCGCAGGTTGTTCACGTCGCGCAGCAGCATGCGCTTGGCGTGGTTGTTGCCGGCGGCGTCGACGGCCTGCGGCAGGTCGATGATCACGGGCCAGGGCTGGCCGTCGTGGGTGCCGAGCAGAATGTTGAATTCCGAGAGATCCCCGTGCACGACACCCGCGCACAACATGCGCAGCACCTCGACCAGCAGCGTGGCGTGGTGGGCCAGCGCTTCCTCGGGCGTGAAGTCGACGTCGTTCAGGCGCGGCGCGGCCTCGCCCTGGGCGTTGGTGACGAGTTCCATCAGCAGCACGCCGTCGTGGAAGTTGTGCGGCTTGGGCACGCGCACGCCGGCTGCGGCCAGGCGGTAGAGCGCATCCACCTCCGCGTTCTGCCAGGCCGCTTCCTGCGACTCGCGGCCGAACTTCGTGCCCTTGGCCATGGCACGCGCCTGGCGGCTGTTCTTGACCTTGCGGTTCTCGGTGTAGTCCACCGCCTGGCGGAAGCTGCGGTTGTTGGCTTCCTTGTAGACCTTCGCGCACAGCACCTCGTCCCCGTGGCGCACGACGTAGACGGCTGCCTCCTTGCCGCTCATCAGCTGCCGCAGCACGGCATCGATGAGGCCTTCGTCGATCAGCGCCTGCAGGCGTTTGGGGGCTTTCATCGCCCCGATTCTGGGCCCGAAGGCCCGGCGGCCGCCGTCGCTACTCGGGTTCGATCTTCGCCGCGCGGATGACGGCGCCCCAGCGCTGTATCTCGCTGCCCAGCAGGGCCTGCAGTTCGGCCGGCGTGCTGCCCTGCAGCCGCATGCCCAGCTTGTCCAGCCGCGAGCGCACTTCGGCCGACGCCACCGCCTCGCGCGCGGCGCGGCCCAGGCGCTCGATCACCTCGGCCGGCGTGCCCGCCGGCGCGGCCAGCGCGTTCCAGCTCGCCACGTCGTAGCCCGCCACGCCGGCCTGCTGCACCGTGGGCACCTCGGGCAGCGCGGGGTTGCGCTGGTTCGACGACACCGCCAGCGCCTTGATGACCCCGGCCTGCATCTGCGGCACCATGGGGCCGACGATCTCGAAGGCAATGTCGATCTCGCCCGCGCGCAGCGCTGTCAGCACCCCAGGCGAGCCCTTGTAGGGCACGACCAGCACCTCCACGCGAGCCACCGTTTCGAAGAGCTTGGCGCTGAGATGCTGCGTGCTGCCCGGGGCGATGGTGCCCACGTTCAGCTTGCCTGGGTTGGCCTTGGCATGGGCCACCGCCTCGGCCAGCGTATTGAAGCGCGAGTTGGCCGCAACGAAGATGCCGATGTCGAAAAAGCCCAGCGTGCTGATGGGCGCAAAGCCACGCAGCGTGTCGTAGGGCAGTTTCTTGAACAGGCCCACGCTGACGGCGTTGCCGTTGCTCATCAGCAGCAGGGTGTGGCCGTCGGGCTTGGCCGTGGCCACGGCCTGGCTGGCGACGATGCTGCCGGCGCTGGGCTTGTTTTCCACCACCACGGGCTGGCCCAGCGACTTGCCCATGTGTTCGGCCACAGCGCGCGCGGTGAGGTCTGCAATGCCGCCCGGGCCGAAGGGCACGACCAGTGTGATGGGCTTGTCGGGGAAACGGCCCTGGGCACGGGCCGAGCCGGCCAGAGCGGCAGCGCCCAGGGCCAGCACGGCGGCGCGGCGGGTGGGTCCGAGTGGGAGGTTTTGCATGGTGTGCAGATTGGAACTCAAGCGCTGGGCGTCAGAAGCGGTGACGCAGGCCGAGCACGACCCCCGTCTGGCTGCCCTTGGTGCCCATGAAGGCCGGCTTGGCATAACCGCCTTCAACGCGGTTGTGGTCGATCACGGCGTACACATCGGTGCGGCGTGAGAAACGGTAGCTCGCGGTCACCCAGGTCACCTCGCGTGAACCGTCGAGCGCGGCGCTGCCCGACTGGTCGTCGTTGTAATGCGCCAGGCTCAGCGTGATGCTCTTCGCCAGCTCGATGTTCGCGCCCAGCGTGAAGGCCTTGTTTTCCTGCGGGCTGACGGCACTCGTGCGCTGCATCAGACCGCCGAAGAGCGTCAGCGTCTGGTTCAGCTTGTAGTTGCCGCCGGCACCCACGATCTTGCGTGTCTCGGTACCGGCCAGGTTCTTCATCTGCTGCACGTAGGCGCCCAGTTGCAGCGCGCCAGCGCCGTAGCCGGCGCCCAGCGCCCAGCTCGCGTTGGCGCTGCTGCTGGCCTGCTCGCCAAAGGTGTAAGACGCGGTGAAATCGATGCCGGCGGCCTTGGTGTCCAGACGCAGCTGGTTGTCCTGGCGCGCGATGTGGTGGCTGCTGAAGAGCGAATGCGCCGTGCTGTTCGGATTGCCCAGCGGCTGGAAGCGCGCCGCCAGGCTGTGCGCCACGGTGTACTGGCGGCCGAGGTTGACGCCGCCCCACGGGCCGCGCAGGCCGAGGTGGACCTCGCGGCCCCAAAAGCGCGTGGGCGCCGTCGCCTGGCCGTAGTCACCGGTGGGTGTGCCCTGCAACGACACGCCGCTGCCGACCTCGAAGCCCGCCTCCATGTTCAGCGTCGCGGCCCAACCGGCGCCCAGGTCTTCGCGGCCGCGAAAGCCCAGCCGGCTGCCGGTGAAGATGCCGTCGTCCATGGTCTTGCGTGACTCGCGGTTGGCCGTGACGTTGCTGGCCTGACGCACGGCGGCGTCGAGCAGGCCGTAGACCGTGACGGTGCTCGGCGTCTGTGCCAGCGCGGCGCTGCTGGCGCAGGCCGCCAGGGCGGCGATGGTGGTCTTCTTCATGGGTGAGTCTCCTCGTGCAGGTGGCAATGCAGCGGCTCGACCGGGCCTGTTGGGGCACCGACGAGACGCCTGGGGTTTTCGGGGTGCTAGAAGTTCAGGCCCTGGCCGGGTGTGGCCACGATGACCTTGACGGGGCTGGCGCCCATCGCGGCGCTGAACTGCGCCGCCGTGCCCTTGGCCAGCGGGTTGCTGCCGTAGTGCATGGGGATCACGGCTTTGGGCTTGAGCATGTCCTTCACCGCCCAGGCCGCGTCGACCGGGTCCATCGTGAAGTTGCCGCCGATGGGCACCAGCGCCAGGTCGGGCCGGTAGCGTTCGCCGATGAGCTTCATGTCGCCGAATACGGCCGTGTCGCCCGCGTGATAGATGCGAAAGCCGTTTTCCAGCTCGATGATCCAGCCCATGGCCTCGCCGCCGGGGTGCGTCTCGTCCTTGCCAGTGACCGGGTTGCGCCAGACATAGATCGACGAATGCTCTGCGCGCACTGCCGTCACCTTGATGCCCGGCACCGGCTCCACCGTGCCGCCCTTGTTCATGCGCGGCAACAGGTTGGCGGGCAGCACGCCCAGCGTCATCGCGGTGTTGGCGAGGTCACCGGGCGCGCGCAGCGGCACGCTGTACATCTGAGCCAGTGCCGGTGCGTCCGCGATGTGGTCGAAGTGGCCGTGCGAGACCAGCAGCACGTCGATCTTGCCGAAGACCTCGAGGTTCTTGTAGGCCGCCGGCGTCAGGGGATTGGTGCGCAACCAGGGGTCGGTCACGATGACCTTGCCGCCGGGCGAGGTTATCTTGAACGCGGCCTGTCCGAGCCACATCACCTCGACCTGGCCCGACGCGGGTGCAACGGCGGATGCGGCGGCAGACACTGCCGAAGACGGCGCGATGCCGGCGCAGCCGGACAGCGCGATGCCAGCCAGCGCGACCAGCGCAGCATGAAGGCGGTCCATGCGCCGCCCCCTCAGTTCGCCGAGACGTTGCCGGCCTTCACCACCTCGGCCCAGCGTGGAATCTCGGCAGCGATGTGCTGGCCGAAGGCCTGCGGCGTGGTCGGCATCGGCACCGCGCCTTCGCCGGCCAGTTGCTGCGCCACCTCCGGCAGCGCCAGCGCCTTGTTGATCTCGGCATTCAGCTGCGCCACCACGGCCGCCGGCGTGCCTGCGGGGGCCACCACGCCGTACCACTGGTCGGCCTCAAAACCCGGGAAGCCGCTCTCGGCCACCGTGGGCACGTCGGGCAGCGAGGGAATGCGCTGCGGGCTGCTGACGGCCAGCGCACGCAGGCGGCCGCTCTTGATGTGCGGCAGCACCGCGGGCGCGCCGGTGAAGGTGGCGTCGACCTGGCCGGCGATGAGGTCGTTGATCGAGGGCGCCGTGCCGCGGTAGGGGATGTGCAGCATGAAGACCTTGGCGCGCAGCTTCAGGTATTCGAAGGTGATGTGGGCGGCGCTGCCGTTGCCGCCCGACGAAAAGGTCAGCGCCCCCGGCTTCGATCGCGCCAGTTCGATGAATTCCTTGAAGTTGCGTGCCGGTGATGCTGCAGGCACCACCAGCACGTTGGGCACGCGCGCCACCCAGGCCACGGGCACGAAGCTCTTCAGCGGGTCGTAGCTCAGCTTGGGGTAGATGGCCGGGTTGACGGCCAGCGTGCCGATGTGGCCCATCAGCAGCGTGTTGCCGTCAGGGTCGGCCTTGGCCGCTTCACCGGCGCCCAGCGAGCCGCCCGCGCCCGGCTTGTTGTCGATGATGACGTTGCGGCCCAGCGCCAGGCCCAGCTTGGGGCCGATGGCGCGCGCCAGGATGTCGGTGCTGCCACCGGGCGTGAAGGGCACGATCAGGCGCAGCGACCGCGACGACTGCGCCCAGGCCGCGGGCCAGCCGCCGGACGCCAGCGCCGCGGCGCTGGCCAGCAGGAGACGGCGACGCGCCGGGGACGCGGCGGGGCCGGCTTCGGAATCGGGGTGCGGGATCAGGTGCATGGCGTCTCTGGCGTTTCGGGTGTCTCGGGCTTGGCTGGGCTTCAGGGCAACTTGCCGGCGTGGCGGCGGGCAAGGCCTGGAGGCGTTCTGTACAGCCTGTGGAGAGTGCCACGCACCTGCCGAAACGGCCAGTGCAGCCAGGACCATGAGCTTTGCGTTCTGCTTATGAAGGGTCAACCCGCGGCCACCACGGCCCGCAGCTCGGCCAGCAGCGCACGCGCCGCGGCCGAGGGCAGGCCGTCGCGGCGCAACGTCACGCCGATGTCGCGCTCGGTGCCCACCAGGCGCAGCGGCAGCGCCACCAGCACACCGGCCTCACTTTCGGCACGCACCTGCCAGGGCGACATCAGCGCCACCGCGTCGCTGCTCGCCAGCACGCCCACGAGCACGGCCGAGCTGTGCGCCTGCAAGGCAAAGCCCGGCACGGCGACGCCGGCGGCGGCGAACACGCGTGCAAAGGCCGTCGCCGCCGGCGTACCGGGCAGTGGGCCGATCCAGCGCGCTGCGCGCAGGGCCCGCAGGCTGCGTGGCGGCTTGTCGCCGTTTGGTCCCAGGCAGGGATGGCCGCGCCGCACCACCGGCAGCAGCTGGTCGGTGAAGAGCCGGTGCTCCACCACGTCGTCCGGTGCCAGCGCACCGCGCAGCGGCCCCACCAGCAGGTCGATGTCGCCGTGGCGCAGCTGCTGCAGGAAGGCCTCGTAGGTTCCATCGGCCACCGTGACGACGACGCCTGGCGACACCGCGAACAGCCGCGACAGCGCACGCGGCAGCAGCACCGCGCTGGCCATCGGCAGCGCGCCGACCGTCACGCCTCCGGCGGTGCGGCCCTGGAAGGCGGCGAGTTCGTCATGCACGATGCGCAGTTCGGCCAGCGCCAGCTTGGCGTGGCGCAGCAGGCGCTCGCCGGCCTCGGTCAGGCGCGTGCCGCGGTGTGACCGTTCGAAGAGCGGCACCCGCGCCGCGAACTCCAGCGCCCGCAGCTGCTGGTGCACGGCCACCTGCGTCACGCCCAGGCGCTGGCCTGCAGCCCCTTCGCTGCCAGTCTCGGCCACCGCGCACAGCGTGTGCAGCATGGTGTCGGTGACGCTGCGGGCCAGCGCCGAGGCCTGCACGCGCAGACGTGCCGCCGCACCGCCGCGCGCAAGCGCAGGCAAGGCGGCCTGCGCCTGCGCGAGTTCCTGCGTGGCGCGCGCGGTGCGCGCCACCAGCACCGCGGTGGCCGGCGTGGCCACCATGCCGCGCGCTCCGCGTTCGAAGAGGGCCAGGCCCAACAGCGCCTCGGCCTGACGCACGGCGCGGGTGACGGCCGACACCGACAGGTGCAGCGCCGCGGCGGCGCCGGCGGCGCTGCCAGCCTCGGCCACGCCCTGCACGGCACGCAGCAGGCGCAGCGGCACCGTGGGCGTCATGGCGGGGCGGCCGGTTTCAGGCCGTCAGGCCACCGTGTGCGCCAGCGTTTCGCCGCGCAGCCACCGGCCCAGGTTGTCGGCAAAGATGGCCGCCACGCGTGCGGCGTGGCCGGCCGACTGCCCGGCGCTGTGCGGCGTGACGATGACGCCTGGCAGCCCCCACAGCGGTGAGCGCACATCCAGCGGTTCGTGCTCGAAGACATCGAGGTAGGCGCCGGCGAGGTGGCCCGACTGCAGCGCCGCCGCCAACGCCGCCTCGACCACCACTTCGCCGCGCGCGACGTTGATGAGTTGCGCCCCGGCAGGCAGGCGCGCCAGCGCCGCGGCGTCGATCAGGCCGCGGGTCTCGGCCGTCAGCGGGCAGGCCAGGAGCACCCAGTCGGCGCGTGGCAGCACGGTGTGCAGCCGATCGTGGCTCACCGTCTCCACACCGGGTGCGGCAGCGGCCGAACTGCGACGTGCGACGATCACCTTCATGCCGAGAAGCGCCAGGTGCGGCTGCAGCGCCTGCGCGATGGGCCCCCAGCCCACCAGCACCGCGGTCTGGCCGAAGAGGTCGGGCGGCAGCGGGCCCGCGCCCACCAGCGGCGCCCAGCGGCGTTCGTGTTGCGCGGCGATGAGTTGCGGAAAACGCCGCGACAGCGCCAGCAACCCGGCCAGTGCCGTGGCCGCCACCACGCCGGCGTTGGCGCCCGAGGCCGTGCTCACGGCCACGCCGCGCGCGCGCAGCTCGGGGTAGATCGGCCGGTCGGCCCCGGCGCTGTGGGCCTGCACCCAGGCGAGCTCCGGGCTGGCGCGCAGCACCGCGTAGCAGCGCGCCAGCATCTCCAGCGGATGGAGCTTGGTCGACAGGCCGGTGATGTCGCGCGAGATGAAGGCCGCGTGCACCGGCTGCGGCGCGGCGGCGTCCTGCTCGTCCAGCCACACCCACTGCACCGCGTGGCCCGCGGCGGCGGCTTCGAGCAGCGCGGCGTGGGTCTCACGCGTCTGGCGCGAGACGAGCACGCGACGGGGGCCGGGGTTCATCGGCGCAGCGGGCCTGGCATCGCTGGGCGCGGCCTCAATCGGCCGTGGCGCCGGATTCGCGCACCACCACGCGCCACTTCTCGAACTCACGCTGCGTGAAGGCGCCGAACTGCGCCGGCGTGCCGCCCACGGGGTCGGCACCTTCCTTGACCAGCGCGGCTTCCATCGCCGGCACCGCGATGATCTCGTTGACGGCCTTGTTCAGCGTCGCGATCACTTCGGCCGGCGTGCCCTTGGGCGCGAAGAAGCCGAACCACGAGCCGGCCTCGAAGCCGGGGTAGCCGCGTTCGGCCACGGTGGGCACGTCGGGCATCGAACGTGAACGCTTGACGCTGCTGACGGCCACCGCGCGCAGCGCGCCGCTGTCAATGTGCTGCTTCACCGACGGGATGGTCGCGAACATGAATTGCACACGCCCGGCCAGCAGGTCGCGCAGCGCATCGGCGCCCTTGTAGGGCACATGCACGGCCTCGAAGCCGGCGCGCTTGGCCAGGATGAAGCAGCTGAGGTGGCTGCTGGTGCCGATGCCCGTGGAACTGCAGTTCAGCTTGCCCGGGTTGGCCTTGGCGTAGGTGATGAACTCGTCGAAGCTCTTGGCCGGCACGCTGGGGTGCACCACCAGCACGTTGGGCACGTCGGCGATCTGCACGATGGGCACCAGGTCGGTGAGCGGGTTGTAGGCCAGCTTGGGGTAGAGCGTGGGGTTGACGGCGATCGGGCCCACGCTGTTGACGATGAGCGTGTAGCCGTCGGCAGGTGACCGCACCACCATCTCGGTACCGGTGTTGCCGCCGGCGCCGGGCTTGTTCTCGATGATGAAACTCTGCTTGAGCTTGTCGGCCAGTTCCTGGCCGACCTTGCGCGCCAGGATGTCGGTGGTGCCGCCGGCCGAGAAGGCCACCACCACCTTGACGGGTTTGGTCGGCCAGGTCTGCGCCAGCGCACTGCCGGCCAGGGTGGCGCCGGCAATCAGCACCGCGGTGCTGCGAATCAGTTTGTTCATCGTTGTCTCCGTCTGTTGTCGTGGATGGGGCGGTCGAACGCCGCCGTTCCCTGGGAAAACCACCGCAGCCGATCAGCTGCGGTAACTCGGGTCCATGCGGTCCAGCTTGCGCAGCAGCGCCGGCCATTCCATCAGGCCGTAGGGGCGGCGCGTGCCACGCTGGTAGTTGTTCCACGTGGCTTGCAGCACCGGCTGCGACACCTGCACCAGCGGTGTGTTGCACGCCATCGCGGCCAGTTGGGAATGGCACGACAACTCGACGCGGTGCATCCAGTTGAAGGCCTCGCCGATGCTGCGGCCCACCACCAGCGCGCCGTGGTTGCGCAGCATCAGTGCGTCGCCCTGTCCCAGGTCGGCAATGAGCGAGGCCTTCTCTTCGTCGTTCAGCACCACGCCCTGGTAGTCGTGGTACGCGATCTTCAGGAAACGCATCGCCGTCTGCGTGATGGGCAGCAGGCCGCATTCGAGTGCGCTCACCGCCATCGACGCCCAGCTGTGGGTGTGGATGACACAGGCGATCTCGGGCCGCGCTTCGTGGATGGCGCTGTGGATGACGTAACCCGCGCGGTTGATGCCGTAGCCCAGTTCGCCGTGATCGTCAAAGAAAGCGGGCGAGGCCAGGATCTCGCCGGCCAGGTTCACCTTGATCAGGCAGCTGGCGGTGATCTCCTCGTACATCATCCCGTAGGGGTTGATGAGGAAGGCGCCGGGCTCGCCGGGCACGTGCGCGCTGATGTGGTTGGCCATCATGTCGCTCATGCCGTAGATGTCGACGAGGCGGTAACAGGCGGCGAGGTCGACGCGGGCCTGCCATTCGGCGGGCGTGCAGTGCGGCTGCATCGAGGGGATGTCGAGTCGTCCGGTGGACATGGTGCGGTGCTCCTTCATTCGGAACCCAGGCGCAGGTGCGTGGGCAGGCGGCGTTCGATGGACCACTTCAGCAGCGCGGCACTGCGGTAGACGCCGTGCGCAAACTTGCCGTAGGGCATGGTGGCGAAGAAGGCCATCACCGCGCCGAGGTGCAGGCACAGCAGCAGCGGCATGGCAGCGGTTCCTGCGGCGAGTGCCAGGGCCAGGCCGCTGGCCCCGGTGAGGCCCAGCAGCGCGACGAAGCCCAGGTCCATCGGTCGCTGGGCCGCCACCACGTGCTGCGGATGGCGCTTCAGCCGCAGGCGCAGCAGGCCCACGGCGCCCAGCACCAGCAGCACGCCGCCACTGCCGCCCAGCAGCTTGGGCAGGGTCGTCCAGCCATAGGGTGCTTCCCAGCCCAAGGCGTAGTGGTAGACGGTGGCCACGCTGGTCGACGCAAAACACAGCATGAAGCCGTAGAAGGCCGCATGGTGCACGGCGCGGCGCTCCTTGGTCCAGCGGTCGTCGGCTTCGTTGCAGCCTTTGCCGTGGCCGCCGTCCAGGTACTTCAATGTCAGCGCGTTCTTCGCTGCTTCGGCCACCGCCGGCGTCGTCGCCGGGCCAGGCACGCCGCTGCGCCAGAAGCGGGCCACGCCGATGCCCAGGGCCAGCAGCACAAAAAGGAAGACCGGCGCGAACAGGTTCACCATCAGCCCGTGCGGGAAGATGCTGTAGAAGCTGCCACCGGCCGGCGGGGCGGCCAGCGAGCCGTTCAGCGCCACCGCCAGCAGCAGGAAGAGCGACAGACCGCCGGCCAACGCGAGTGACAGTGTGAGACCGTTGCGGTGGTACAGGCGCCCGAGGGCCGGTGGCCACGCGAAGTCGGCATAGGTCTGCGCGCGTACCCTGGCCATGGCCGTGGGCACGCTGACGGCAAATTCGTGCGGCGGCGCGTATTGGCAGGCGTGCAGGCAGGCGCCGCAGCTGTGGCAGAGGTTGGCCAGGTAGTGAATGTCGGCCTTGCCGAATTCCAGCCGCCGCGTCATCGCCGGAAAGACGGCGCAGAAGCCTTCGCAGTAGCGGCACGCATTGCAGATCTGCATCTGGCGCGCCACCTCGGCTTCGTCGGCGGTGAGCGGCAGCGGGCCGCCGGTCCTGACCGGACCAGGGCCGCCTGCGGCCAGGGCCGACGCGTCGCGCACCAGGGTTTCAAGCGCCCGCAAGTTCAGCGCCCTCGAGGGTGGTCGCGGCCGCGGCACGCTGCGCGGCCCTGGCGGCACTGGCGCCGGCGACGCGGCCGAACACCGTGCCTATGGTCATGCCGACACCAGCGGTGTAACCCTGGCCCAGCACGTTGCCGGCCATCACTTCGCCCGCGGCGAAGAGGTTGGCGCTGGGCTGGCCGCCAAAGTGCACGGCGGCATGTTCGTCGACCCACAGCCCCAGGTAGGTGAAGGTCACGCCTGGCTTGAGCGTGTAACCGTAGTAGGGCGCCGTGTCGATGGGCCGCGCCCAGTGCGTCTTGGCGGGCGTCAGGCCCTCGGTGTGGCAGTCGTCGAGCACGGCGTGGTCGAAGCTGCCGGCGCGGCAGGCGGCGTTGTAGTCGGCCACGGTCTTCAGGAAAGCCGCTTCAGGCACACCCAGCTGGCGTGCCAATTCGGGCAGCGTGTCGGCCTGCGCGCCCTTGAACACCGGCGGCATGAAGCGCCCGACGGCCTTGGCGTCGATGACGCAATGCCCCACCTGCGCCGGCTGCTGCGCCACCAGGCGGCCCCAGATGGCGTAGCGCTTGGGCCAGAAGTCCTCGCCTTCGTCGTAGAAGCGCTGGCCCTCGCGGTTGACCATGATGCCGAGGCTGACGCAGTCCACCCGCGTGCAGATGCCGCCGTCGTAGAGCGGCGCACGCGCATCGATGGCCACCATGTGCGCCTGCGTGGCGTCGCTGATGGGGTCGGCGCCCTGCGCCAGCAGGTCCTTCAGCAACACCCCCATGTTGAAGCGGGTGCCGCGGATGGCGAACTGGTCGGCCGGCCATTCACCGCGCGTGTTCTGGCCCCAGGCCTCGCGCAACCACTCGCGGTTGCTCTCGAAGCCGCCGCTGGCCACCACGCACACCTTGGCGGCCAGGCGCTCACCCTGCGCCGTGTGGGCAGCGACAAACTGCCGGCCTTGCAGTTCGATGCGGGCGACGGGCGTGTCGTAGCGCACCTGCACACCCAGCGCTTCGGCACTTCGGTAATAGGCATTCACCAACGCCTTGCCACCGCCCATGAAAAACGCGTTGGTACGGCTCAGGTGCAGCGTGCCCGACAGCGACGGCTGGAAGTGAACGCCGTGCCGGCGCATCCAACCGCGGCAGGTGGCCGAGTCGCGGATGACCCGACGCGTCAGCGGCTCACGGGTCTTGCCGCCGGTGACCTTCAGCAGGTCCTGCCAGAACTCTTCCTCGGGGTAGGCCTCGGTCAGCACGTCCTGCGGTGCGTCGTGGCTGCAGCGGATGTTGCGCGTGTGCACGCTGTTGCCGCCGCGCCACTCGCGCGGCGCCGATTCCAGCAGCAGCACCGAAGCGCCGCTGCCCAGTGCTTCCCGCGCCGTCAACGCGGCGCAGAGTGCGGCGTTGCCGCCACCGATGACCAACACGTCCCACATGCAAGGTGCCCCGGATGACCAGCCCGCGACTGTAAGAGCCGGCGCCGGTTGCGACCACGGCGGCCGCGGCAACGGCTCTTCACGCGCCGTGAAGGGTGGCGCCCGGCCAGCGCCCCGACACCACCAGGCTGCGCGCCACGTCGGCCAGCACCACGCGCGCGGCCAGGCCGGCGGGCGAAAGCTCGTCGTCGCACAGGCTGGCCAGCAGGTTGCTGCGGCTGGCCGCGGCATCGGCCACCTCGCGCACGACGAGCGGGCTGCCGTCCAGCCGCGCGGTGGCCGCACCCGGCTGCAGCGTGGCGCCCAGGCCGGCGCGCACGGCGTCCATCAGCAGCGCCAGCGAGTCGATCTCCATCACCACCAGCGGCTGCATGCGGGCAGCAGCGAAGGCCAGGTCGAGCGTGCTGCGCAGGCCGTGCGGGCCAGAGTTGAGGATCAGCGGCAGCTTCGCCAGCGCCGACAGCCGCACCGGCCGCGACGCGGCACCGCCGGGCAGCCCGGGCAGCCCGGGCGCGGCGATGACGAAGAGCTTCTCGTGCAGCAGTGGCAGCACGCTCCAGCGGCGACCGGGGTCGGCCTTGAAGACGACGGCCAGGTCGAGCTGGCGTGCGTTGAGCATGTTGGCCAGGTGGCCCGACAGCGCCTCCACCAGGTGCAGCCGCACGTCAGGGTAGCGCTCGCGCATGGCCTGCATCAGCGGCAGGCCGAGCACCGAGCCCGTGGTGGGCGCCAGGCCCACGCTGACATGCCCCGACAGCCGCGCCTGCTGCGCCGCCTTCACCGCCCCGTCGGCGTGGCGCAGCACCAGCTGCGCCTGGTGCAGGAAGGCCAGCCCCGCCTCGGTGGGCAGCACACCCGTGGCGGTGCGCTGCAGGAGCCGGGTCGAGAGCTCACCTTCCAGACGGCTGATCTGCTGGCTGAGCGCGGAGGTCACGACACCCAGGTCGGCCGCGGCACGGCCCATGCTGCCGAGTTCGACGACACGCACGAAGTAGCGCAGCTGGCGAAACTCCATGCCGGGTCAGTCGTCGACGTCGCCCGCCGTGCTCAGCGCGAAGAGCTCGGCGGCCCGCGTGCGCGCACGTGACGGCACGCTGCCGGCCAGCGCCACCGCCGCCGGGCTGGCCAGCATCGTGCGGAAGGCCGCCTGCACCTGCGGCGCCGTCACCGCCTGCAGGCGGGCGAGCACGACGGCAGCATCCTGCGGCGTGCCGAAGGTGAAGACCTCCTGCGCCGCGGTCTCCAGCCGCCGCGAGGGCTGCTCCAGCGCGCGCAGCGCGCGCACCGTGAGCTGGTTGCGGGCACGCTCGAACCCGACCGGGTCGACACCTGCGGCCTGTGCCTGCAGCAGCCGCGCCACCTCGACGAAAAACTGCTCGGCCTGCCCGGGCGCGGTGGCGGCCTCGACCACGAACTGCCCCGTCAGCGGCAACACGTCGGCCGAACAGGCGGTGTAGTAGGCCAGCCCGCGGCGCTCGCGGATCTCGTCGAGCAAGGGTGAACTCATGCCTTCGCCGAAGAGCGCGGCGGCCATCACGTAGGCCAAGTGCGCCTCGTCGCGCAACGCAGGCATCTCGAAACCCAGCACCACGTGACACTGCGCGCTGCCGGCCATGCGGCGCAGCTTCAGGCCGCCCAGCCAGGCTGGCGCGGGCACGCTGTTGTCGCTGCCGCACGGCATGCCGCCAAAGTGGGCCTGCACGTCGCGCAGGAAGCGCGCGCCGTCGAAACCGCCGGCCGCGCCCACCACCACGTTGCCCGCGCTGTATTGCCGGGCCACGTAGTCCAGCAGGTCGACGCGCGTGAAACGCTTGAGGTTGGCGCGGTTGCCTATCACCGGCTGTCCCGCCGGGTGCTGGCCGTAGCAGGCGCGGTCGAAGAGCTGGAAGGCCATGGCCGAGGGGTCTTCCTCGAACTCGGTGAACTCGTGCAGGATGACCTGGCGCTCACGCTCCAGCTCGTCGGCCGGGAAGGTGCTGTTCAGCACGATGTCGGCCAGCATCTCGACAAACACCCCGAGGTCGCGCGCCAGCCCTTCGATGTGGAAGGCCGTGTGGTCCTTGTCGGTGTGGGCGTTGACCTCGGCACCCAGGCGCTCGGCGTCGAGGTTGATGCGCTGGCAGTCGCGGCTGTGCGTGCCCTTGAAGGCCATGTGCTCGACGACGTGGCTGATGCCGTTCAGGCGCCGGCTCTCGTGCTGGCTGCCGGTGCGGATGAAGACGCTGAGGCTGACGGTCTGGCGCCAGGGCATCGGCAGCGCGATGACGCGCAGGCCGTTGGGCAGGGTGGTGAGCTGGGGTTCGTTCGGGGTCATGTGGTGCGGGCACCCACGGTGGCGTGGGGTGGCGAGCATGCCATGAGCGCTGGCCCGGGGCAGGCGCGCCGCGCCGCACGGCGTCTGCCCGCCTGCCTCAACCCGCCATCTGCGCCAGCACGCGGTCGACCATCACGCCGCTCTGCCCCAGGTAGTTGGCCGGGTCGAGCATGGCCTCCAGGGCCGCGCGGTCCACGTGCTTGTGGATCTCGGGATGCGCCACCAGCAGTTCGATCAATGGCGTGTTCCTCGCCAGCGACGCGCGGCAGAGGTCGTACACCAGGTCGTGCGCGTACTCGCGGCCGATGAACTTGCCCAGGCCCATCATCACCGCTTCGCTCATCACCAGCCCCTGCGTCATGTCGATGTTGCGGCGCATGGCCAGCGGGTCGACTTCCAGGCCTTCGAGCACGGCGCGTGACTGCTTCAGCGCACCGGCCATCAGGCAGAAGGCCTCGGGCAGCACGATCCATTCGATTTCCCAGGGCCCGGTGCTGCGTTCGTGGTCGGCGACCATGGCGTCCATCAGCGCGGCGGCATGCTGGCGCACGACGGAGATCGCGGCGTGGATGTAGCAGCTGGCGATCGGGTTGCGCTTCTGCGGCATGGTGCTGCTGCTGCCGCGGCCATGGTGGTAGGGCTCGAAGACCTCGGCCACCTCGGTCTGCATCATCAGCTTCACGTCCATGCTCAGCTTGCCCAGCGTGCCGCCGATCAGGCCCAGCACCGCGCCCACCTCGGCGATGTTGTCGCGGATGGTGTGCCAGGCGATCACCGGCTGCTTCAGGCCCAGTTCGGCGCACAGGCCGGCCTGGGTTTCCATGGCGCCGGCTTCCAGCGAAGCCAGCGTGCCGGCCGCGCCCGCGAACTCGCCCACCAGCACCCGTTCACGCAGCTGCGCGATGCGTTCGCGGTGGCGCAGCACGGCGCTCAGGATGCCGGCCATCTTGTAGCCGAAGGTCACGGGGATGGCCTGCTGCAGGTTGCTGCGCCCGATCACCGGCGTCAGCCGGTGTTCCTTCGCCAGCTTGGCCAGTGCGCTGGCGATGGCCGCGAGCTCGTCGTCGACGATGGTCAGCGCCTCGCGGATCTGCAGCACCGTGGCCGTGTCGGTGATGTCCTGCGTGGTCGCGCCCCAGTGCACGTACTCACCCAGCTTGTCGCGGCAGAGCTGGTTGATCTGCGTCACCACGCCCAGGATGGGGTAGCCGATGCGTTCGGTTTGCTGGCGCAGCCGCACCATGTCGATCTGTGACAACTCGCAGTGGCTGACGATCTCGTCGGCCGCCTCCTGCGGGATCAGGCCCAGACGCGCCTGCACCTTGGCCAACGCACGTTCGACGTCGATGTACTTGGCGGTGCGGTTCTCGTCGCTCCAGACCCGGCGCATCGCCTCGCTGCTGAAGATGCCCTGGAAGATGACGGAATCGATGATCGTGGAAGCCATGCGGTTTGCCTCTGCGTTTGGAGTCGTGGGGTGTTCAGCCGGCGCGCTCGACGGTGCGGCGCGCACGCTCGATCACGGGTTTGTCGATCATGCGGCCGTCCATCTGCACGGCGCCGTGCCCGGCCGCCTGCGCCGCGGCCGCGGCCTGCAGCACACGCACGGCCCAGGCCAGCTCGGCAGCGCTGGGCGCCAGTGCGTCGTGCACCGTCGTCACCTGCAGCGGGTGGATGCACAGCTTGGCGCCGAAGCCGTGCTGCCGCGCGCGCGCCAGGTCGGCCAGCAGCCGCACCTCGTCGCCGATGGCGGTAGTGACGCCGGCCACCGGCGCGGCGATGCCGGCCGCTCGCGAGACCAGGGCCAGGTGGGCGTGGCCCGGGTCGAGTGCCACCGGGTCGTCGCCGAGGTCGAGGTCGAGCGCATAGTCGATGGTGCCGAAGACCAGGCGCAGCACGCCCGGCGCCTCGGCCAGCGACTGCGCGGCCAACATGCCGCGTGCCGTCTCCACCAGCGGCAGCAGCGTGATGCCGGAGCAGGCATCGCGCAGGTCGGTCAGTGACAGCACGCGTTCGGCCTTGGGCAGCATCACGGTGGGCGCGCGGGTGGCGGCCAGCATCGCCACGTCGGCGGCAAACCAGGGGGTGCTCTCGTCGTTGATCCGCACCACCACGCGGCCACGCTCGGCTTCACCGGCCAGCCACGAGGCCACATGGATGCGCGCCGCACCCTTGGCCGCAGGCGCCACGGCGTCCTCGAGATCGACGACCACGGCATCGGCGCCGCTGGCCAGGGCCTTGGCAAAACGCTCGGGCCGGTCACCCGGGACGAAGAGGTAGCTGCGCGGCAGGCGGGCCATGATCAGATCGCCTGCACGGCGCGCAGCGCGGCGATGCCCGCGGCGTCCACGCCCAGCTCGGCGAGGATGGCGTCGGTGTGCTGGCCCAGCGCCGGCACGGCGTCCATGCGCGGTTCACCGCCACTGCCGGGGCCCCAGCTGCCGGGGGGCAGCAGCGCCGGCACCGAGCCGGCGGGCGTGTCCACGTCGCGCCAGCGGCCGCGCGCGGCCAGCTGTTCGTGCGCCCACAGGCCGGACATGTCGCGCAGTTCGGCGTTGGCGATCTGCGCGTCTTCCAGGCGCTGCGTCACCTGCGCGGCGGTGAGCGACGAGAAGGCGTCGACGATGAGCTGGCGCAGCGCGACACGCTGCGCGGTGCGCTGCGCGTTGCCGGCAAAACGTGCATCCTGGCCCAGTGCCGGCTGCAACAACACCTTGTCGCAGAACTGCCGCCATTCCCGTTCGTTCTGCAGGCCGAGCATCACCGTCTTGCCGTCGCCGCAGGGGAAGGGGCCGTAGGGATAGATGGTGGCGTGCGCCGCACCGGCGCGTGGCGGAGGCTTTGCGCCTTCGAAAGCGTAGTAGAGCGGGTAACCCATCCACTCGCCCATCGCTTCCAGCATGCTGATGTCGATGCGCCGGCCCTGGCCGTCGGTCTGCCGCTGCAGCAGCGCAGCCAGGATGTTGCTGTAGGCGTACATGCCGGCGGCGATGTCGGCGATGGACAGCCCCGCCTTGCTCGGCTCGTCGGGCGTGCCGGTGATGCTGACGAAGCCGCTCTCGCTCTGGATCAGCAGGTCGTAGGCCTTCTTGTCGCGGTAAGGGCCGGGCGCGTGCGGGTCGTCGCCGTAGCCCGAGATGTCGCAGACGATGAGGTCGGGGCGGGCCGGCTTCAGCGCCTCATGGGACACGCCCAGGCGTGCCGCCGCCCCGGGCGCCAGGTTCTGCACCACCACGTCGGCCTTCTCGGTGATCAGCTTCAGCAGCAGTGCCGCGGCCTGCGGGTGCTTGACGTCCAGCGTCAGGCTTTCCTTGCTGCGGTTGGTCCAGACGAAGTGCGAGGCCAGGCCGCGCACCCGCTGGTCGTAGCCGCGCGCGAAGTCGCCGACGCCGGGGCGTTCGATCTTGATGACCCGCGCACCCAGGTCGGCAAGCTGGCGCGTGGCAAACGGCGCCGCGATGGCGTGTTCGAGGGTGACGACCGTGAGGCCCTTGAGCGGCTGCATGTCAACTTCTCAAGGTCGCCACGGCGTCCATCGTCAACCAGCCCTCGTGGTCCTGCGCCCACAGCTTGACGGTGTTGCCCTCGCGCAGGCCGTTGACGCGGAAGGGGTGCAGGTCGAAGGTCGGCCGCACGGCCCTGAAGCGGAAGGTCGCCACGTCGGCCTCGCTCGCGTGGCGCCGCAGCAGGTCCATCAGCAGCGTGGCGATCAGCGGGCCATGCACGATCAGGCCCGGGTAGCCCTCGACCTCGGTGACGTATCTGCGGTCGTAGTGGATGCGGTGGCCGTTGAAGGTCAAGGCGCTGTAGCGGAAGAGCAGCACGTCGTCGGGCACGATCTCGCGCTGCCAGGCGGCGCCCGTGGGCGCGGGTGTCGGCGGCGGCTCGGCATCACCCGGCCGCTTGGATTCACGGTAGACGATGTCGTGGAACTCGGTCAGCGCGGGGCTCTCGGCGCCGTTGCGGAACAGTTCGTGTTTCACCTTCACGAACACCAGCTTGCCGGTGCGCCCGTCCTTCTGCGTCACGTCGTTGATGGTGCTCTTGCGTGCCACCGCGTCGCCCACGCGCACCGGGGCGTGGAACTGAAACTGGCTGCCCGCCCACATGCGCCGCGGCAGCGGCACGGGCGGCAGGAAGCCACCGCGTCTTGCATGGCCGTCGGGGCCGATCTCGCTCTGCCGGTGCATCGGCAGGAAGTAGAGCCAGTGCCACAGCGGCGGCAGTGGAGTGCCCACGGTCACGGGGGCCGCGGGATGATCGAGCGTGGCCGTCAGCGCGGCCACCGGCGTGGGGCCGAGGGTGTCGTGCACGGTGTCGCTGCGGCCGATCCAGGCGGCCAGGTCTTGTTCAGCAGGGTTCACGGTCAGGCCTCGGGTTCGTGCAGCGGCTGGGCGCAAATTCTGGCGCAAGGCGGGCGCGGCAAATGCCTTGCGCGCGCCGGCGTTTCAATCGGCGGTGAGTCTGGCCTTTTGCACCACGCCCTTCCACTTCGCGAGTTCGCTCCTCACCAGCGCGCCCAGCTCGGCCGGCGTGCTGGACTGCGCGTCGGCGCCGTCGGCCTCGATGCGCCTGACGATCTCGGGGTCGTTCAGCACCTGCACGAGCGCCTTGTTCAGCTTGTCGACCACCGGCGCCGGCGTCTTCGCGGGGGCAAACAGCGCGTACCACTGCGACACGTCGACATCGACACCCATTTCCTTCAGCGTCGGCACGTCGGGCATGCTGGGCAGGCGCTTCGGGCCGGCCACCGCCAGCGCGCGCAGCTTGCCGCCCCGGACCTGCGGCGCCCCGGTGAAGAGGCTGGGGAACATGAACTGCGCATGGCCGGCGATGGTGTCGTTGATGGCGGGGGCCGAGCCCTTGTAGGGCACGTGCAGCATCACCGTGCCGGTGGCGAGCTTGAAGAGTTCGCCCGCGAAGTGCGGCGCCGTGCCCGAACCGGCCGAGGCGTAGGTGTAGCGGTCGGGCTTGGCCTTGAGCTGCGCGACGAGGTCCTTCACGTCCTTCACCGGCGCGCTGTTCGAGGCCACCATCAGCGTCGGCGAGTAGCCCACCAGGCCGATGGGCTCGAAGTCGCTCACCGGGTCGTAGCGCAGCTTCTGCAGCGCGGGGTTCATCGCGTGGGTGGCGATGTAGCCGAACATCAGTGTGTGGCCGTCGGGCGTGGCGCGGGCCACGTATTCGCTGGCGATGCTGCCGTTGGCACCGGCGCGGTTGTCGATGATGACGGTCTGCCCCAGCAGCACACCCAGCTTCTGGCCGACGGTGCGCGCCATCGAGTCGTTGCCGCCACCGGCCGCGGTGGGCACGACGATGGTGATGGTCTTGCTTGGGTAGCCGGTCTGCGCCGACGCCGGTGTGCCGGCGACCAGCGCGGCGGCCAGCAGAGGGGTGATCAGAGTCTTCATGGGTTCGTCTCCTTCAAGGACGGGGTCGCGGGAATCGGGGAAATCGCGAGAAGAGGGCCGGGCCACGGCCGGGCCCGCCGCGGCAGCGCCGCGGGGCTTGGAAAACACGTAGTCGGGGATGTGCAGCACGCCCTGCAGGATCTTTCGCGCCGTGCGCACCAGCGCGGCGCCCTGGATGCGTGCATCCATGCCTTCGCCTTCGATGTGCACGGCCACGTCGATGCGGCCCTGCGGGTGCAGCACCTGCACACCGGAGCGGCCGCTGCGCTGGGTGGCGGCGCTGACCACCGTGCCGGGCAGCGCAAACGCCGCCGCCACGCCGATGGCACCGGTGACGGCGTGCGAGGCATGGCAGCGCCGCGGCGTGAAGTAGCGCGAGGTGATGGCCTGCGGCGAGTCGCCCGCGCTCACCAGCACGGGCTTGGGGATGACACTGGCCGACACGTCGCCCAGGCCCATCGCCAGCCCGGCCTGGCGGCGCAGCGCTTCCAGGCGCTGCAGCAGCGCGCTGTTCGCGTCGAGTTCGGCGGGCGATTCGCGGCCGGTGAGGCCGAGGTCGGCGGCGCGCAGGATCATCAGCGGCATGGCCGCGTCGATGCAGGTGAGTTGCACGCCGCAGATGACGTCGATGCGCCGGCCGGTGGGAAACATGGCGCCCGTCACCGCGCCCCAGGCGTCCAGGAACTCCAGCTGCACCGGTGCGGCAGTGCCGGCCACGCCGTCGATGCGCGTGCTGCCGTCGTAGCGCACGCGGCCGCCGGGTGTCTGCACCGTGACGTCGATGCGCGAACGGGTGTTGACGTTGAAGACACGCAGCTTCGTCTGCCCGGGTGTCGCGGCCACCAGGCCCTGCTCGATGGCGAAGGGCCCGACACCCGACAGCATGTTGCCGCAGTTGGGGCGCGTGTCGACCGAGCGTGTGCCGACACCGACCTGCGCGAAGAGGTAGTCGACGTCGCATCCCGGCTCGGCAGAGCGCGAGACGATGGCGACCTTGCTGGTGAGCGTGCTGCCGCCACCCACGCCGTCGACCTGCAGCAGGTCAGACGCGCCGATGGCCCCGATGAGCAGTTCGTTGCGCTCGTCCTCGTCCGCCGGCAGCCACTCGCGCAGGAAGAAGGGGCCGCGCGAGGTGCCGGCACGCATCAGGACGCAGGGGACGGTGGGTGATGTCATGGAAGCGGATGCTGCCGCGCGCATCCATGCTTGTGAATTGCACAGTGCTGATGCATTGATTCACAATGCGCATCAATTGAACGGGCCTCCGCCGTGACCATCGCCTTCGACCTGAACGACCTGCAGGCCTTCCGCGCGGTGGCCGAGCTGAACAACTTCAGCCGCGCCGCCGAGGCCGTGCACATCTCGCAGCCGGCCTTCAGCCGCCGCATCGACAAGCTGGAAGAAGCCCTGGGCGTGCGCCTGCTCGAGCGCACGACACGCCGTGTCAGCCTCACCGCGTTGGGTCGCGACTTCGCGCACAAGGTGCAGGCGCTGCTCGACGACCTGGACGGCACGCTGCTGGCGATGCGCGGCGTCGAGGCCACGCGGATGGGCGAGGTCACCATCGCCTGCGTGCCGTCGACGGTGTATTACTACGTGTCGCAGGTGGTGCAGCGCTTCCGCGACCAGTTCCCGAAGATCCGCGTCAAGGTGCTGGATGCCGGCGCCAACGAGGTGCTGGGCGCCGTGGTGCGCGGCGAGGCCGACTTCGGGCTCAACTTCATCGGCAGCCAGGAGCCCGGGATCCAGTTCACGCCGCTGCGCGAGGAACGTTTTGTCGCCGCCTGCCGGCGCGACCACCCGATGGCAAAGAAGCGTCGCGTCGCCTGGGCCGACCTGGCAGCCTACGACTTCATTGCGATTGCACAGAACTCGGGCAACCGCCTGCTGCTCGACCAAGCGCTGGCCGGCGTGCCCGAGCGGCCGGTGCCGGTGTGCGAGGCCCAGCACGTCACCACGCTGCTGGGCCTGGTGGAAGCCGGCCTGGGCGTGGCCGCGGTGCCGGCGATGGCGATGCCGGGCAAGGACCACCCGCTGCTGGTGAGCGTGCCGCTCGACGGACCCGTTGTCACGCGGCATGTCGGGCTGATACGCCGCAGCGGCCGCACGCTGGCGCCGGCGGCGCAACACCTCTACGGCTTCTTCACCGAGATGGCGGCGCCCGCACGCGGCCGGCGTGGCCTTGCGCTTCGTCAGCGAAAACCCTGAGTCCCGTCCTTACACTCGAGGGTTTCGATCTCGACTTTCACCCGACATGAGTGCCTTCCTCGAAGAACGCGTGCTGAGCGTTCACCACTGGACCGACCGCCTCTTCAGCTTCACGACCACGCGCGACCCGGCGCTGCGTTTTTCGAACGGGCACTTCACGATGATCGGCCTGCGCGTCAACGGCAAGCCGCTGCTGCGCGCCTACAGCATCGTCAGCGCGAATTACGAAGAGCACCTCGAGTTCCTGAGCATCAAGGTGCCCGACGGCCCGCTAACCAGCCGTCTGCAGCACATCCAGGTGGGCGACACCGTCATCGTCGGCAAGAAGCCCACCGGCACGCTGCTCATCGACTACCTGCTGCCCGGCAAGCGCCTGTACCTGCTGGGCACGGGCACCGGCCTGGCGCCCTTCATGAGCATCGTGCGCGACCCCGAGACCTACGAGAAGTTCGAGCAGGTCATCCTGGTGCACGGCGTGCGCATCAAGGACGAACTGGCCTACCACGACATGCTGGTGGAACACCTGCCCCAGCACGAGTTCCTGGGTGAACTGGTGACCGACAAACTGCGCTACTACCCCACCGTCACGCGCGAGAGCTACCGGAACATGGGGCGCATGACGGAACTGATCGAAAGCGGCAAGATCTTCACCGACCTGGGCGTGCCGCCGCTGGACCCGGCGGTGGACCGCGTGATGATCTGCGGCAGCCCGGCCATGCTGCGTGATCTGAAGCGCATGCTGGAAGCGCGCCAGTTCAAGGAAGGCAACACCACCAAGCCGGGCGACTTCGTCATCGAGCGGGCGTTCGCGGAACAGTAGGCGCGAGGGCCCGCCACGTCGGCGCGGCCGGCAGGCGCGCAGTCAGCCGCCGAACTGCTCGGTGTCGACCTCGACCTGGCTCTGCGCGCCATAACGTGCGCCGGCGATGCGCGTGGGGTGAAACACCGCGTCGATGCGCGCCATCAGGTCGGCCGACAGGACGACCGCCGCGGCGCCCAGGTTCTCGCGCAGGTGAGCTCGGCTCGTGGTGCCCGGGATCGGAATGACATGCGCGCCCCGCGCCAGCAACCAGGCCAGCGACAGCTGCGCCGATGTGCAGCCGGCCTCGGCCGCCAACGCCTGCCAGGCGGGCAGCAGCAACAGGTTGGCCGCATGGTTCGCGGGCTCGAAACGCGGCATGCTGCGGCGGATGTCCTTGGCTTCCAGGCCCGACACGTCGGCCAGCGCGCCGGTGTGGAAGGCGCGCGCCACCGGGCTGAAGGCGACGACGGCGGCACCGATGTCGCTGCAGGCCTGCAGCACGGCGATCTCGGGGTTGCGCGTGCACGGCGAGTACTCCGTCTGCAGCGCGGCGATGGGGTGCACGGCGTGCGCCCGACGCAGCGTGGCGGCCGACACTTCACTCAAGCCGATGGCGCGCACCTTGCCGGCCTCGACCAGCCGCGCCATCGCGCCCACGCTGTCCTCGATGGGGATCTTCTTGTCCCAGCGGTGCAGGTAGTAGACGTCGACGTGGTCGGTGCCCAGCCGGCGCAGGCTGTCGTCGCAGTCGCGGCGGATGGCTTCGGGGCGGCCATCGATCACACGCTGCAGGGCGCCGCCGGGGCCCACCGGCTGGCCGGTCATGCCGCCCTTGCTGCACAGCACGATGCGCTGGCGGTGCGCCTTGAGCACACGGCCCACCAGTGTCTCGTTGGCGCCGAAACCGTAGAGCGCGGCGGTGTCGAAGAGCGTGACACCCTGGTCGAGTGCGTCGAGCAGAAGCGCCTCGGCGTCCGATTCGGACGGCGGCGTGCCGTAGGCGTGGCTGAGGTTCATGCAGCCCAGGCCGATGGGCCTGACTTCGAAGGGGCCGATGCGGCGGGTGTTCATGACAGTTGTTGTTCCAATGGGTGCAGCACCTCGCAGCATGGCAGCACCTGCGCCACGCTGGCGTTCGGCTCGCGGCCTTCGCGGATGGCAGCGAAAGAGCGCCGGCGAACAGGTCCACGGTGTGCGCTGAATGGTGCCACGGCAGGTGTCCGGTCCCGCTGCGCGGCTGGCCCAGCGCGTTCATGTTGCTGCGGCCCAGTCTCGGCACCGGGGCCGATGACGTGGCAATGTGCGTCGAAGCCGCCAGGCGGCAGCGTGAACACCGGTTTCGACGGGCCGGCATACGCGTCCAGCCAGCCGGCCGCCTTCTTGAAGCCGCCGCTCGTGGCTGGGCTCACTGCTGGGCGTCCTTGGGTGTCAGCCCGGACGGGATGCGGTCGGCACCCGCAGCCGCCAGGATGCGGTCGGCCTCCATGCGCCAGTCGGCGCTGCGTGCGAAGCTCGGCGTGCCGCGCTGGCCGAAGACGCCGGCGTCGGCCAGGTCGGCCACCCAGGCCTGGCGATCGGCGGTGCCGTTGGCGCTGAAGGGCTCGAGCCCGGCCTCGCGCACGGTCTGCGCCACCTCGCGCAACTCCTCGCTGCGCCGGCGGCCGTGTTCGATGACACGCCTGAACAGGTAGGCGCCCTGGTGTTCCCAATCGATGCCGGGGTAGGTCTCCTGGAAGGACGCGATCACCGCGTCTTCCACGCCGTATTGGCGCGCCGTGGTGTAGGCCTCGATGACCATGGCCTCCAGGCCCTTGATGACGATGCTGCGGCACATCTTGGTGGCACTGGCGACACCGAGCCGTTCACTGGCGACCTCGGCCGCGAAGCCCAGCGTGTCGAGCAGGGGCTTCGACGCCGCGGCGTGGGGCCCACCCAGCAGCAGCGGCACGCGGATGCGGTAGGGCGGCAGCGTCGTCATCACGGCGCCTTCGACATAACGCCCGCCTGCGGTGTCGACGATCCCCGCGGCCTGGATCTTCGCGCCGGGCGAGGCCGAATTGAAATCGAGGAAAAACGCACCAGCCTTCAGCGCCGGCGCGCAGGCCTGCGCCACGGGCACGGTCTGGCTGGCGGTGACGGCCGAGATCACCAGGTCGACACCGTGCACCGCCTGCGCATGCGCGGCGCCCAGCATGACGCCGTGGCGCGCGGCGTGTTCACGCAGCGGCTGACCATGCGCGCTGTCGAGCTTCAGGTCGAAGGCGCTGACCGCCACACCCTGGGTGCGCAGGTCTTCGGCCAGGATGCGACCGACTTCGCCATAACCGATGAGAGCGATCTGCACGTTCAGTCGATGTAGCGCAGGCCGGCCTGGGCCAAGCGCTCGCGCATCTTGTACATGTCCAGGCCCAATATGCCGGCGGCGAGCTTCGCCCGCTTCTCACCTTCGTTGGCCTCGCGCGCCGCGGCGGCGTCGGCGACCTCGCGCACACCGGCGGCGGGCACCACCACCACGCCATCGTCGTCGGCGACGATGGCGTCGCCCGGGTTCACGCTCATGCCGGCGCACACCACGGGGATGTTCACCGAGCCCAGCGTGGCCTTGATGGTGCCTTTGCTGCTGATGGCGCGGCTCCACACCGGGAAGCCCATCTCGGTGAGGTCCTTCACGTCGCGACAGCCGCCGTCGATGACCAGGCCGAGGGCGCCGCGGGCGCGGAAGCTCGTGGCCAGCAGGTCACCGAAATAGCCGTCGCTGCAGTCGGCGGTGACGGCGGCCACGACGATGTCGCCGGGCATGATCTGCTCGGCCACCACGTGCAGCATCCAGTTGTCGCCCGGGTGCAGCAGCACGGTGACGGCGGTGCCCGCGATGCGAGCGCCGGGGTAGACGGGCCGCAGGTAAGGCTTCATCAGCCCGACGCGGCCCTGCGCCTCGTGCACGGTGGAGGCGCCGAACCTCGCCAATTCATCAACCGCCGTGCGCTCGGCGCGCCGGATGTTGCGGTAGACCACGCCCAGTTCGTACATCGCCGTGCTCCTCGTGTTTACAGGCCGCGGGCCTTGAGCTGCGCGCCCATCCGCGGGTAGACGCGGCGCGCATTGCCATCGAAGTTGCACTGCTTCTCTGCGGTACTCGATTGCGTGCTGGCGTCGATGTAGCGCCCTGTGTCGTCGTAGTGGTGGCCGGTCTCGGGGTCGCAAAGGTCGCCGTCAGCTCGGCCAGCAGCGCTCGCGTGGCCATTGAAGGGATGCCGGTGATGCGCAGTGCTGGAGCAGCGGGGGTCATGGTGCGCATTCTTCTGCAGCCTGGACCCTGCAGCAACGCGGGAACACCACCAGCCGTCATGGCGCTTCGGCATGGCATGGCCGGCGGTGGACCTCCCAGCGGACACCGTGCGTCGCGCGCCACGCCGCCCACGGGGCAGGCTCAGCGCGCCGGCACGCCGTGGAGGAAACGCAGCATCGGCTCGACCCGGGCCGCCCACGCGGCTTCGTTGTGGCCGGCGCCCGGCTGTTCCAGGTAGGCGGGCGCCCAGCCGCGGGCCTGCAAGGCGGCATGCAGGCGGCGTGCGCCGTCGATCGCGCCCTGGCCTTCGTCCAGGCCCACGTCGAGCCAGAGCCGGGGCACGGGCGTGCTGGCCGGCGCGGCGGCCAGCTGGGCGACGATGGCGCTGTCCGCCCACCACACCGAGGGTGACACCACGAGGCCGGCGCCGAAGACATCGCCGTGCGCCAGCAGCAGCCACATCGAGACCACGCCACCCAGCGACGATCCGCCCACCGCGGTGGCCTCGCGGCCGGGCAGCGTGCGGTAGCGGGCGTCGATCAGCGGCTTGAGCTCGTGCACCAGGAAACGGCCGTAGGCCGCGGCGCCGCCGCCCTGGCCGGCATGCGCGCCCGCCGTGCCCGGCACGGGTGTGTAGTCCCGCAGGCGGTCAGGGTTGCTGGCCACGGCCACGGCGATGAAAGGCGCGACGGCCCCGGCCAGCATCAGGCGCTGCGCGGTTTCATCGACCTGCCACTCGGCGCCGGCGGCCAGGGCGTCGAAGACATTCTGGCCGTCGTGCAGGTAGAGCACGGGGTAACGCCGCTCAGGCGCAGCCGCATAGCCCGGCGGCAGCCACACCTGCACCTCGCGCGGGCTGACGAAGGCCGAGGGCAGGGGCGCCAGGCTTTCGATGTGCCCGCTGCGCTGCTGCGGCGGCGCGCTGGTGGAAACCCGCGGTGCGAGCAGCAGCAGGCCCGGCAGGCAGGCCGCCAGCAGCACCTGCCGTCGCCTGCCGAGGGGGGTTCGCATGGGGTCGATGCTGCCATGGCCTTGCCGGCGCGCAGTTTTCACAGCGACCGGCGCGCTTCAGGCGTAGATTGGCGGCCATGGACGACAAAGCGTGGGCGAGCCTGGGTCTGGTGGCATGCGGTCTGGTGTGGGCCGGCATGGCCGCGGGCCCCGTGCGGTGCCAGCGCTGGCAGGCCTGGGCGCTGGCCCTGTGGCGCACGTTGCTGCAGCGCCTGCGCAACCCCACGCAGGCGCGCCAGGCGCGGCGCGAAGCGGCCGAGGCCATCGAGCGCGCGCGCCGCGCCAAACCCAAGGTCGACCGTGAAGGCAACGTCTACCGGCCCGACACCTTCAACGCCAAGCGCGACGGCCGCGACAAGCTGCATTAAGGCGGGCCGCAACCGGCACAAACCCGACTGCACGCAGGGGCGCCGTCGACGCAGCATCATGCGGCCCTTCCAAGAAAACCCAGGAGACGCCGCATGGCACGACTCAACGTCAACGGCCGCGTGCGCCAGCACGACGCCGAACCCGACACCCCGCTGCTGTGGGTGCTGCGTGAACAGATCGGCCTCACCGGCACCAAGTACGGCTGCGGCGTGGCGCAGTGCGGCTCGTGCACGGTGCACATCGACGGCGCACCGGTGCGCAGTTGCGCGCTGCCGGTGTCTGCCGTGCAGCCCGGCCAGAAGATCACCACCATCGAGGGCCTGTCGGCCAAGGGCGACCACCCGCTGCAGAAGGCCTGGGTGAGGAACGACGTGCCGCAGTGCGGCTACTGCCAGAGCGGCATGCTGATGGCCGCCGCGGCGCTGCTGAAGAACAAACCCAGACCCACCGACGCCGACATCGACGCAGCGATCACCAACATCTGCCGCTGCGGCACCTTCAACCGCGTGCGTGCGGCGATCAAGGAAGCGGCGGGCATGACGACCACGGCACGCCTCGACATCATCCACATCGAGCGGAGGCAGGCATGAGCGCCACCGTCAACCGCCGCGAATTCCTTGGCGCGACGGCCGCTGCCGGCTCGCTGGTGTTCGGCTTCCCGGTCGCCGCCGCCGAGGCTGGCGCCACGCCCGAGATCAACGCCTGGGTCGTCGTGCAGCCCGACGAGAAGGTGGTCATTCGCATCGTGCGCAGCGAGATGGGCCAGGGCACGCTCACCGGCCTGGCGCAGCTGGTGGCCGAGGAACTCGACTGCGACTGGGCCCGCGTCACCACCGAATACCCGACACCCGGCCAGAGCCTGGCGCGCAAGCGCGTCTGGGGCAACTTCAGCACCGGCGGCAGCCGCGGCATCCGCGAAAGCCACGAGTACGTGCGCAAGGGCGGCGCCGCCGCCCGCATGATGCTGGTGCAGGCCGCCGCCGACGCTTGGCAGGTGCCGGTCACCGAGTGCAGCGTCGAGAAGGGCGTCATCAGCCACGCACTGGGCACCCGCAAGACCACCTACGGCAAGGTGGCCGCGGCCGCCGCGAAGCTGGCGCCGCCCACGGACGTGCCGCTGAAGGACCCCAAGACCTGGAAGCTCGCCGGCAAGCGCCTGGCGCGGCTGGACACGGTGAAGAAGACCACCGGCCAGCAGATCTACGGCTCCGACCTCAAGATGCCCGGCCTGCTCAACGCCGCCGTTTCGGCCTGCCCGGTGTTCGGCGGCAAGGTCAAGGGCTACGACGCCGCCGCGGTGGACAAGCTGCCCGGCGTGAAGAAGGTGCTGCAGGTCGGCGACAACGCCGTGGCGGTCGTCGCCGACACCTGGTGGCACGCCAAGAAGGCGCTGGACGCGCTGCCGGTCGAATGGGACCTGGGCCCCCACGCCAGCGTGCAGCAGGCCGACTTCAATGCCGTGCTGAAGGCCGGGCTGGACGCGCCCGAAGCCGTGGTCGGCAACAGCAACGGCGACGTGAAGGCGGCGCTGGCCGGCGCGGCACGCAAGATCGAAGCCGTCTACGCCTACCCGCACCAGAACCACGCCACGATGGAGCCGATGACCGCCACGGCCAAGTGGACGCCTGATCGATGCGAGGTCTGGACGCCGACGCAGAACGGCGAAGCCTCGCTGGCCGCCACCGCGGCAGCGGCCGGCCTGCCGGCCACGCAGTGCGAGGTCTACAAGATCGACCTCGGCGGCGGTTTCGGTCGCCGCGGCGCGGTGCAGGACTGGATCACCCAGGCCGTGCTCATCGCCAAGCAGATGCCGGGCACGCCGGTGAAGCTGCTGTGGTCGCGCGAAGAGGACATGACGCACGGCCGCTACCACCCCATCACGCAGGCCAAGCTGACGGCGGGGCTGGACGCGCAGGGCAACATCACCGCGCTGCACATGCGCATCAGCGGCCAGAGCATCCTGGCCAGCGTGGCGCCGCAGAACATCCGCGACGGCAGGGACCCGGTGGTCTTCCAGGGCCTGAACAAGGGCGGCGGCGAGGCCATGATCGGCTACGACTTCCCGGCGCTGCTGATCGACCACGCGATGCGCAACCCGCACGTGCCGGCCGGCTTCTGGCGCGGCGTGAACCTGAACCAGAACGCGGTCTACCTCGAGTGTTTCATCGACGAGATCGCCCACGCCACGCAGCAGGACCCGCTGGCGCTGCGCCGCAAGCTGATGGCCAACTATCCGAACCATCTGGCGGTGCTGAACGCAGCGGCCGAACGTGCCGGCTGGGGCACCCCCGCGCCCGACGTGGGCGGCCAGAAGGTGTTCCGTGGCCTGTCGGTGACACACGGTTTCGGCAGTTATGTCGCGGCCTGCGCCGAAGTCTCGGTCAGCGCCGACGGCAAGCTCAAGATCCACCGCATCGTCGCCGCCACCGACCCCGGCCACGCGGTGAACCCGCAGCAGATCGAGGCCCAGGTCGAAGGCAGCTTCGTCTACGGCCTGTCGGCGGCGCTGTACGAGGAATGCACGGTGAAGGACGGGCGCATCGAGCAGCGCAACTTCGACACCTACCCGTCGATGCGCATTGCCGACATGCCCAAGGTCGAGACCCTCCTGATGCCTTCGGGCGGCTTCTGGGGCGGGGTCGGTGAACCCACCATCGCGGTGGCCGCACCGGCGGTGCTGAACGCGATATTCGCGGCCACGGGCAAGCGCATCCGCGAACTGCCGATCAAGCAGCAGAGTCTGCGCGCCTGACCGTGGCGTGAGCGTGCTGGCCGCCGTCGCCCTGGCCGCCGCCGTGAGCTACACGGTGGTGGGCGACGGTATTCCGCAGCCCTTGACCGCCACGCCCGGCGACCCTGTGGCCGGGCGCTCCATCGTCGTCGACCGCCAGGTCGGCCTGTGCCTGCTGTGCCACAGCGGGCCCTTCGACCGCACGCCGGCCGAACGCGCACAAGGCAACCTGTCCTCGAATCTGGCCGGTGCCGGCAGCCGCTGGACAGCGGCCCAGCTGCGCCTGCGCGTGGCCGATGCCAAGCACCTGAATCCGGAAAGCCTGATGCCGGCGTTTCACCGCGTTGCCGTCGATCCGGCGGGCCAGCGTGTGGGCACGGTATGGCGAGGCTTGCCGGTGCTGAAGGCGCAACAGGTCGAGGACGTGGTGGCTTTCCTGCAGACGCTGCGATGAGTGCCACTTCTGCTGGCGGCCCTTTGCAGACGTTGGCGTGCGGCTGCTTTGTGCGTTCGACGGTTGGGGCGGGTCGCGACAGGCGCTACCCGGCGGCGTCGCCGACTGTGGCGGCCTTCGCTTCGCTCAGGCTGCCCTGCGCTGCTCGCCTCGAGGGCGTGCCGCATAACTCGCTTCGTTCGCTGCGCTCAAACAGGATGCGGCAAGTCAGTTCACGAAGCTCGCTGCGCTCGCCGCCCTCAAGGCTGCGCTGCTCGGCGCCACACACGGCGCCGCCACCGGGCACCGCCTGCC
>JAURZK010000180.1 GCA_030653505.1 Rubrivivax sp.
CGCTGGTGTGCTCGGCCTTCAACGCCGACTTCGACGGCGACCAGATGGCCGTGCACATCCCGCTGAGCATCGAAGCGCAGATGGAGGCCCGCACGCTGATGCTGGCGTCCAACAACGTGCTCTTCCCGGCCAACGGTGAACCGTCGATCGTGCCGTCTCAGGACGTGGTGCTGGGCCTGTACTACGCCACCCGCGAGCGCATCAACGGCAAGGGCGAAGGCATGGTCTTCGCCGACCTGCTGGAACTGCAACGTGCGCTGGACAACGGCGCCGTTGAAGTCACCGCCAAGATCGCTGTGCGCCTGACGGAGTGGGTGAAGAACGCCGACACCGGTGAATTCGTCGCCAACACGCAGCTGGTGGACACCACTGTCGGCCGTGCGCTGCTGTCGGAGATCCTGCCCAAGGGCCTGCCGTTCAGCAACATCAACAAGGCGCTGAAGAAAAAGGAAATCTCGCGTCTCATCAACGTCAGCTTCCGCCGCTGCGGCCTGAAGGAGACGGTGGTCTTTGCCGACAAGCTGCTGCAGGCCGGCTTCAGGCTGGCCACGCGCGCCGGCATCTCGATCGCCATCGACGACATGCTGGTGCCGAAGGAAAAGCCGGGCCTGATCGAGAAGGCCGAGAAAGAGGTCAAGGAAATCGAGCAGCAGTACGTCTCGGGCCTGGTGACGGCGGGCGAGCGCTACAACAAGGTCGTGGACATCTGGGGCAAGACGGGTGACGAGGTCGGCAAGGTCATGATGGCCCAGCTGTCCAAGGAACGTGTCATCGACCGCCACGGCAAGGAAGTGGCGCAGGAGTCGTTCAACTCGATCTACATGATGGCCGACTCGGGCGCACGCGGTTCCGCCGCGCAGATCCGCCAGCTGGCCGGCATGCGCGGCCTGATGGCCAAGCCTGACGGCTCGATCATCGAGACGCCGATCACGGCGAACTTCCGCGAAGGCCTGAACGTCCTGCAGTACTTCATCTCCACCCACGGCGCCCGCAAGGGCCTGGCGGACACGGCGCTGAAGACCGCGAACTCGGGCTACCTGACGCGTCGCCTGGTCGACGTCACGCAGGACCTGGTGGTCACTGAAGTCGATTGCGGCACGCAGAACGGCATGAACCGCCGTGCGCTGGTCGAAGGTGGTGAAGTCATCGAATCGCTGCGCGACCGCATCCTGGGCCGCGTGACGGCCACCGAGGTGCTGCACCCCGAGACGCAGGAGGCGATGGTGCCGGACGGCACCATGCTCGACGAAGACCTGATCGACGTGCTGGAATCCGCGGGCGTGGACGAAGTGAAGGTGCGCACCGCACTGACCTGCGACACACGCTTCGGCATCTGCGCCAAGTGCTACGGCCGCGACCTGGGCCGCGGTGGCCTGGTGAACGTCGGCGAGGCCATCGGCGTCATCGCCGCGCAGTCCATCGGCGAACCCGGCACGCAGCTGACGATGCGCACCTTCCACATCGGTGGTGCGGCGTCGCGTGCGGCGGTGGCTTCGAGCGTCGACGCGAAGAGCGAAGGCATCATCGGCTTCAACGCCACCATGCGCTACGTGACCAACGCCAAGGGCACGCTGGTGGTGATCTCGCGTTCCGGCGAGATCATCATCAGTGACCAGCATGGCCGCGAACGTGAACGTCACAAGCTGCCCTACGGCGCGACGCTGAACATCAAGCCCGACCAGAACGTCAAGGCCGGCACGGTGCTCGCGAACTGGGACCCGCTGACCCGCCCCATCATCACGGAATTCGCCGGCAAGGCGAAATTCGAGAACGTGGAAGAGGGCCAGACGGTGGCCAAGCAGCTCGACGAGGTCACGGGCCTGTCGACGCTGGTGGTCATCGACCCGAAGCGCCGCGGTGCAGCCAAGGTGGTGCGTCCGCAGGTCAAGCTGCTGGACGCCGCCGGTGTCGAGGTGAAGATCCCCGGCACCGACCATGCGGTGACTATCGGCTTCCCGGTCGGCGCGCTGATCCAGATCCGCGACGGCCAGGACCTGGGCCCGGGCGAAGTGCTGGCGCGTATCCCGATGGAAGGCCAGAAGACGCGCGACATCACCGGCGGCTTGCCGCGGGTGGCCGAGCTCTTCGAAGCGCGCAGCCCGAAGGACGTGGGCACGCTGGCCGAGATCACCGGCACCGTCAGCTTCGGCAAGGAGACCAAGGGCAAGAACCGCCTGCAGATCACCGCCCCCGAAGGCACGGTGCACGAAGAACTGGTGGCCAAGGAAAAGAACATCCTGGTGCACGAAGGCCAGGTGGTCAACCGCGGCGAACTGGTGGTCGACGGCAGCGCCGACCCGCAGGACATCCTGCGCCTGCT
>JAURZK010000181.1 GCA_030653505.1 Rubrivivax sp.
CGAGTGGTCGGCAGCGGGTCAAGTTAGCTATCGCGGTCACGATGCCATCAAAACTTCGACCGGCCTCTACCCACGATGCCCCGCACACCCCACAGTCTCTTCCATCATCCCGGGTGAACCCACCGGCTCATGGCAGTTAGCCAGCCGTGCAAGCCCTTGCGGGCGTGCACGCGCGGGCTCAGCCCGCCAGGCGCTCCTCGATGCGAGCCTTGGTGGCGGGCAGCTCGGCGGGCAGGTGGTATTCGAGCTGCTTGAACAGTTCGGTGTGAAGTTGCAGTTCCTGCTGCCAGGCGTCCTTGTCGATGCCGATGACGCTGTGGAACTGCTCTCGCGTGAAGGCCAGGCCCTCCCAGCGCAGGTCTTCGTAGCGCGGGCTGGTGCCGAAGACGTTGTCTGCGCCGCCGGCGGTGCCTTCCAGGCGGCCCAACATCCACTCCAGAACGCGCATGTTCTCGCCGTAACCCGGCCAGACGAACTTGCCGTCGGCGCCCTTGCGGAACCAGTTGACGCAGAAGATGCCGGGCAGCTTCGCCCCCTTGGCCGCCACCTGCCCGCCCAGGTCGAGCCAGTGCTGGAAGTAATCGGACATGTTGTAGCCCATGAAGGGCAGCATGGCGAAGGGATCGCGGCGCACCACGCCCTGCTGGCCCGCGGCGGCGGCGGTGGTCTCGCTGCCCATGGTGGCGGCCATGTAGACCCCTTCGGCCCAGGTGCGGGCTTCGGTGACCAGCGGCACGGTGGTGCTGCGGCGGCCGCCGAAGACGAAGGCGTCGATGGCCACGCCTTCGGGGTCGTCCCACTGCGCATCGAGCACCGGGTTGTTGGTCGCGGCCACGGTGAAGCGCGAGTTCGGGTGCGCAGCCGGGCTCGGCTTGCCGTTCACGCCGGCCTGCTTGGCGATGGCGGGCGTCCAGTCGCGGCCCTGCCAGTCGATCAGGTGCGCCGGCGGGGTTTCGGTCAGGCCTTCCCACCACACGTCGCCATCGTCCGTGAGCGCCACGTTGGTGAAGATGGTGTCGCTCTTCAGCGACGCCAGGCAGTTCGGGTTGGTGTGCTCGTTGGTGCCGGGCGCGACGCCGAAGTAACCCGCCTCGGGGTTGATGGCGTAGAGCCGTCCGTCGTCGTGCGGCTTGATCCAGGCGATGTCGTCGCCGACGGTGGTGACCTTCCAGCCCGGGTAACCCTCGGGCGGCACCAGCATGCTGAAGTTGGTCTTGCCGCAGGCACTGGGGAAGGCCGCGGCGACGTGGTACTTCTTGCCGGCGGGGTTGGTGACGCCCAGGATCAGCATGTGCTCGGCCAGCCAGCCCTGGTCGCGGCCCATGGTCGACGCGATGCGCAGCGCGAAGCACTTCTTGCCCAGCAGTGCGTTGCCGCCGTAGCCCGAGCCGTAGCTCCAGATCTCGCGCGCCTCGGGGTAATGAACGATGTACTTGGTGGGGTTGCAGGGCCAGGGCACGTCCCGAACGTTTCCATCGGGGCCCGCGACCAGCGGCGCGCCCACGGTGTGCACGCAGGGCACGAAGCTGCCCGTCTCGCCCAGCACCTCGAGCGCGCCACGGCCCATGCGGGTCATCACGCGCATGCTCACGGCCACGTAGGGGCTGTCGGTCAACTCGACGCCGATGTGCGAGATGTGCGAGCCCAGCGGCCCCATCGAGAAAGGCACGACGTACATCCTGCGGCCCTTCATCGCGCCCTTGAACAGCGCCTTGTCACCGGTCGCCAGCAGCGCACGCATCTCGTCTGGCGCCATCCAGTTGTTGGTGGGGCCGGCGTCGTCCTTCTTCTCGCTGCAGATGAAGGTGCGGTCCTCGACGCGCGCCACGTCCGAAGCGTCGCTGCGCGCCAGGAAGCAGTTGGGGCGCAGTTCCGGATTCAGCCTCATCAGCGTGCCGGCGTCGACCAGCTGCTGACACAGGCGGTCGTACTCGGCAGCGCTGCCGTCGCACCAGTAGACGTCGGCCGCTTCGGTGAGGGCGGCGATCTGCGCCACCCACTCGACAAGGCGCTGATGTTTGACATCGGCGGGCACGTTCATGCGCAGGCCTTCCAGCACGGGACGGTTCATCGGGACTCCAGTCTTGGCAATGTAGAAACGGTGTTGGGCCAGGGCCGGCCGCATTGGGTACGGCCGCCGACACTGGCCAAAAGCCGCGGTCTGCCCACGCTGGCGCGCGCGCCGCCTGCGGTGGGGGCGCTGATTGTCGCGCCGATGTAATCGGGCTGTAACCGCCGCTCCGGGTGGGGACATGCAAACTAGGCATGGCTTGATGCATGTCAGAACACATTGGTGCGGCTTGGGCCTCCGCGGCCGGGCACACGGGCCTGCGGCGTGCCGAACTTGCCGCATTGGGCCCCGTTCGGATGCCAAAGGCCTTGAACGGCGTCGAGTTGAGGTTGGGTGTCGGGGCGCTGCCAGGTGCCTTTGCACCGACGCGATGTTCAGGCCCTCGAGCAGCACGTCGCAGTCGAACTGCGCGTTGCCCGAGACACCGCCGTCGAAGAAGCGCATCTCGCTGCCTATGGCGCGGCGGTCGACTTCGCCGTCGGTGGTCTGCCCACGGTGTAGAGCGAGGCGCCGAACTCCGGCGTGATGGCCTCGGCCTCGATCGAGGCGCCCCAGAAACGGCGCCGCGTGTCGAGCAGTTCGTCGGTGGGCACGCCGGCCACCAGGCCGGACAGGCAACAAGTCCACGGCCGCATTGGGCTTCGTGCACGCCACCCAGATGATGCAGAAGTCGGGCTACTGCGGCGCCTACCTGACGGTGCTGGAGCCGGGCACGGTGACCGCCGGCAACAGCGTCACCTTGCAGCCAAGGCTGCGCCAGCTGAGCCTGCGCGAGCTCTTCTTCGCCCAGCGCCGCGGCTCTGCGGCAACGTTCAAGCCGTGGCCGGCTCGGCCAGCGCCGGGTAGCTGGTGTAGCCCACGGCGCCACCCCCGTAAAGCGTGGTGGCGTCCAGCGCGTTCAGCGGCGCATCCTCGCGCAGGCGGCGGCCGAGGTCGGGGTTGGCGATGAAGGCCTTGCCGAAGGCCACCAGGTCGGCGGCGCCACCGGCCACCGCCCTCAGTGCCATGGCGCGGTCGTAGCCGTTGTTGACCATCCAGGCGCCGTGAAACTTCCTGCGCAACGCCGCGTAGTCGAAGGGCGCGATGTCGCGCGGGCCGCCGGTGGCGCCTTCCACCACGTGCAGGTAGGCCAGCTTCAACGGTGCGAGTTGCGCCAGGGCGTACTCGTAGAGCGCCTGCGGGTCGCTGTCGGGGCCGGCGCCGCTGGCCGGGGTCACCGGCGACAGGCGCAGCCCGGTGCGGCCGCCGCCGATGGCGCCCGTCACCGCCTGCATCACTTCGAGCAGGAAGCGGCAGCGGTTTTCGATGCTGCCGCCGTAGAGGTCGGTGCGGTCGTTGATGCTGTCGCGCAGGAACTGCTCGATCAGGTAGCCGTTGGCGCCGTGCACTTCCACGCCGTCGAAACCGGCTTCCATGGCCATCAACGCGGCGTGGCGGTACTGGGCGACGACGCCGGCGATCTCGTCGGTGCGCAGCGCGCGCGGCGCGGAGACGTCGGCAAATCCGCCGGCGATGAATGTCTTGCTGCTGGCGGTGCGCGCCGTGCTCGACACCGGCGCCTGGCCGCCCGGCTGCAGCGACATGTGCGAGATGCGTCCCACATGCCACAGCTGCGCGACGATGCGGCCGCCCTGCGCGTGCACGGCGTCGGTGACGAGGCGCCAGCCGGCCACCTGGGCGGTGTTGTAGATGCCCGGGGTGTCGAGGTAACCCTGGGCTTCGGGGCTGATCTGCGTGGCTTCGCTGACGATGAGCCCGGCACCGGTGGCCGGGTTGGCGCGCTGGGCGTAGTACTGCGCCATCAGCGGGTTGGGCACCTGGCCGGGGCTGGCGCGGTTGCGTGTCAGCGGGGCCATGACGAGGCGGGTGGCGAGTTCGATGTCGCCGATGCGGAGGGGGTCGAAGAGGGTAGTCATGCGACGAGCCTACTGCAGTGCAGCAATTTCTGCCGTGCGCCGGGCCACACTGCGCCGGCGTGGCACCATCGCGCCATGCTCGCCTACCGCCACGCCTTCCACGCCGGCAACCACGCCGACGTGCTCAAGCACACCGTGCTGGCCCTCGTGCTGCAGCACATGAACCAGAAGGACAAGGGCTGGCGCTACGTCGACACCCACGCCGGCGCGGGCGGTTACTCGCTGGAAGGTGAATACGCGAAGAAGAAGGGCGAATACGAACAGGGCATCGCAAAGCTGCTCGACCGCGGCGACCTGCCTGCCCCTTTGGCCGAGCTGGTGACGCTGGTGCGCGCCTTCAACGACGGCAAGACGATCCGCCAGTACCCCGGTTCGCCGGCCATCGCGCAGATGCTGATGCGGCCGCAGGACCAGCTGCGCCTGTTCGAGATCCACCCCACCGACCACAAGATCCTGGCCAGCTACCTGGGCGACGTGCACGGTGTCGAGGTCAAGCTGGCCGATGGCTTCGAGGCCCTGAAGTCGACGCTGCCGCCGCCCACGCGCCGCGGCGTGGTGCTCATCGACCCCAGCTACGAGATCAAGACCGACTACACCCGCACGCTGGCCGCGCTGCGCGAAGCGCTGGAGCGTTTTGCCGACGCCGTGGTCATCGTGTGGCTGCCGCAGCTGCAGCTGATCGAGGCCTCGCAGCTGCCGCAGCGCCTGAAGGCCGCCGCCGACACCGGTGCGAAGAAGGGCTGGCTGCACGCGCGGCTGACCGTGGCGCATGCCGACGCGCGCGGCTTCGGCATGCTCGGCAGCAGCGTCTTCGTCGCCAACCCGCCGCACACGCTGTTCGACGCGCTGCAGCCGGTGCTGCCTTTCCTGGCGCAGGCGCTGGCGCAGTTCGACGGCGCCCGAAGTGCACTCGAACGTTCGGCAAAGGCTTGATGCAGCGGGTGCGGGCGTGGCGCTGAACTTCCGCCGCTCGGCTGTCGTGCGCGTGGCGCCGTTTGTCGTCTTCATGGCCGTGCTGGCGCTGCGCGGCCTGGCACCGGCCGACGGCGGCTGGGGATTCGACGTGCGCTGGCTCTATGCGCTGCAGGCCGGCGCCGCCGCCGTTCTGCTGGCGCTGTGGTGGCGCGAATACGGTGAGCTGGCGCGCCAGACCCTGCCCAACCTGCGTGAAACCCTGCTGGCCATCGCCGTGGGCCTGGGTGTGTTCGCGCTGTGGATCCACCTCGACGCGCCGTGGATGACGCTGGACACCGCCGCCACCGAACCCTTCGTGCCGAAGACGGCAGACGGCGCACTCGACTGGCCGCTGATCGTGCTGCGCATCGCCGGCGCGGCGCTGCTGGTGCCGGTGATGGAAGAACTGTTCTGGCGCTCCTTCCTGATGCGCTGGCTGCAGGCGCCCGTGTTCGAGGCCGTGCCGCCGCGCAGCGTGGGCGTGCGCGCGGTGGTGCTGAGCACCTTCGTCTTCGTGCTCGCGCACACGCTGTGGCTGGCCGCCGCCGTCGCCGGGCTGGCCTACGCCTGGCTCTACATCCGCAGCGGCAAGCTGTGGGTGGCGGTGATTGCCCACGGCGTCACCAATGGCGCGCTCGGGGTGTGGGTGGTGGCCACGGGCCAGTGGCAATTCTGGTGACGGCAAGGCGGCGCGCCCGTCACTGCACAATGCGCGCACCCTGTCCCGCTGAACCTGCGGCGGGCCCCGCCGGCCACGAACCGGCCGGCGCCCCACTGCACGGAGCCCCACACCGATGAAGATCCTGCCCGCAGCCACTGCCTCGCGTGCGGCCCCGAGCGGGGTCGACCCCGCGCGCCGCCGACTGGCGCAGCTGCTGCTGGCTACGCCATGGGCGGGCGCGCTGTCGCCGGGCCTGGCAGCGCCCGCGGCCGCTGCGGCCGCGGGCGCCCCGGCCGACGGCCACCCTTCGGCTGGCCGCTGGGTGCACGCCTTCGCGGCCTACGGGCTGCCGAAGTACGGCGCCGACTTCACCCACTTCGACTACGTCGAGCCACGTGCACCGCTGGGCGGCACGGTCCGGCTGCGCAACCCCGACCGCCGCAGCAGCTTCGACAAGTACAACCCCTGGACGACACGCGGCAACGCCCCGGCGGGGGTGGTGATCTGGATGGTCGAAGGCCTGTGCCACCTGTCGCAGGACGAGCCCATGGCGATGTACGGCCTGCTTGCCGAGGCCATCTGGGTCGAGCCCGACTTTTCCGGCGTCAGCTTCCGCCTGCGGCCCGAAGCGCGCTTCAGCAACGGCGACCCGGTGCTGGCCGAGGACGTGCGCCACAGCTTCGAGATGCTGGCCAGCAAGGGTGCGTCGCCCGCGGTGCAGACCGCCGTGTCGGGCATCGCGCGTGTGCTCGCATCCGATGCGCGCACGGTGCGCTTCGAGTTCAAGGACAAGACGCGCGACCAGGTCTTCGTCGCCGGCACGCTGCCCATCTTCAGCCGCAAGTGGGGCGCGGGAAAGACGATGGACCAGATCGTCACCGAAGTCCCGATCACCACCGGCCCTTACGTCATCGACAAGGTCGACATGCCGCGGCGCATCGAGTTCCGGCGCAACCCCGCCTACTGGGCGCAGGCGCTGCCGGTGCGGCGCGGGCACTTCAACTTCGAACGTGTGGTCTACCTCAACTACCTGGACAACGAGGTCGCCTTCGAGGCCTTCAAGGCCGGCGAGTTCGACCTCTACAAGGAATACAGCTCGCGCAATTGGGTGCGCAAGCACAAGGGCGTGAAGTGGGACGACCAGCGCATCCTGAAGTCGGCGCTGCGCACCGGCTTCGGCCAGCAGTTGCAGAGCTACCAGCTCAACACGCGGCTGCCGAAGTTCAAGGACATCCGTGTGCGCGAGGCGCTGGGCTACACCTACGACTTCGAGACCCTCAACAAGACCGGCATGTTCACGCGCGCCAGCAGTGTGTTCAACAACTCGGTCTTCGCGGCTCAGGGCCTGCCCAGCGCGGGTGAGCTGAAGTTGCTGGAGCCCTTCCGCGCCGAACTGCCGCCGCGTGTCTTCGGGCCCGCCTTCAAGGCGCCGAGCACGGCCGGCAACCCCAAGGGCCTGCGCCAGAACCTGCTGAAGGCGCGCGAACTGCTCACCGAGGCCGGCTGCACGCTGGGCGCCGACGGCCGGCTGCGCCTGCCCGGCGGCGAGCCGCTGGTCATCGAGTACATGGTGCCGCGCACCGTCAACATCGTCGACTGGCAGCGCAACCTGCAGAAGCTGGGCATCACCCTGACCGAACGGCTGGTCGACTTCGCGCTCTACAGCCGCCGCCTGACCGAGTACGACTTCGACATGGTCGTCATCGTCGAAGGCCGTTTCACGCTGCCCTCGGGCGCCGACATCGCCGCCGGCTACGGCAGCAAGGCGGCCGACGAGAAGGGCAACAGCAACTACCGCGGCGTGAAGAGCCACGCCGTCGACACGATGGTCGAGGCGATGAACCGCGCCGGCACGATGGACGAACTGCGCGACGCCGCACGTGCGCTCGACCGCATCGTGATGTGGAACTTCTGGCAGATCCCCGACCTGTGGCTGGCGCAGGAGAACTTCTCGCACTGGAACAAGTTCGGCCGGCCGGCCACGCTGCCGCCCTACTTCCAGGCCGACACGCTGATCGGCGGTTTCGTCGAGTGGGCGCCGTGGCCGCTGTGGACCTGGTGGGACAAGACCCTGCCGCTGAAGACCGCCTGAGGAAAGACCGATGCTGCCCTACCTGCTCAAGCGCCTCGGCCTGATGATCCCCACGCTGCTGGGTGTGCTCACCATCACCTTCATCGTCATGCAGTTCGTGCCCGGCGGGCCGGTCGAGCAGATCATGGCCGAGGCCCGCGCCGGCACCGGCGGCGACACCGGCGGCTACAAGGCCGGCCGCGACCTCAACCAGCAGCAGCTCGAAGACCTGAAGAAGCTCTACGGCTTCGACAAGCCGGCGCACGTGCGCTACGTCGAGATGCTCGCCGGCTTCGCGCGCTTCGACCTGGGCAAGAGCTTCCTGCAGAACAAGGACGTCTGGCAGCTGATCAAGGAAAAGCTGCCGGTGTCGATGTCGCTGGGCCTGTGGACCTTCGTCATCAGCTACCTCATCAGCATCCCGCTGGGGGTGGCCAAGGCGGTGCACGAAGGTTCACGCTTCGACACGCTGACCACCTTCGTCGTGCTGCTCGGCTACGCGATACCGGGCTTCGTGCTGGGCATCCTGCTCATCGTGCTGTTCGCCGGCGGCAGCTTCTGGGAGGTCTTTCCGCTGCGCGGGCTGACCAGCGACAACTGGGAACAGCTGTCGACCTGGGGCAAGGTCACCGACTACCTCTGGCACCTGACGCTGCCGCTGATCTGCCTGGTGATCACGAGCTTTGCCACCGTGACGCTGCTGACGAAAAACACCTTCGTCGAGGAGATCCGCAAGCAGTACGTGCTGGTGGCGCGCGCCAAGGGCCTGAGCCAGAACCGCGTGCTCTACAAGCACATCTTCCGCAATGCATTGATCCCGCTCGTCACCGGCTTCCCGGCGGCCTTCGTCGGCGCCTTCTTCACCGGCGCGCTGCTCATCGAGACGCTGTTTTCCCTCGACGGCCTGGGCCTGCTCAGCTACGAAAGCGTGGTGCGGCGCGACTACCCCGTGGTGCTGGGCTCGCTCTACCTCTTCACGCTGATCGCGCTGGTGGTCAAGCTGGTGAGCGACCTGCTCTACATGGTGGTCGACCCACGCGTGCAGTTCGGCAGCGTCGGCAAGTGAACCCAAAACCAGGCACACCGCGATGAGCGCCGTTCTCGACATTCCCACCGCGCCCGTAGCGGCCCCGGCCGCCGGGCCGCGTTCACCCGGCCAGCGCGCCTGGGCACGTTTCCGCCGCAACCGACTGGGCACCTGGTCGCTGTGGATCTTCCTGACCATGCTGGTGCTGGCCACCGGCGCCGAACTGCTCAGCAACGACCGCCCTCTGGTCGCGCGCATCGACGGCCAGTGGCACCTGCCGATGTTCAGCAACCCGAGCGAGAAGACGCTGGGCGGCGACTTCGACACGCCCATGGACTGGAAGGACCCGCTGGCCGCAGACCTGCTGGCCAGACCCGGCAACTGGGCGCTGACGACGCTGAACCCGCACTCGGCCGACTCGATCAACTACTTCAGCCCCGTGCTGCACCCTGGCGCGCCCACTGCCGGCCACTGGCTGGGCACCGACAGCAAGGGCCGCGACATGGCGGCGCGCCTGCTCTACGGCTTCCGCGTCAGCGTCTGGTTTGCGCTGGCGCTGACCTTCACCGGCACGCTGCTGGGCATCGCCGCGGGCGCGCTGCAGGGCTACTTCGGCGGCCGCACCGACCTCTTCATGCAGCGCTTCGTCGAGATCTGGGGCGCCGTGCCCGAGCTCTACCTGCTGATCATCTTTGCGTCGATCTTCGAACCCTCGATGCTGCTGCTGCTGGTCCTGCTCAGCCTGTGGGGCTGGATGGGCCTCTCGGACTACGTGCGCGCCGAGTTCCTGCGCAACCGCAACCTCGAGTACGTGAAGGCGGCGCGCGCCCTGGGCCTGTCCAACGGGCAGATCATCCGCCGCCACGTGCTGCCGAACTCGATGACTCCCGTCATCACCTTCCTGCCCTTCCGCATGAGCGGCGGCATCCTGGCGCTGACCTCGCTGGATTTCCTGGGCCTTGGCGCACCGGCCAGCGTGGCCTCGCTGGGCGAACTGCTCAAGCAGGGCAAGGACAACCTCGACGCCTGGTGGATCATCGTGCCCACCTTCGTGGTGCTGGTGCTGACGATGCTGCTGCTGACCTTCATCGGCGACGCGCTGCGCGATGCCTTCGACACCCGGAAGAGCTGACGTGGCCAAGACACCCTCCGCCACGCCCGTGTCACCCCACGCCCACCCGCTGCTGGCGGTGGAACACCTGAGCGTGCGCTTCGGCGACTCGACGGTGGTCGACGACGTGTCGTTCCGCATCGAGGCCGGCGAGAAGTTCGCGCTGGTGGGTGAATCCGGTTCGGGCAAGAGCATCACCGCCTTGAGCGTGCTGCGCCTGGTCGACGCTGCCACCACCAGCGGGGCCATCCGCTTCGAGGGCGAGGACCTGTGCGGTTTCAGCGAACGCCAGATGCGCGGCCTGCGCGGCAGCCGCATCGGCATGATCTTCCAGGAACCGATGACGGCGCTGAACCCGCTGTACACGGTGGGCAACCAGATCGGCGAGGTGCTGGAATTGCACGAGGGCCTGCGCCCCAACGCCGCCCGCGCACGTGCCGTCGAGCTGCTGGCGCGCACCGGCATCCCCGAGCCGCAAGAGCGTGTCGACCACTATCCGCACCAACTCAGCGGCGGCCAGCGCCAGCGCGCGATGATCGCCATGGCGCTGGCCTGCCGGCCCAAGCTGCTGATCTGCGACGAACCGACGACGGCGCTGGACGTCACCATCCAGGCGCAGATCCTGGCGCTGCTGGACGAACTGCAGGCCGAGCTCGGCATGGCCATGCTCTTCATCACCCACGACCTGAACCTGGTGCGCCGCTTCACGCACCGCGTCGGCGTGATGGAGCGCGGGCGGCTGGTGGAGTGCGGCCTCACCGCCGACGTCTTCGCGCGGCCGCAGCACCCCTACACCCGCAAGCTGCTGGCCAGCCGGCCGCAGCGTGTGGTGCAGCCGGTGCAGGACGACGCACCGGTGCTGCTGCAGGGCGACGACGTGGGCGTGAGCTTCGCCATCGGCCAGGGCTGGTTCGGCAAGCGCCAGTTCCGCGCCGTGAAGGGCGCCACGCTGCGCCTGAAACGCGGCGAGACGCTGGGCATCGTCGGCGAATCGGGTTCCGGCAAGACCACGCTGGGCATGGCGCTGCTGGCGCTGCAGCCACTCAGCGGTGGCAGCGTCAGCGTCGATGGCGAGCGCATCGACAACGCCGGCCGCGAGCCGCTGCGTCGCATGCGGCGGCGGCTGCAGGTCGTGTTCCAGGACCCATTCGCCAGCCTGAGCCCGCGCATGACCATAGGCCAGATCGTCGGCGAGGGCCTGGCGCTGCACCAGCCCGAGCTGTCGGCGACGCAGCGCGAGGAACGTGTGCTGGCGATGCTCGACGAGGTGGGGCTGTCGGCGCGCCACGGTGTCGCCGACGTGCTGCAGCGTTACCCGCACGAATTCAGCGGCGGCCAGCGCCAGCGCATCGCCATCGCGCGCGCCGTGGTGCTGCAGCCCGAGGTGCTGGTGCTCGACGAGCCGACCTCGGCGCTGGACGTCTCGGTGCAGCAGCAGGTGCTGGCGCTGCTGGCCGATCTGCAGCGCCGCCACGGCCTGAGCTACCTTTTCATCAGCCACGACCTGGCCGTGGTGCGCGCGATGTCGCACCGCGTGATGGTCATGAAGAACGGCGACGTGGTCGAGGAAGGCGAGGCCGAGGCGCTCTTCGACGCGCCGCAGCAGCCCTACACCCGCGAGCTGCTGGCGGCGGCGCACCTGGTGGACTGAGCCTGTTCGGCGAAGGCGCACCCGCGCGGCCGCGCCGGGTGGCGCTTCAGCCGATGCCGCGGGCGCGGTCGCCCTTGAACGTCACCCGCCAGGCCTCGAAGCGGTCTTCGTCCAGCGCCTGGCGAACTTCGCGCATCAGGTTCACGTAGTAGTGCAGGTTGTGGATGCTGGCCAGCATGGGGCCCAGCATCTCGCCGCAGCGGTCGAGGTGGTGCAGGTAGGCACGGCTGAAGCCGCCGCTCACGTTGCCGTCGGCCGCCGTGCTGCCGGCGCAGGCGTAGCAGCTGCACGTGGGATCGATCGGGCGCTCGTCTTCCTTGTGGCGCGCGTTGCGGATCTTCAGGTCGCCGAAGCGCGTGAAGAGGTGGCCATTGCGCGCATTGCGCGTGGGCATCACGCAGTCGAACATGTCGACGCCCTGCGCCACGCCCTCGACCAGGTCCTCCGGTGTACCCACACCCATCAGGTAGCGCGGCTTGTCCACCGGCAGGCGTTGCGGCGTGTGCGCCATGATGCGCAGCATCTCGTCCTTGGGTTCACCGACGCTGACGCCGCCCACGGCGTAGCCGGGCAGGTCCATCGCCACCAGCGCATCCAGCGAGGCCTCGCGCAGGTTCTCGAACATGCCGCCCTGCACGATGCCGAAGAGCGCATTGCGGTTCTCCAGCCGCGTGCACTCGGCCTGGCTGCGGCGGGCCCAGCGCAGGCTGAGTTCCATCGACTTGCGCGCCTCGGCCTCGTTCGTGAGCGCGCCCTTCGACTCGTAGGGCGTGCACTCGTCGAACTGCATCACGATGTCGCTGTTCAGCACGGTCTGGATCTGCATGCTGACCTCGGGCGTGAGGAAGAGCTTGTCGCCGTTGACGGGCGACGCGAACCGCACGCCTTCCTCGCTGATCTTGCGCATCTCGCCCAGGCTCCAGACCTGGAAGCCGCCGCTGTCGGTGAGCATGGGTTTGCTCCAGCCCTCGAAGCGGTGCAGGCCGCCGAACTTCGCGATGACGTCCAGCCCCGGCCGCATCCACAGGTGGAAGGTGTTGCCCAGGATGATCTGCGCGCCCATCTCCTCGAGCGAACGCGGCATCACGCCCTTGACGGTGCCGTAGGTGCCCACGGGCATGAACACCGGCGTCTCGACGACGCCGTGGTTCAGCCGCAGGCGGCCGCGACGCGCGTGGCCGACGGTCTTGAGCAGGTGGAATTGCAGCATGCGCGGATTCTCGCCGCGCGCCTTAGCGCCCAGGTGCCGGGTTCAGGCACCACCGTGGCGGAGTGGCGGTAGGTGGCGCAGGCCGTGGCGTCGGCGTCCCCCAGCTTGGCGGTGAAGCGGCGCCACCCCCCATGCCGAAGTAACCGCCGTCCTGCGGTGAAAAGCGCAGCCGGATGCCGTTCCGCGGATGCGCACCCGGGTCGCCACTGGCGGTGAATGTGCTTGCCAGCTGCACGAAGTGGGTGATCCGCAGGCTCGGCGGGGCCCCGCGCTGCGCATTTGCTTCGGTACGACGCGTCGCGTCGATGCTTCAGTCGTGGACGAAGAAGCCCCGGTCGACGAAGTCGCTGCTCATCCACCAGCTGTTGCCGGCACTGCCGTAGCGCCGGTTGACGGCGCCGGCCTGGCTTTGCAGCGGCTGCGTGACGTGGCCGTCGGCGTCGCGCTGCGCCTTGTGGTCGGCGTCCTCTGGCACGACGACCGTGATGTGCCCGGAGCGGCCCGCGGCCAGGCGGTCAGCACAGATCACGCCCACGCCGCCGGCGTTGGCCGCAGACTGCAGCGCGCTACCGTCGAAGACGCGTCGCCAGCCGAACATCGGGCCCATGTCGACAAGCCAGGCGAAGAGGTCGTCGGCGCGCATCTCGCGCACGGTGTCGCCGTAGAGCACGGGCACGTCTTCGCCGCGCGCCAGGCGCAACAGCGCCGGGTGGGTCCACCACACCCGCGGCAGGTAGGTGCCCGCCAGGTAGCCGTAGTCGGCGGCGTAGACGTTGCAGAACGTGGCGTCGGGCGTGCGCGCATAACGTGCGCTGCTCTCCACCGCCAGCCAGTCGGCCAGCGCCTTCAACTGCACCACACGCGTGGCCGGGCTGGCCGCCGGGTCCCGCGTCTTGCGCGAGGCTTCGCCGATGGGCGAGGCGCGGCCGCCGGTGCCGTTGCGCCGTGCCGAAGGGCTGTTCTCGGGCATCTGCGCGATGGGCAGGCGGGGCAGGGCCGGCGCGGGCGTGGGCGCCGGGGCCAACACCGGGGCCACGGGTGCGGCCGCGGGCGCCGCCGCAGGTACCGCCGGGGGGGCAGGTGCGACCGTGGGTGCGGGTGCAGGCGCTGCTGCGGGAAGCGGCGCCGGGGCCAGCACCGGCGCTGCAACGGTCTGCAGCACCGATTCGGCCATGTGCCCGATGACCTCGCTGCCGCCCATGCTCACCCGCACACGCACCCAGCCTGGCGCTGAGCGGCCCATCAAGCGCACGGCCTGGCCCTGCGGCAGCTTGACCTGGGGGTCGCCGAACTGCGTCGTGGGCAGGCTGCGCAGGTTGGCCTCGGCCGTCTTCACGCGGCGCAACTCGCCCTGACCCGACTCGATGTCGAAGCCCACCGGCTTGAACTGGCCGAAGCTTTCCCGGGCCTCGCAGCGCTGGAAGCCGCTGCCTAGAGCGCACAACTGCTGGCCGGTGTTGCGGTGCTGCTTGACATGCCAGTCGGCGTAAGCCGCCGACTCGCGCCAGCCGGTGGCCTCGGCCAGCCAGCGGAAGGCGGCGAAGGGCAGTTGCCCGACCAGCCGGCAGGCCAGGCCCGAGCCGTAGACGCCGATCTTCAGGTAGGGCGTGCCGCCGCCAGCGCGGCTGAAGACGTTGGCGATGGCGATGAAGTAGGGCAGCACGAACTCGCGGATCTGTGCGGCGCTGAAGTCGGTGTCGACGGCGAAGTAGACAGCGCTGCCCGGCGGCTGGCCCACCTGGCCGGCATAGATCAGCGCCGAGATGCCGTCGACCTCGCCGCGCGCGGCGCCGAAGTCCGCCGCTTGCTGAGCCCGGTCCTGGTAGACCGTGCCCAGGCTGAGCCCGGCGCGCGCCAGCAGCGCGGCTTCGCGCGGGCCCAGGCGCTTCTCGGGTTGCACCGTGGTTCGCGAGTGGTAGCGGATGACGAACTTCCGGCCGGCCTGCACCAGGCAGGCCGCGGCGCTTTCGCAGTTGCGGTTGGTGGACAGGCCTTCGGGCATGGGAACCTCTCGTGCGGTGGGGTGCCGGGCACGCGCCGCATCGAGCGCAGGCGCCTTGCCGCATCATCGGTAGCGCGCCATGCGCTGCCCATCCCACGAAGCCACCGGCGACTCTCGAAGAACGCCTCAGCGACCAAGCTTCCCGCCACGGAACCGGCTCTGCCGGGCCGTTGGCAGACTGCCCCCCGGGGGTAGCGAGCGCCAGCGAGCTTGGGGGCCCCACTTCATCAGCGCTGCAGCAGCATCGCGTCGCCGTAGCTGAAGAAGCGGTAGCGCGACTCCACCGCGTGCCGGTACAGCGCGCGGATGTGGGCGTGGCCGGCGAAGGCGCTGACCAGCATCATCAGCGTGCTCCTGGGCAGGTGGAAGTTGGTCAGCAGCAGGTCGACGACGCGGAAATCGAAGCCGGGCGTGATGAAGATATCGGTCTCGCCGCTGAACGGCGCGAGCGGGCTGCCCTCGGGTGTGCGCAGCGCGGCCGACTCCAGCGCGCGCAGCGTCGTCGTGCCGACGGCAACCACACGCCCGCCGGCCGCCTGCGTCGCGGCGATGGCAGCAGCCGTGTCGTTGCCCACCTCGAACCACTCGCTGTGCATGCGGTGCTCTGCGATGTTGTCCACCCGCACCGGCTGGAAGGTGCCGGCGCCGACGTGCAGCGTCACCGCGGTGCGCTGCACGCCCCGCGCCGCCAGCGCGGTCAGCAGCGCCTCGTCGAAGTGCAGCGCCGCGGTCGGCGCGGCCACCGCGCCGGGCCGGGCGGCGAACACGGTCTGGTAGCGCGCCACGTCTTCCGCGGTGTCGGCATGTGTGATGTAGGGTGGCAACGGCACGTGGCCGTGGCGTTCCAGCAGCACCAGCGGGTCGGCCGGGAAACGCAGGTGGAAGAGTGCGTCTTCCGGCCCGACGCGGGCCAGCACCTCGGCGTCGAAGGCGTCGGCAAATCGCACCAGTGTGCCCGGACGTGGGCTCTTGCTGGCACGCAGGTGGGCCCAGACTTCATGTATGCCCTCGCCCGGCAGCACACGTTCGACCAGCGCTTCGACCGCGCCGCCGGTGGGCTTTTCGCCCAGCAGGCGCGCCTTGATGACCTTCGTGTCGTTGAAGACCAGCAGGTCGCCCGGCTGCAGCAGCGCGGGCAGGTCGCGGAAGGCCCGGTCGACGGGGGTGCGGCCGCGCCCGTCGAGCAGGCGCGAGGCGCTGCGTTCTGCCGCAGGGTGCTGCGCGATCAGCTCGGGCGGCAGTGTGAAGTCGAAGTCGCCGACGGTGTAGGTCCCGTTGCACGGGCGTGGTGTGGACGTGTTCATGCGTGCAGGCTGTACCGGCCTGGGAGCGTGCGAGGATCAAAATTGTTCCATGCCGACCGCCCGGGCCCCTGCCGACGACCGCAAAGCCCCGCCAGAGACGCCGGGGCCGGCGCCCTTGCGGGCGGCGGCGGTCAAGCTGTCGGGCCCGGCGCGCGCGATGCACAAGCTGGGACTGCGGCGCGACATCGACCTCGCGCTGCACCTGCCGATGCGTTATGTCGACGAAACGCGCCTGCGCCCCATCGCCAACCTGCGCGACGGCGACACGGCGCAGGTGCAGGGTGTGGTGCAGGAGTGCCGCATCGAGACACGGTCACGGCGCCAGCTCGTCGTGCGCCTGGCCGACGACAGCGGCGAGCTGCTGCTGCGCTTGCTGCACTTCTACCCCTCGCACCAGAAGACGCTGGCCGTGGGGCAGACCGTGCGTGCCCGCGGCGAGGTGCGCGGTGGCTTTCTCGGCCGCGAGATGGTGCATCCCGAGTTTCGCGCCGTCACCGCCGAGACGCCGCTGCCGCAGGCGCTGACGCCCGTCTACCCCAGCAGCGCGCAGCTGCCGCAAACTTACCTGCGCAAGGCGGTGGCCTCAGCGCTGGCGCGCGCACCGCTGCACGAACTGCTGCCACCGGGCACGGTGCCGCCCGGCCTGCCGCCGCTGCGCGACGCACTGCAGCTGCTGCACCAGCCGCCGCGCGATCTCGACCCCGAGACGCTGGAAGACCACCACCACCCGGCATGGCAGCGGCTGAAGTTCGACGAACTGCTGGCGCAGCAGCTCTCGCAGGCGCAGGCCCAGGCGGCGCGGGCGACGTTGAGCGCGCCGGTACTGCGCGCCGTCCCGCGCGGCCTGGCCGCAAGACTGCGGGCGGCACTGCCCTTCCAGCTGACCGCCGCGCAGCAGCGCGTGGTGGCCGAGATCACGGCCGACATCGGCCGCGCGCAACCCATGCACCGCCTGCTGCAGGGTGACGTGGGCTCGGGCAAGACGGTGGTGGCGGCGCTGGCCGCGGCAGTGACGATGGGCGCGGGCTGGCAATGCGCGCTGATGGCGCCCACCGAGATCCTGGCCGAGCAGCATTTCCGCAAGCTGGTGGGCTGGCTGGAGCCTCTGGGCATCACCACCGCCTGGCTCACCGGCAGCCGCAAGGGCCGTGCGCGGCAGGCGATGGTGGCGCAGGTGGCCAGCGGCGAGGCAAAGCTGGTGGTGGGCACGCACGCCGTGATCCAGGACGACGTGGTGTTTGCGCGCCTGGGGCTGGCCATCGTCGACGAGCAGCACCGCTTCGGCGTGGCGCAGCGGCTGGCCTTGCGGGCCAAGCTGGGCGCACACGCCGATGACGGTGCCATCCCGGACGCGCCATCGAACGAAGACCGCGGGCTCGAACCTCACCTGCTGATGATGAGCGCCACGCCCATCCCGCGCACGCTGGCGATGAGCTACTACGCCGACCTCGACGTCAGCACCATCGACGAGCTGCCGCCCGGCCGCACGCCCATCGTCACCAAGGTGTTTGCCGACGGCAAGCGCGACGCGGTGATCGCCCGCATCCGCGGCGAGGTGTTGCTGGGACGCCAGGTCTACTGGGTGTGCCCGCTGGTCGAGGAGAGCGAACACATCGACCTGCAGAACGCCACCGCCACGCACGCCGAGCTGAGCGCCGCGCTGCCTGGCACGGTGGTCGGCCTGCTACACGGGCGCATGAAGTCGGCCGAAAAGGCAGCGGTGATGGCGCTGTTCACCGCCGGCGAGATGAAGCTGCTGGTGGCCACCACCGTGATCGAGGTCGGCGTCGACGTGCCCAACGCCAGCCTGATGGTCATCGAGCACGCCGAACGTTTCGGCCTGGCGCAGCTGCACCAGTTGCGCGGGCGCGTCGGCCGCGGGGCGGTGGCCAGCGTCTGCGTGCTGCTCTACAGCGGGCCGCTGTCGGCCACGGGCAAGGCGCGGCTGAAGGCCATGGTCGAGACCCACGACGGGTTCGAGATCGCACGCCGCGACCTCGACATTCGCGGCCCGGGCGAATTCATGGGCGCGCGCCAGAGCGGCGACGCACTGCTGCGTTTTGCCGACCTGGCCGAAGACAGCGCGCTGCTGCAGCAGGCCCGCGCCGTGGCGCCGCGGCTGCTGCGCGAGCACCCGGCAGTGGCGGCCGCGCACGTGCAGCGCTGGCTGGCGAGCCGTGCCGAGTTCCTCAAGGCCTGAGCGGGACGTGCGGCCCTGCCTGCG